>CAWBIG010000164.1:0-60130 GCA_963788435.1 uncultured Acidobacteriota bacterium | reverse complement strand
CGCCTGGAAAGACACGTTTGTTTACCTTATCGCCCATCCCAGCCAGGAGGATGCTCAAAAAAACTGGGATGCGTTACACGCCGACCCGGCGTTTCTCCCTTACCGGCAAGCTGCTGTTCCTCTCATCAAACAGGTGAATGGCGCTTACGATGTCGAAGAAGTGTTCATGCGGCCGACGGACTTCTCCGCAGTGCAGTAAGAGCGTTTGCCGGCCAGACCATCGCCAGCACTCACGTTGGCGCAATGTCCACCGCCGGCCGTCCCATCGCAGTGGATGCCCATTGCAGATGCCCGGCAGGCATCGCTGAATGTCTTGCCGGCGTTGAGGAATCCGCCCGCGCCCGCCCGCCACAATTCCTGGTTGCAAAGGGGAATCTGATCGCGGGCCGTGGGCGGCTGCGGTTTTGCGCGCGGTGGCGCGAATTCTTTCCGGGAACTTAAGCGGGACTCGCGACATTACCCAACACGAAAGGAGGTCTTCATGCCCATCCATTAGCACGCCGCACGAAGGGGGCGGCATCGGCATGAAGCATCCATCGAATCGCGCTGAACGCCGGCACGAACGCGTTCGAGTCATCGCTGCAAGGCGGTTTGTCGACCTGTACATCTGGAGGAGCCGCGCCCATCCGGAACGCCGGGATGAACTTCGCCGCTCCGCGAAATGGGGCAAATACGCAAAATGGAATCTGAATTGCGGTTCAATCCGATGTCACGAGCTGAAGTATTTCAGCGCAAAACGCAGGCGCCGCCAAGCTCTAAAAGTTGCTGGAGCGGATGAGCTTGTGGGCCTGTAGCGCAGCTTTCAAGAACACGTCACCCGAGTCCAGGATCGTTCGTTCGGTCCAGTTCGCAAGGCTGTTACCAGAAAACGCGAAAATTCTGGCGCCTCCAGTGCTCTGCTTCCCGGCCCTATTGCTGACCGCAGAGGGGGACCTGGTCACCGGCGGTCGTCTGAATGTCCAGCTGGTTTGAGGTGCCGTCAATAGGAAAAGATGGGTCGGCTGCGGTGGCCGGTTTTACGGGAGGCGGCGGAACGGCGTAGCACGCCTTTCCCGTGGTGGTGTCCAGCACCATGGGGTAGCCGAAATAGGACACGTAATGATGCGCGGGGCGCTGGCGGCCAATGAGAAATCCGCCAAAGGCCAGCACAGCCACAGCGACCACGATTGCCCATGGCGGCACGCTGAGCGGCCGGCAAGCGACGCCGGTAACAATCCTCATGCTGCGGGAGACGGAAGCCGGGACAAGAGACTTTTGATCGGCTGGCTTGGCGGGCATGGTTAGAACGGACATGCGACTCCTGAATCATGGAGCCCCTGAAACCGAAGGCCTGATCGTGCGAAAGAGCCCATGCGGGAGGGGGCGGAAGTTTCGGGCTTTGCATCGAGAATAGCAAAGATCGGGATGCGAGTCAGGTGACATAAGTCACCAAACCGCGATCTGGAACTGAACTCGGCTCGACGACCAGGAACCCCGAACTGTGAAGTTCGACCTCCTTTCCGCGGCTTATCATGGACCGCATGGCGAAAAAAGTACGTTGGGGCATATTGAGCACGGCGGCAATCGGAGTGAAGAAAGTGATTCCCGCGATGCTGCTGGGGCAAAATTCGGTGGTGACGGCGATTGCGTCTCGCGACCTGAAACGGGCGGAATCCGCGGCCACGCAGCTCGGAATCGAGAAGGCTTACGGATCCTACGAGGAATTGCTGGCTGATCCGGAGATCGACGCCATCTACAATCCTTTGCCGAATCAGCTTCACATTCCGTGGACCGCGAAAGCTGCCGAAGCCGGCAAGCACGTGCTGTGCGAGAAGCCGCTGAGCATAACGGTGGCCGAGGCCGAGAGCCTGCTTCCGGTGCAGGCGCGGACGGGGGTAAAAATCGGCGAAGCCTTCATGATCCGCAGCTTTACGCAATGGCTGCGGACGGAGGAGTTGCTGCGTTCGGGGCGTATCGGCGAGTTGCGCGCCGTCATGGCGTGGTTCAGCTACTTCAATGCGGACCCGAAAAACATTCGCAACCAGGTGGAAACAGGCGGCGGCGCGCTTTACGACATCGGCTGCTATTGCATCCAGGCGGCGCGCACAGGCTTCGCAGCGGAGCCGAAGCGCGTTGTCGGGCTTATCGAGCGCGACCCGGCGCTGGGCACCGACCGGCTGACCTCGGCGCTGCTCGAGTTCGACCGCGGCCATGCCATCTTCACCGTCAGCACACAGACCGTGCCCTACCAGCGCGTGCACTTTGTGGGAACAAAGGGGCGGATCGAAATCGAAATTCCGTTCAACGCGCCCCCGGACCGGCCCACGCGGCTGTGGGTGGACGAGACCGGCGACCTCACCGGCAGCGGCATCCAGATGGAGGAGTTTCCCACGGCGGACCAGTACACCATGCAAGGCGACGCGTTTTCGAAGGCGATCCTCGAGGGCGGTCAAGTGCCGGTGCCGCTGGAGGCGGGCATCGCGAATATGCGGGTGATCGAGGCGATCTTTCGCTCGGCAGAATCGGGCGGTTGGGTCACGGTGAGCGGAATATAGCATCTGCCATCGCGCAGCTCACGCGGCGCCGAGAATCCCGCACACAATCTCGGCGTTTTCCCTGATCTCGTCCTTGTAGCGCGGGTAAACGCCAATGTAGACGCCGTCGATGGGCTTGATGCTCTGAAACGCGGTGCGGAAGGCCGCAGCGACCTGGTCGCCCTCAATTCGCCCGGCGGCCAGAATCTTGAAGGCGAAGCACGGTTTCCGGGTCTGGCGCATTACGGCAAACATGCGCGCCGGATCGCTCTGCATGTAGATATCGTGCGGCATCTCCATCATCTGGCCGTTGAGCGTCTGTTTCCATTCGGCCTCCGTGCGCGTGCGGTTGTAAACGCAGCCGGCGTAGAAGTCGATGTCCCAGCCCTGCTCCTCGACCATCGCGATGACTTCGGGCTTGTGAGTGCCCACTCCGACCATCACGCCGAGGTCGCGGACTCGTTTGCACCAGTCGCGCTCGGCGGCCATGGTTCCATTGCGAAAAGCGACGTCGATTTCTTCGCCGCGGCGTTGCAATGCCAGCGGCTTGAGGTTTTTCACGAGAGCGGTCTCATCATCGCGCGCCGTGACCTGGATGATGAGGTGCATCCGTCCGCCTTCGGACTGAAAGCGAGCCAGATCTTGCGGGGCACGGCCGATGTTCACATAGTTGAAAGCGTTAATGCCGAACGCATTGGCGCGGTGCAGGGTTTCGCACACCTGGTCCTGGGTGTACCACTCCGCCATGGAGCGGCCGAAGTTGCCGTTGTAATGAGCGAAACCGTAGAGCGGGTTGACGCCCAGGACGAGCCGGCTGATCTGGGCCGGGCCGAACTGCATGCGCGGGACCTGAACGGTTGCCGGCGCCATGGCGGATGGCGCAGGCGCGGCTTGTGGCTCAAGCATTCGCGGCGCGGCCGCGAAACCCGCGGCCAATGCGGCACCCGATTGCAGAAACTGACGGCGCGATTTGGACATGACAATACATTCGGCTCGTGCTGGGCCCTGCGCTGTGAACCCCGTCACAAACGAACGCGCTCGCAAGTGCACGGCCGCGCGCTGCTCGCAAAGCCTGAAGACCACTGTATGCTGTTGTTCGGATCTCTCCGGCTGTGAGCAGAATCACACACGGCCGCATGAATGCCGGGTTTAGACTGCAATGGTCATTTCCTGGAAAGCTCCGATGCAAATTGATTTAAACTCACTGAGCGAATCCCGCGGAGAAGGCCGGCCGCTGCTGGAAC
This sequence comes from uncultured Acidobacteriota bacterium, assembly GCA_963788435.1. Taxonomy (GTDB): domain Bacteria; phylum Acidobacteriota; class Terriglobia; order Terriglobales; family Acidobacteriaceae; genus Telmatobacter. The sequence continues at coordinate 56,373 of CAWBIG010000164.1, read as the reverse complement.
TCACCGTCGGCGATCTGCTGACGCGGACCGCGGAGCGCTTCCCGGACCGGCCGGCAGTCATCTCACGCCACCAGGGCGCGCGCATGACCTGGGCCGAATTGAGCCTTGCGGCCGACTGCGTAGCGCGTGGGCTGTGGTCGCTGGGCATTCGCGAAGGCGATCGCGTGGGGCTGTGGTCCACCAACTGCATCGAATGGATCTTGATGCACATGGGCTGCGCCCGCGCCGGAGCCTCGCTGGTCAACGTCAACCCGGCATATCGCTCGCACGAGTTGCAGTACACCCTGGTGCGGTCGCACATGAAGGCGCTGTTCCTGTGGCACAAGGACAAGCACGCCGACTACGAGGAAATTCTGGGACGCGCGCGGCATGGGCACGAGCTGGCGCTGGAGCACGTAATCTACTTCGACACGCCGGAGTGGCCGGCGCTGCTTGATGCCGAAGGGCGTCTGCCTGACTCCGTTTCCGTGAATGACATCGCCAACATCCAGTACACCAGCGGAACCACCGGCAGCCCCAAGGGCGTGATGCTGACCCATCACAACGTGGTGAACAACGGCCAGTTCCTGGCGCAGGGGTTCCATTACACCGAGAAGGACAAAATCGTTGTCCCGGTGCCGCTGTTCCACTGCTTCGGCTGCGTTATCGGCACCATGAGCGCGGTGAACTCGGGCGCGGCCATCATCCTGCCCAACTGGACGTTCGATGCCAGGGCAACGCTGGAGGCCGTGCATCACGAGCGCGCAACCAGCGTCTATGGCGTCCCCGCGATGTACGTGGCCGAATTCGGCCTCCCGAACTTTACCGAATACGACTTGACCAGCCTGCGCACCGGCATGATGAGCGGTGCGCCATGTCCCATCGAGCTGATGAAACGCGTCCTGAATGAGATGCACATCCGCGAGCTGGTCATCGCCTACGGGCAAACGGAAACCTCGCCGGTGGTGACGATGAGCGATGCGGCGGACACCATTGAGGTGCGCGTGAATACAGTGGGCCGCGCCATGCCGCAGACCGGAATCAGGGTTATTTCCACCGAAACCGGCGAAACGCTGCCGCGCGGTGAGCAGGGTGAGATCTGCGTCGACGGATATGCGCTGATGAAGGGCTATGACGGTGATCCCGAAGGCACGGCGCAGGTGATCCGCGAAGACGGCTGGCTGCGGACCGGCGACCTGGGCGTGATGCGGGAAGACAGCTGCCTGCGCATCACGGGGCGCTCGCGCGACGTGATCATCCGCGGCGGCGAAAACATTTACCCGCGCGAAGTGGAGGAGTTTCTGTACACCCATCCCAAGGTTGGTGAGGCGCAGGTAGTCGGAATCCCGGACGCGCGCCTGGGAGAGATCGTGGTGGCATGGGTGCGGCTGCGGCCCGGCGTGGAAGCCACCGAGGAAGAGATGCGCGCGTGGTGCGAGGGCCAGATCGCGTATTACAAGATTCCTGCGTACATCCGGTTCGTCACCGATTTTCCGGCCACGCTTTCCGGCAAGATCCAGAAGTATAAGATTCGCGAATTCGAGATTGAGGCGCGAGGGCTCGAGGATGTGGCCCGAACCGCGACGGCTTAGCCGGAATCGGCGTCGGTCAAACACGCTCGCGTATCATCGGGTTGACCATTCTCGCCAGGGATTCTTCCATGAAGAAGCTTCTGCTCTGCCTGCTGTTTCCGCTCCTGTTGCCTGTGGCGTATGCCGCGCCGCCGCGCACCGTCCGCCTTGCCATCTGCCAGATTCTGGTAATCGACAGCGACCGCGACGGCAACTTCCGCCGCATTGAATACGCGCTGGACCAGGCGGAGGCGCAGCACGCCGACATCGCCATTTTTCCCGAGTCGTCCATCCTGGGCTGGGAGAATCCCGACGCGCACCGCATGGCCACGCCCATCCCCGGATCTGACAGCAATCGCATCGCCGAACTGGCGCGAAACCACCACATCATGATCGCCATCGGACTGGATGAGAAGGACGGCGACAAACTGTACGATTCCGCCATCCTGGTGGACAAAACCGGCAAGCTCCTGTGGAAGCACCGCAAGATCAATGTGCTGCCGGAGCTGATGACTCCGCCCTACTCAGAGGGGCGGCCCGAGGACATTGGCGTGGTGGACACCGAGTTTGGCCGCATCGCAGTGCTGATTTGCGCCGACACCTTCACCGATGCTTTTGTGAACCGTATGAAGGCGCTCAAGCCGGACCTGATGCTGGTGCCGTACGGCTGGGCCGCGCCGGACGATCGGTGGCCGCAGCATTCCAAGGTCCTTGAAGCCCTGGTGAAGCAGCGTGCGGCGCAGGTGCGCTGCCCCATGGCCGGCGTGGACCTGGTGGGCGAGATGACGCACGGGCCCTGGGCCGGGCAGACCTACGGCGGATCGAGCTTCGTCGCCGACGGAACCGGCAAGATCCTGCTCACGCTGAACGACCGCGACACGGATTTTCGCGTCATTGAGGTGAGGGCAGGATCTCTGGCGCGATGAAGGAAATCAGGGGACTGTTGAACGAGCGCGGCGGTTCGCGCGGCTTTGAGCGTAATCCGCCATGCTCGAATGGTGCAGAGCTGGAACCGGCTCTACTGGCCTTCCTTGGCGCGAGTAGCCGTGAACTCACTGGCGGGGCGATCGCCCATCTGGCGGGTGAACTTGATGCTGTCGCCATCCACCTTGCCGGAGTAGTTGATGGTGATGTCGTTGCCGTTGAAGCTGAGCTTCTGCGTGAACGAGATGTTATCTCCGTCCACTTTGCCGTCGGTGATGTCGGTGTCGCCTCGCGGCGTAGTGATGGTGCCGGTGAGAGCCGCGCCGTCCACCTTGAAGTTGAAGGTGATCTGCTGATCGCCGCGGGGTGTGGTCACGGTTCCGGTCCATTTGCCGCTAACATCGGCGGCCAACGCGGTGATGGCGCCGAAGCTGACGAAGAGAAGCGCGAGGGCAAGTTTTCTGAGCATTGTCGAGGAACCTCCACTACGTGTTTCGGTGAATGGGTTGACAGAGTCGGTCCCATCACACGGTATAGACGACGTATTGGCTGCGCAAGAAGACGCGGCGAGCACGGAAAACCATGGAATCATTGCGCTGGCCCAGCCGGGCTGGGTGGTTGCGGCAGCCCGGCCTCGGCGGCCGGGGGCAGCGTGTGCGTGCTCCACCAGTGATCGATGAGCCGGTCCCACGCATCGCCGCGCCCGATCCAGAGCTGCGCGGCGCGATCGAATTGATTCATGTTGTTGGGCAGCCAGTAAGGACGGTTGTCGCCGAGCCACGCCTGCCGGTAAAGCGCGCCGATCAGAGTGTAGCCGTTGCGAATGTCCTGGAGCTTGCCGTTGTTGGAGCCGATGGTTTCCAGCAGAGTCTCCACCTGGTCCCAGTTTTTCTTGTCGGATGCGAGCGATTGCGCGCGGGCATAGAGTGTGACGGCTTCGTCCGCGGCTTGGAACTTCAGCCCCATGGCATCAATGCGGCGCGCGCCCAGTTCCAGCGCGTCCAGCGCCTCGGGGTTGGTCAACTCGCGATGGTCCGCGGCTGCCGCGGCGCGAGCCTGGTCCAACAAAGTGATGACACGCTCCGCGTCGAGACGAACCTCAGAAAGTACAGGCCGGATTTTTGTCGCCACGGCCTGGCCATCGGGCGAAAACGGATCGGCCCAATAAAGACTATCCTCGGCATCCTGAAGACCGGCGCTTTTCAGAGCCATCTGCGCTGCAATCATCTCGCGCTGCGCGTGGTCGATCTTGCCGGTTGGGTCGTTGTGAAATGCCTTCCCATACGAAGCGATGAAGGCGTCATCTGAAATCGGCGCCGACTGCCATGCCGCGGCGGCGCCAAACAGCACGCCGAACCAGTTCATGTCGAAGATGCCCTCGCCATCGTCGTTCCAAACCGTATTCAACATGCCTGTCGCGCCCAGCTTTTGCCCGTCCCTCACAAAGTTGCCGATGTTGCCCATGGCCTCGTTGTTGTTGGGGTACATGTGGCTCCAGTTGTTCACCCCGGGAGCCACCCATGTCTCCAGGCCGGCCTTGGTAAACGGCAGAATCTCTCCGGTGAAATCGGGCTTGGCGTCGTACTCCCAGGGCACCGCGATCATGTCCTTGGGTAGAGTCGGCACCAGGTCGGGCGAGTTGACGGCGATATCGCCCCAGAACAACAGCCGCTTGTGTTCCGGCGCAAGCGTGTCATGAATGCGCGCCAGAAAGTCCAGGTAGACCTTCCCCAATCCCTGCTGCTGCACCTGCTCGTGGGTGCGGCCCAGCCCCAGATCCGCTGTCTCGTCGGCGCCGATATGCGCGTATGGCGCGGGAAATACCTGCGCCAGCTCATGGAACCAGCTCGCGATCAGCGGCAAGGTGCCGGGATCTCCGGGCGCCAGCACCGCGCCGTGCGGCGTTTCTCCCAGCGGCGAATACAGCTCGTACTTGAGCACGTTGTGCAAATGCCCGAACGACTCCTGTTCGGGGATGACCGTGATGTGATATTGCGCGGCGTAGGCCACCAGCTCACGTGCCTCCTCCGGCGTCATCGCCCCGCCGGGAAACGCCGCCACCGGCGTGCTGGAGTAAGCGAAGGTGTTCTCAAAGTATGGAGAGAAGATGTTGTACTTGAACGCCGCCAGGGTGCGGATTTCGCGCTTCAGGAAATCCATGTTTGGCAGGGGTCCGCGCGACCAGTCGTCCGAGAGGCCGCGATGCGGCATCACCGGCCAGTCGCAAATCGTAGGCACCAGCAGCTCTTCGTCTTTGCCTGAGCCGCGCACGAGCTGCTTCACTGTTTGCGCGCCATAAAAAAGCCCGCTCGAAGTCTCGGCGATCACCGCAAGGCCGTGGTCGCCGTCGGCAACGATCGCGTAGCCTTCGTTGCGCATCGCCGGATCGAAGGCGAGGTGATTGCGTTCGAGCAGTTGTTTCCCCAGCGATTCATCGGCGCGTTCGAGGCGAATGAAGGCGCGATCTTCGGCTTTTGAATGCGCCGCATCGGATTTGAGCGCCCCGCGCAGGTCCTCGGCGGCGAATTCGTCTTCCTTGTTGCGCGGCGCAAGCACGTCGATCTCCGCGTCGTCGGTACGCACGGCCTTTACTGCGCTGCACTCGCGAACGGCGGGAATGACGTGAAGATCGGCGCAGGTCGCCACAGCCGGTGACGAACCTTGCGCTACAGAAACGGAAGCAGAAACAAACAACACAAGAAATGCTGCGACCAATGCAATGCGCACCTGCGCCTCCTGATCGGCTCCAGAGTCAGCCAACCGGTTCAGTGCAGCGAACGCGGCGCGAACCGGGCCGCAGACATCATAGCCGGTTGCAGGGGCACCGCAAACTCGCTGGCAATCAGACGCGCAGGAAGATCTTCCGCCTGAACATCCAGAAAAGCACCAGCCAGTACGTGAGCAGCGTCAGGCCGCCCAGCACCAGCGGCTCCAGCCCCGTCCCCAACGCGTTCAGCACACCCATCCCCAGGTGAATGCGGAACGAGCTCTCCACGAACTCGCGGCCGAGCTCGGCCACGCAGTAGGCGGTAATGGAGTTCATGCCCACCACCACCAGCGGAAACACAATGCGCCGATTCCCCTTCACATCCACAAACCACGAAAATGCCGTGAGGAACAGGAAGCAAACGCCGCCTGAAAACAGCGTCCACGAGGGCGTCCAGATGCGCTTGACGATGGGACAGACGCCGGTAAAGTGCAACAACAGCGCGAGCGCGATCAGCCCGGCCGCCGCGATAAGGAATCGGCGCAGCGGAATCTTCGGCGCAGCTTCCAAAAACCATCGCCCGCCAATCACTCCCAGCATCATGGTTCCCAGCGTGGGAATGAAACTCAACGTCAGGTAACCGCCGTCGTTGTAGCGGAACGGGCTGGTGCGCGGAAACAGATTCAGGAACCAGACATCGAATGCCTGGCCAAGATTCGAGTTCTTGTTCCAGTGCGCGGCGAACCCGGTGTAGAGGTGCTGATGCCAGTCTGGCGCCACGCCCACCGCGGCCCAGTTGAACGCCGGCTCCGGCGCCGGATAGAGCGCCCACGCCAGCCAGTATCCGAACAGAATTGCGCCGGTTGCGATCCACTGCCAGCGCGGCCGTGCAAACGTGAGCAGGAATCCGAAGGTGTAGCCGAGTCCGATCTGCGTCAGCGTGTCTTCAAACGTGAAGTAGGTGATAGGCCTGCCGTTGGAGCGCAGGAAAATTCCCAGCGCGATCAACAGCACGCTCCGCCAAATCGTGTGCAGCAACATGTGGCGGAAGCTCTCACCCTTGCGCTGGCGGCTGCGGATGGAATACGGCAGCGACACGCCCGCCAGAAACGTGAATCCCGGCTGGATAGTGTCATGCAGGCTCATGCCCGCCCACTCCACGTGGGTCTGGTTCCATGCCAGGATATGCCAGAATGTGCTTGCCGGGTACGCGCGCGCGATGCGCCAGAACTCCAGCACTTCGCCCATCATCAGCAGCATCACCAGGCCGCGGTAAGCGTCGACTGCGATGTTGCGTTGCGGCGCAGCGGCGGCACTTTCAATGCGGCTTGTGCGCGGCTGAGTCGTGGATTGTTCACTCGCGACCGGCATGCTCGGCTCCTCGACGCTGCACCTTGGCGATGCGGCGTGCCAACAACATTAGGCGAGGAGCCTGAGGATGCACAAGCGGCGAGTTATTCCAAACTCCGCAGCGCCGGATACAGCTTCCGCCAGCGCGCATAGCCGGCTTTGTATGCGGCCAAATCGGCGGCGTCCGGTTCAATGCGCACGGCCACTTCGATGGCCTGGGCACAAGCCTCGTCGAGATTGGCCCAATGCTTCGCCCCCACGCCGGCCATCAGGGCGCAGCCAAATGCCCCGCCTTCTTCGGCAGTCAGGATCTCCACAGCGTGCGCATAAACTCCGGCCTGAATGCGCCGCCAAAGCGTACCGCGCGCGCCGCCGCCGCCCAGCCGGATTCCCTTCACAGGAATGCCGAGCTGCGCAAACAGCGTAAACGTGTCCTGGAGCGAGTAGGCAACGCCCTCGAGCACCGCGCGCGTGAAATGCGCCGCCGTATGGATGGTGCTGATGCCCGCAAACGCCGCCCTTACCTCCGGATCGAGATGAGGCGTGCGCTCGCCCAGCAGGTACGGCGCCCATTCCAGGCCCTTGCTGCCCGCGGGAACCTTCGCCGCCGCCTCGCTCAGCGCGTCGTAGCTCTGGCCGGCAAAAAACGTGTTGCGCAGCCACTGCAGACTCAGTCCCGCCGACTGCGTCACCCCCATCACGTGCCACAGCCCGGGAACCGCGTGGCAGAAAGTGTGCAGTCGTCCCTTGGGATCCTTGGTCGGCTCGGCCGTGGCCGCAAACACCACGCCGGAAGTCCCGATGGTGGCCGAGACCGATCCCGGCTGCAGAATGCCCATGCCCACCGCGCCCGCGCCCTGGTCGCCCGCGCCGGCAACTACTCTCGTTCCAGCCGCCAGCCCCGTAATGCCCGCGGCCGTCTCGCTGATCTTCGCGCATACCTCCGGAGATTCGTACACCTTCGGCAGCCACTCCAGCGGAATTCCCGCCGCCTCCGCTACCTCCTTTGACCAGCGCCGGTGAGTCACGTCCAGCAGCAGCGTTCCCGACGCTTCCTGCACGTCGATCGCGAATTCGCCGGTGAGCCGGTAGCGGACATAATCCTTGGGGCACATGATGTGCCGAATCTTTGAGAAAATCTCCGGCTCGTGCTCCTTCACCCACAGCACCTTGGTCAGCGTGAAGTTGGGCAGCGCCGGGTTGCAGGTAAGCTCGATTAGTTTCTCGTAGCCGATTTTCTGGTGCAGCCAGTCGCACTGCGGCTGAGTGCGCGTGTCGCACCAGATCAGCGACGGCCGCAATACCGCTCCACGCTCGTCCAGCATGACCGCTCCATGCATCTGCCCGGTCAGGCCAATCGCGGCGATGGGCTCATACGGCTGGGGCGCGGCGGCAATGGCCGCGCGGATGGCCTCCTGCGCCGCGCGCCACCAGTCCTCGGGATCCTGCTCCGCCCATCCGGGATGCGGCGTGCGGAACGGCGCATGCTCGCTGGAAGCGCCCGCGATCAGCTTCCCATTGCCATCCACGATGACGGCGCGCGTGCCGCCCGTACCCACATCCATTCCCAGGAACCACATGGCGTTCTTCTCCTCTAAATCGCTTTTCTTGGGCGAGTCGAGCATAGCACCGCGGCCCGCAGACAGAACAGCGAGCAGCGCGGATGCGGCCTTTTCCCATTTTGGAACAATGGCACAGCCGCACACTCCTGACTGAACTTTTCCGGCGCCACGAGCGTAATATGGCGCGTGCCGCAACTGCCTTCTCGCGCGGCGCGCATATCTCGCCGAATCCAGCACGAACAGGAGGCGCGGCATGACGCTCTTCATCAATCATCTCAAGCAGGTCCTTCGCCGGCTGGCGCGCGCACCGCTGTTCACCGCCATCACGCTCATCACATTGGCGGTGGGCATCGGCGCCAACACCGTCGTCTTCAGCGTTGTCGATGGCGTGCTGCTCAAGCCTCTCCCATATCCGAACTCCGATCGGCTGATCGGCATCTGGCACAGTGCTCCCGGCGTGAATATGCCTGTCATCAACATGGCCGCCTTCATGTACTTCACCTATCGCGAGCAAAGCACCACGTTCCAGGACATCGGCGCCTATAACACCGACTCCTACGCCGTAACCGGCATGGGCCAGCCGGATAAAGTGCCCGCGCTCGACGTCACCGACGGCACCCTGCCCCTGCTCGGCGTCAAGCCCGCGCTGGGCCGGCTGTTCTCCAGCCAGGATGTCTCGCCCAGCGGTCCGCAAACCGCCATCCTCTCCTATGGCTACTGGCAGCGCCGCTTTGGCAGTAGCAAATCCGCCGTCGGCAACACCATCGCCATTGACGGCACCGCGCATGAAATCATCGGCGTCCTTCCCCGGGACTTTCAATTTCTTGACGAGAAGGCCGACCTGTACGTGCCCATGCGCCTCGATCGCAGCAAGACCCAACTCGGCAACTTCAATTTCGAGGCGCTGGCGCGGCTCAAGCCAGGCGTCACCTTAGAGCAGGCGAATGCTGACGTGGCCCGCATGATTCCCATCGCCATTCACAGCTTTCCTGCTCCTCAGGGATTCTCCACCGCCGTATTTGAATCGGCAAAGTTCCAGCCCACCCTGCATCCCCTAAGGAATGTCGTCGTGGGCGACGTGGGCAAGGTGCTCTGGGTGCTTCTGGGTTCCATCGTCGTGGTGCTGCTGGTGGCCTGCGCCAATGTAGCCAACCTGCTTCTCGTCCGCGTGGAAGGCCGCCGCCAGGAACTCGCTATCCGCTCGGCTCTGGGCGCGGGACGTGGGCAGATCGTGGCCGGAATCCTCATTGAAAGCGTGGTGCTGAGCCTGGCGGGGAGCCTTATCGGCCTGGGCCTGGCGTTCGGCGCTCTCCGCCTCATTGTGGCCGCCGAGCCCGCCGGCCTGCCGCGCCTCCACGAAATCGGCATCAACCTGCCCGTTCTACTTTTCGCCCTCGCCATAACCCTGTTCGTGGCCTTCGTCATCGGCATGATTCCGGTCTTCAAATACTCCGGAGTGCGCATGAGCACCGGACTGCGCGAAGCCGGCCGCGGCAACAGCCAGGGGCGTGAGCGCCATCGCGCCCGCAAGACCCTCGTCGTGGTGCAGGTCGCGCTGGCCCTGGTCCTGCTCATTTGCTCCGGCCTCATGATCCGCACCTTCCGCGCGCTGGTTAAGGTCTCTCCCGGCTTCAGAGATCCCAATTCACTCATGTCGTTCGGCATTTACATCCCCAATACGCAAATCCCCGATACCGAGAAGCAGCGCGTGCTGCGCATGCAGCAGGCTATCGCGGACAAGCTCAACGCCATTCCCGGCGTCCAGTCCGTGGCCATCACCACCGGCGTGCCCTTGAGCGGTGAGATGAACTTCAATCCCGTGGCTGCCCAGGACCACTCCTACAAGGAAGGCGAGCTGCCCCCATTCGACGCTTCCGTTACATCGGCCCCGGGGTCTTTTCCACGTTCGGCGCGCCTCTCGTCGCCGGCCGCGACTTCACCTGGGACGAAGAGTTTCAGAAGCGCCCCGTCGCCATCATCAGCGACAACTTTGCGCGCGAGTACTGGGGATCACCGCAGAACGCGCTGGGAAGAATGATCCGCGAAGCCTCAGGGGAACAGTGGCACCAGATCGTCGGCGTGGCCCGCAACGTATACGACGATGGCCTGGACAAGCCACCCTCGGTCGTCGCCTACTGGCCGCTCTATCAGGACCAGTTCAATGGCGACAAGGAGATGATGCGGCGCTACGTTAGTTTTGTCGTCCGCTCGCCCCGCGCCGGCTCCTCTGCATTCGTCGGCGAAATCCAGCGCGCGGTGTGGTCGGTCAATGCCGATCTTCCGCTCGACGGGACCACCACTCTCGGCGAGCTCTACAGCAAATCCATGGCGCGAACGTCCTTCACCCTCGTCATCCTCTGCGTAGCCGGCGGCATGTCGCTGCTGCTCGGCATCGTGGGCATCTACGGCGTTATCGCATTTGCCGTGGCGCAGCGCACCCGGGAGATCGGCATCCGGATGGCGCTGGGTGCGCGCCGCGAGGCGCTCACCGGCATGTTTGTGCGCCAGGGGCTTTCGCTTACCTTGATTGGCCTGGCAGCGGGCCTCGCAGTGGCGTTCGCTTGCGGCCGCTTCCTGCGCTCCATCTTGTTCGGCGTCAGCCCGCTGGATCCCTGGACCTACGCCATCGCGGCGCTCAGCATCGTGGCCATCTCGTGGATTGCCTCCTATCTGCCTTCGCGCCGGGCAGCGGTGGTAAATCCAGTGAACGCGCTGCGGGCGGAGTGACTCCGCCTCCGCCCGAAGCTGGCCAATCCCACCATTCAGGACACCTCCGCGCAGTGTGACCAATGGCACAGGCAGCGGCCCTGCCTACCGGCGAAAATGAACTCGACAGGGCCGGCGTACACTCGATTCATGCCGGCCGGGAGTGAACATCTGATGAGCGATCTTGCCCCTCTTGCCGAAGCCGTTGCCGTGGACCCCTTGGTGGGCCATCCGCCGGACTTCCACGTTTTTCATCAATTCCTGGAACGCTGCAAGAACCTTCCCGCCATTACCACCGCCGTAGTGTGGCCCATGTCGGAGGTTGCGCTGCGCGGCGCGGTTGAGGCTGCCCAGGCCGGCCTCATTGAGCCCACGCTGATTGGCGATGGACAACAGATGAAGGAACTCGCCGCCAAAACCGGCCTCGATCTCGCCGGATACTCGATTCTCCAGGCGGACGACGAGTCCAGGGCCGCCGAGCTTGCCGTGGTCATGTGCCGGGCCGGCAACGCCCAGGCTCTCATGAAGGGCAGCCTGCACACCGACGAGCTGCTCAAGCCCGCCATGGCCCGCGACACCGGCCTCCGCACCGCCCGCCGCATCAGCCACGTCTTCATCATGGATACGCCGGCCTATGCGCGGACCCTGCTCATCACCGACGCCGCCATCAACATCACGCCGGAGCTAGAAGACAAGATCCATATCGTCCAGAACGCCATCGACCTGGCGCACGCGCTCGGCATTCCCGAGCCCAAGGTGGCGCTACTTTCCGCTGTGGAGACGGTTAACCCCAAGATCAAGTCCACCCTGGACGCGGCCGCACTGTGCAAGATGGCCGATCGCGGGCAAATCACCGGCGGCATCCTCGATGGTCCTCTGGCCTTCGATACTGCCGTCAGCGCGCGCGCCGCGGCCATCAAAAAGCTGCAGTCGCCGGTTACCGGCCTAGCCGACATCCTGGTGGTGCCCGATCTCGAAAGCGGCAACATGCTGGCCAAGCAGCTTGAGTACCTGGGCGGCGCGCAACTCGCCGGCATCGTCCTCGGCGCTCGCGTGCCCACCATCCTTACCAGCCGCGCGGATTCCGCTGAAACCCGCCTCACCAGTTGCGCCGTGGCCGTCTTGCTCCACTACGCGGCCCATCCCGCGCTCAAGGTATAGCCGAAAGCGGCTCCGATACGTCGGAGCCGCTGGAAGCATTTTGCATTTGGCTGCCTCCCCCCTTTTTTCGCAAGCCATGTTTCCAGCCGTGCTTCACCCCTCTGCGCTCCGCTCCTCCATGCGCCGCGCCTGCCCCTTCAGGTTTTCGACAAATCTCCCGTCCTGGAGATACCCCCGGGTCCCATCGCGGCTCCTGGCAGGTTACTCTGCATTTTGGTAGGCTACCCTGTGTTTGAAAGGCGCGTCCAAGCGAATGGGACCCCAGGTCCCATCGCGACCCGTTCTTGACAATCTGGTCGTTGCGTCTTCCCCTTTCGATTGCTCTCTTCCTACCGGGCCCTTTCATCCTTCGCGCCAGCAGTGCGCGTTCAACAGCTCGACTTGAAATGACTAAAGAGTGAGAAGAGGCTCATGAATGACCATTCGAAGATCCTGGTAGTAAGCCGCGATCGAATGCTGTTGCAGACACGCAAGCTCATTCTTGGAACCTATTTCGAAGTGGAGGCCGCCGGGCGGATGTCCGAAGCAGGTTCCATCCTCTCCAAACGCGGTTTTGATCTCATCGTCCTGTGCGACACCCTGTCCAATATCGAGCGCCGTCAGATTGCGGACATGGTACGCGACCGGAGTCCCAGTCCCACGCTGCTTTCACTCATGGGACCCGGCAATTACCTTGAAAAGCCGACCGTGGGACGCCAACTGGCTTGCGTCGGCGGGCCGCTGGAACTGCTGAAAGAGTGCGCCAACGTGCTTGGATTCGATCTGCACGCAAGCAACAAACAACGCGCGGGTGCGGCATAGAAGAAAGCGATTTGAGCCGCGGTTCCCCACCGGCCCCGGCGGCCCGGCCGGGAACCTGAATAAAGGTGCGGGCGAACTGCAGAAGAACGCTTCCAAATCATTCTGCTCGAAGGCGCCCTGCGGAGTGTATGGGACGACGATCCAATTGTTCATTCAGGACAATGCCCTTCCTCCCTCCATCTCGAGCGTTCAGGTTTGTGCAACCTATCCGGGTCAGACCTTCGACAACTGCGGGCCCGCCAATGTCGGATTTGGAGTGAACCAGCCTGGCGGGATCGTCATTTGGGCAAACCCGGGGACCGTCTATACACTTTCCCTTCCGCCCCAGCCTGCGACTGCGTACTGTTTTAAAATTCAGGATGGGACGGGCATGGCAGGGACCAACAACCCAGTCGCCATAGTCGACTGCAACTAGAGCATTCGCTGATTTGCAGTTGGCCCCAGGGCCCTATACTATCCGCCCTTTTCCGCGGAAAGGGTGAGATACCGGCTAAACCCGGGTCTACGCGATCCCCGAAAACGCGCCAAGTGATTGACGGAGGAAAATCTCCACGCTGCTCGCCAAGGTCGTTACGGCCTGCGTCCGGTCGCTTTCTTCCATGGCGCCTCAGCCCCTGCTAAAGCACTTTCCCCTTCGCCGCGCCCAGCCCGAACAGCGGCCCGACCAGCGGCGAAAGGATCGCCAGGATGATCACCGGGATGCCGATGACCATGCCCAAGCCGGTGAGGCACAACATGATGCCGAAGATGAGCGCGATGGGTGCAGCGATGATGCCGAAGAGTGTTCCGGTAAAGGCGCCGGTCACGGGAGCTGCTTCGTGCTCCTCCGCGACGGGCGCCACAACGGGCGCCGCGGCGGGCTCGGGCCGTTCAATGTGCGCGCCGCAGCGGGAGCAGAAAACAAAAGTGGAGGCGAGAAGCTCGCCGCATTTGGAACAGTGGACGTCCATGGCCGGTCCCTCCCTGATGGGTTAGCCATGCTACGCCCGCCGCAGGACGGAAGATGTGAGCGGGCGCACAATGCAGTGCCGAGTTACCGCAGCGAGCTGTACAGCACATCCGCCAGGCGCGCGCCGGCCAGGGCCAGCTGCCGCTCCACGGCCGGCTGCACTGCGGCAACGTAGCCGGCGCCGGCCGTCTCATGCCGGGCGAAGTACGCATCGGCAGTGGGCGCGCAGGAGTTGGAAGAAGACACCGTGGCAACTGGAGCAATCGGCGGCTGAAGATCGGGATAAGCCAGCGTGCGCGCCACCCCGTGCGCCTGGTTTGCCCACGTCACCAGATCGACCGGCGCATTCTCCGACCCGCGGATCAGGGCAGCGTCATCGTCCCCAAGGCGCTGGGCGAATGCGCTTACCTCGGCCGACGCGGCCGCGGACCTACGGTCGATCCCGCCGGCTAGCTCCACCAACTCGGTGTCCCATACCCCATGCAAATTGGGCCCGTAGCCGCCATTCGGCCTCTCTTCTGCCTTGTGGTTCAGGAAGCTTACCGGCACGCAGTTGCCGCCGCGATCGTTGTTGTCTTCCTCGTGGAGCGGCTGGTGCATGTCGCCCACTAGGTGCAGCACCCAAAGCAGAGCGATGCTGCGCTGGGCATCGGGGCGCGCCTTGTCGCCAAGGATGGCGATCTGCTGTTCCAGCGCCCGGGTCACGCAACCCTCGGCGCAGAATTGGCCTTTGGCGCCGCTCTCTTGCGAGAGCGGAATGTCCCAGTAGTGCCACGGGCCGGTCGAGGGATCGACCACTCGATGATCGTCGGCCCAGGTGGCCCAGAAGGCCATCGGATCGAGGTTCAGGTCGCCGCAGTAGCGGTGCGGGTAGTTGCGATCCTGGAGCGCCAGCAGCCGCTCCACCTCGGGCAGGACCTGGGTGCGATGCAGCACGTCGAGTCTTTCGAGCTCCTGGTGGGCGATGAGGGCCACAATCTCATGGCCGGAGCAGCCCCAGGCCCACGCGGGCGCTGCGGATGTGGACGCAAGGATGAGGGCGGCGGCGAGGAAGAACAGCTTGCGCATCGGGACTCCAGGATGGGTCAAGGCCACTGTACCACCGGCGGCGGAGGAGCGGAAATGCGCAGAAAAAAACGGCGATGTCCTATTGGAATGTATCTGTTGCGAGCAAAATCTGCACACATTTGTCGCCAGGTCTCCAGGACTGGCGATTTCGCCTGGTTACTTTTGGGGGAGTTTGGGAGCTGCGCTCGGCTGGTGAGAGAGTGTGCCCGGCTGCGCCTCGGTTTTTTTGTATTCGCTGATTAACACCGTGTTGCGCTCCGATCCGTGGTCTCTCAGTCCGGAGCTCGACTGGGGAGGGTAGCGGCACGGGCCGTGCTTCAATGCTTTAGTTAGATACTATCATATAATCTTAGTTTGTAAAGATAAATTATACCCGGCGAACGCCGTGGGCTGCGGGAGAGGCAGGTCCGTCGGCTGCGCGGCGCGATGCTGCTGAGCCGCTGGCTCGGGATGACGGCCCCGGCTATCCTCCCCAAGTTTGCCGATATTGCTCGATCGTCTGCCGTTGACTGCGCGCCCAATCGGCGTCGGAATTGCACAACGCTTCGGCGTCGTCCAGGATCTGCCTGGCTCGCGCCTGGTCCACGTTGTGAACCAATGCGGCGTACAACAGAGTGGCATAGGCCTTCTGCTGACCGCTCTGGGCGTTTTCGATGGCCTGCCGCGCCGCACCGTCAATGGCCGGGTTGTCGTAGCCCTTGAGGCTTGCCTGCACTCCCACTTTGGCCAACAGGATGCTCGGCTTTAGATTGGGGCCGCCCTGGCCGTACGCCTGCTTCAGCAGCTCCGACGCACGTTCCTGATGCAGCGCACTGATTTCAGCTTGCGCCGCGGCAAAGAGCGCCGCCGCCTCAGTGTTGGGGTCCTGCGCGTCCTGGTAGCTCTGAATGAATCCCGCCATCGCTCCAGCGTTGTCGTGAACGCTCAGATTTTCCGCTGCCTCAGAGAACTCCAGCAAGGACCGAACCGAGTTTTTCCCGAATTCGCTGATCTGACCCAAGTGCTCAACTTCCCGGTAAGCCTCCCACAGCTTGCTGTGCGCTTCGCTCCAGTTCCCCGACTGCATCAGGGTCACGCCGTCGATTAGATTCCGGTCCGCGCTGGAGAAGATTTGCCCGCCGCCGGTCGGTCCCGCGCGAAGCGCCGCTTCTTCCAAGCTGACTTCGGGAACGCTTCCCAGATCAATGATGGTTAAGACACCTTTCAGCACAGACAGTGCGCAGTCCACGTTCTTTTTTCTGTACGCCAAATCGACGTTGCATGGGATTGCCTGGGTCATGACAACGACGGGCAGACCCGGCGGAGGAGGCGCAGGCAAGACCCGGGATTCCGGATCGATGTCGCCGGGTGCGGGCGATGGCGAAGTCGAGAGAGAAGATGGCATCGGCGTTGTGACCGGCGCCGAAGTAGTCAGCGTTATTGGCGCCGATTCAGAAACGGATTCGGTGGCCAACGACGGCATGGGGACGCGCATGGGCGGGGGCATCGTCGCGGGCACGGGAAGGTCCTGCGCCGCCGCCGTCAGGGCCACGGTGGTGAGCCAAAGCGCGAATACGGCCCTTTTCATGGGAACCTCCGCTTTCTCCTCCGGGACTGAAGCGCGGTGCGATGAAGTCATTCGCAGGAGAGCTGGAATATTCTAGCTCGATTCTTCAGAATGTCTTGCCTTACGAAGGTGGTATGCGCCAGGGATCAAGCGGCTGCGGAGACGCGACGGCGGCGGCGATCGCGCCAGGCCAGGAGGGGACGCACCAGCAGCAGCGCGGCAACCGCGATGGTGAACGGAAGCGGCAGCAGGACGCCGGTCTTGACCTGCCACCAGTAATGAATGACTCCGCAGATGACGGCGAGATAGATGAGGCTGTGCAGCCGGTTCCATTGCCTGCCGCCGAGCTTGCGAATGGCCCAGGTGGTGGAGGTGAGGGCGAGCGGAAGGAGCAGAAGGTACGCGGCTACGCCCATGGTGATGAAGCGGCGCTTGGCGATGTCATCGGCCATGGCCTGGAGGCTGAACCCGGAATAGAGGGCCACGTACGTGAGCATGTGCACGGTGGCATAAAAGAATGCAAAAAGTCCGAGCAGGCGGCGAAAGCGGATGAGCCAGCCGAGTTTGGGAATAATGCGGCGCACCGGCGAGATGGCCAGAGTGATGGTGAGAAGCATCAGCGTGGTGTAACCGGTGGTGAGGGCGATGTGGGAAGTGGGGTCCGGGCCGAGGCTTCCAAAAAGCTGGTCGCCGACGAGAATTGCCATTGGACTCATACAAGCGATCCAGGTAAGGACTTTCAGCAGGATCAAGATCGGGCGTTTCATCGCTGCGCGCTCGCTTTTTTGCGCGATTGCGCCGTGGCCTTTGCGGATGCGGTCTTCGGCGGCGCGGCGGGACGGCGCGGGCGCTGCCTGGCGGAGACAGCCTTAACGATCAGACGATGTTCGCCATGGGGAGGAAATGCGACTTTGGCTCGCGCCGTGGCATCCGCCATCAGCGTCCGCAGTGCGGGGTCGTCGAGCGATTCTGGCGACGGGAGCACCACGTGTTTGGCCACGTTGCCGCTCCCTTTCAATCGCTTTTCCGGATCGGGCAGGCCGGCGCCCTGAAGGAAAAAGAGGCTTACCCAGCGCGGGAACAGCGCTATGGAGAAGATGGCTTCAGAAGTCTTTTCGGTGGGTGAGTAGCCGATGGCGAGCGCGTTGTAGTTGTCGTAGACCAGCTCGAGCGCCTTGGGATAGAGCGAGCGCATCCGGGCGCGGATGGCGCGCGCCAGCTTACCAATCTCCGGAGAGTACTTGCCAATGAACGACTCTAGCTGTCTTTCTGCGTCCGCCACGCGGGCCTCTCTCTAGAAGGGAATCTGAAGATCGGAAATCAAAAATCCTTGATCAGATTCATTCCGGTATAGAGCGATGCTACCTGCTCGCCGTAGCCGTTGAACATCAGTGTGGTGCGGCGTTGCTCATAGAACGGCAGGCCGATGCGCCGCTCCGTTTTCTGGCTCCAGCGGGGATGATCGCGGTTGGGATTCACGTTGGAATAGAAGCCGTATTCATTCGAGGCCTGGTCGTTCCAGGTAGTGTGCGGCTCCTTATCGACAAAGCGGACGGTGACGATGGATTTGGCCGACTTGAAACCGTACTTCCAAGGCACCACGACGCGCACGGGCGCGCCATCCTGATTGGGCAATTCCTGGCCGTAGAGGCCGAAGGTGAGCAGCGTGAGCGGATGCATGGCCTCATCCATGCGCAGCCCCTCGGAATAGGGCCAGAAGATGGTGGATTCGTCCGTCCATCTTCCTTCCACATGACGGTCGTAGTAGGAGAGGAACTGAACGTATTTCGCCTTGCTGAGCGGCTCGCACTGATTGATGAACTCGGAGAGCGAGTAGCCGACCCAGGGAATGACCATGCTCCAGGCTTCCACGCAGCGATGACGATAAACACGGTCTTCGAGGGGGCGCAGCTTGAGCAACGATTCGATGTCGAAGGCCTTCTCCTTTTTGACCAGACCCTCCACTTTCACCGTCCACGGACGAGTGGGGAGTACGCCGGCGTTGCGCGCGGGATCGTCCTTGTTGACGCCGAACTCGTAATAGTTGTTGTAGTGGGTTATGTCGTCGAAGTTGGTGAGCTGCTCGCCGGTGGTGGTGAGGGGACTTTTTACGGTTTGGAGCTTGGCGCTGTCAGCGAGGGCGCGGGTTTGTGGATCGACCAGATCGGCGATGCGATTGACGCCCAGAGCCGCGCCACCGGCGATGAGGGTTCCGGCCGCGGCGCCGCGCATGAACTTGCGGCGGTTCATGTAAATCTCTTTGGGCGTGATGGATGAGGAGGAAATGTCAGACGGTTTGCGGATCAGCATGGCGACCTCAGGGAAGAACCCAGCAACCATTAGACACGAAATGCGCGATGGCGTTACAGGATTTCGATTTTATGAGGTGGAAACGGATGCGGCGTTCTGGAAGGGCCATTGACGGAGCCGCCAGGCACGAAAGCCGTAAATGAGCGTGCCGGAAACGCCGATGGCCGCGGCAACTGCGAAGCCCTGCAATGCGTGCACGCGATAGATGAGGAGAAAAAGGAAGCCGGCGATTGCGGCGAGAGGCGGAAGCGGATAGAGCGGCATGCGGAAGGGTCGATTGAGTTCAGGGCGCTGGACGCGAAGGACGATGACGCCGATCTGCTGGAAGAGGAATTGCAGCAGGATGCGGGTGATGACGAGCATGGTGATGACCTGGGCGAGGGTGAAGAAGCAAAAAACGGAGGCGACTAATCCGAGCGCGATGAGCGAGCGATGGGGAATGTGGTGGCGGGGATGGACGGCGGCGAGGAAGCGGAAGTAGTTGCCGTCGCGGGCGGCGGCGTAAGGGACGCGCGAGTAACCGAGGAGGAGCGAAAAGACGGAGGCGAAGGCTGTCCACACTACGAGTGCGGCCATGACGCGGCCGGCCCAGGCGCCAAATGCGGACTGGGCGATCTCTGCCACCAGCTGGAGGTGCGCGGCGTTGGTTGCGGCGTGCGCTGCGCGGGCGGCGATGCCAGATGCGGCGGGCAGCGCAGCCATGTTCATGGCCACGTAAATGGCGGAGACGAACAAAACTGAGAGCAAGATGGCGCGGGGGATGGTCTTCTCCGGCTGGCGAACTTCGCTGCCGAGGAAGGTGATGTTGTAGTAGCCCCAGTAGTCGTAAGTGGTGATGAGCGTGGCCTGGGCGAGGCCGGCAGCGGCGAGCGCGACGGAGTAAGCCGGGGCGGCGGGCATGTCCCATCCGCCATGGGCAAAGCCGGAGACGATGACGCCGGCGATGGCGGTAAGCACGCCGGCAAGCAGAATCCACGCCAGGCGAGTTACGGCGCTGAGGTTGCGATAAAGAAGCATCATGACCAGCAGGCATGTTGCCGCCGCGGCAAAGTTGGCGTAGTGCAGCGCGGGCAGCGAGGCGAACGGCGCGGCATCCAGACCGGGCCAGAACCAGGCGAGGAAGCTGGACAAGCCGATGCAGCCGGAGGCGATGGAGAGCGGGGCGGAAAAACTAAGCTGCCAGACGTAGAGGAAGCTGAGCCAGTTGCCGGCGCGATCAGGGCCATAGATTTCGCGCAGAAACGCGTAGGAACCTCCGGCGCGGGGAAAGGCTGCGCCCAGCTCCGCCCACACCAGGCCGTCGGCAACGGCGATGGCCGCGCCCAGGAGCCACGCCCAAACGGAGAGACGGACGCCGGCCGCGGCGATGACCAGCGGAAGAGTGATGAACGGGCCCACACCGATCATCTCCAGCATGTTGAACAGCACGGCGGAGCGCAAACCTAGACGGCGCTCCAAGTGTGCGGTGCCGGCGGATGCGGACGGTGTGGCCATGGGAGGATTGTGTTCTTGGGAGAGCACTCTGGCGGATTGTACACTGACGGCAACCATGTTCACGGCTGCAAAGACCAATTCAAAGCCCACGTCCACCTTTGCGATTCTGGCTGTAGCTGCGATTGTTTTCGCGGGCGCGACGCCGATGTCGCTTCGCGCGCAGGCGCCGGATCCATCGACAGTCTCGTTCGACGAACCCACATCGATCGCACTCGGACTGCCGGAAGACCGCGGCAACGACGCCCTGGAGCAGTCGCTGAAGAAGCTGCACACCACGGCCAGCGTGATGATGATCGTGGCTCATCCCGATGACGAAG
The DNA here is from genome assembly GCA_963788435.1 of uncultured Acidobacteriota bacterium. GTDB lineage: Bacteria > Acidobacteriota > Terriglobia > Terriglobales > Acidobacteriaceae > Telmatobacter. Next base: position 35,928 of record CAWBIG010000164.1, on the reverse strand, counting down.
ACGGGCCGCTGCTGACCTACCTGAGCCGCGGACTGGGGGCGCGGGCCACGCTTTACACGCTGACCCGCGGCGAGGGCGGCCAGAATGTGATGAACGCGGACGAGAACGATGCGCTGGGGCTGATCCGCACCAACGAGCTGCTCAAGTCCGATCAGTACGAGGGCGTCAAGGAACTTTGGGGCACCCAGGTTGACTTCGGATTTTCGAAGACGATGGAGGAGGCGTTTGCGCAATGGGGACACGAGCGCGTGCTCTACGACGCCGTCCTCGCGGTGCGGCGCGCGCGGCCGCAGGTCATCGTGGCCACGTTTGTGGGCGCGGTGAGCGACGGGCATGGGCAGCACCAGGTTTCAGGGGAGATTGCGCAGGAGGTTTTCAAGGCTGCGGGCGATCCCAAGGTTTTTCCAGATCAGCTCAAGAACGGTCTTACTCCGTGGCAGCCGCTTGCTGTGTACGGGATGATTCCGTTTGCGCCCATTTCGGGTGGGCGCATGTTCGATTACGCCACGGGCAAATCGGCGCCGGCGGAGTTTCACAATTACGTGACGGGCGAGGTGATTCACGGCGAGATTTCGACCGATGCAACGATTCCCACCGGCGATCGCGATGCGCAACTCGGACTGAGCTACACGCAGATTTCGCGAGAAGGCTGGGGCATGCAGAAGTCGCAGAACGGGGGAGCGAATCCGGTACTCAGCGGTCCCTCGGAAGCGCGCTATCACCTGTGGGCGGTGGTGGACAGCAGCAGGCAGAAGACCGGCGAAGGGAAGGTTTCGGGCGGGCTTTTCGACAATGGCAAGGTGGACATCGATACATCCCTTATGGCTCTGGCGCGGCTTGCCGGCGAGAATCCTCCGGCGTGGCTGAGCGACAATCTGGGGACGATCGCGCAGCGTCTGGCAGAATTCGATGCCGGGCGCCGCGAACAGACGCCGATCGAAGCAGCGCACGCTCTGACTGCCGTTTACGGGCTCACGCTTGATTTGCGCCGGCAGATCGATGCCAATGACAGCTTCACTTCCATCGCCAAAGCGAGCCTCCTGTTCGAACTCGACGCCAAAATCGCGGAGTTTCAAACGGCTTTGCGCGAGTTGCTCGGGCTGGATCTGGTTGCCTTCCGCACCAACGAATCCGGCATCTCCGGCGGAGGGTTTCGCGGCAACTCGGCCGACGAAACTGCCTCCAGTGTCTCGCCGGGCGAAGCGTTCAAAGTGAGGATTCATGTTTCGGGCCTCAGCGCGGATGTGCGCCTGACGAAGACCTGGTTCGAAAGCCCCTATGGCGGACCGTGGGTGCAGGGCGGACCTCTGGCCGCGGTTGGCGCGGGACTGGCGTCCGACGCCATATTCAGCCTCAAGGTTCCCGACGGCGCCGAGCCGACGCGACCGTATTTCACACGGCCGGACATCGGGCAGCCGTATTACGACGTCTCCAACCCAGCCTGGCGGGGGCGATCCTTTGCTCCGTGGCCGGTGAGCGCGTGGGCCGAGGTCAACTTTGACGGACGCCCCATCCGCATCGGCGAAGTGGTGCAGACGCTGCAACGCGAAATGGGACGGGGCGGTTATTACGAGCCCCTCGTGGTCACTCCGGCAATCGGCGTAAGTGTCTCGCCGGAAGCGCGCATTCTTCCCCTCGACGGCGGTGCTCTTCCGGTGCGCGTAACCGTGCACACGCTGGGAGCGGCGGACGGAACCGTGACTCTGAAGCTGCCGGAGGGCTGGCGCTCCGATCCCGCCGAAGCGCGATTCCATCGCACGGGCGCGGGCGACACCGAGGCGATGCTTTTCTCCGTCAGCCCGGCCGACCACAAAGACGGTGAGTTCAAGATCGAAGCCATTGCCCAGTCTGGAGGCAAGGCGTACTCGATCGGGTGGCGCAGCGTGGGCTACGCCGGCCTGCGCCCCTACAACATGTATAAGGATGCAGAGCTCAAAACGCGGCGCGTCGATGTGAAGCTTGCACCCGGATTGCGCATCGCCTACGTCATGGGTCCCGGCGATCTTGTCCCCGAAGCCATCGAGGCCATGGGCGCGGTTCCGCACCTGGTTTCCGACGAAGAGCTTGCTTCCGCCGATCTTTCCGCGTGGAACGTTATCGTGGTCGGCATTCGCGCCTACTCCACGCGTCGTGAGCTAGCAGCCGAGGAGCCGCGGCTGGCGGAGTTCGTCCGCAACGGCGGCACACTCGTTGTTCAATACCAGAGTGCGGATTTCCCTGCTCCTCTGCCGCTCAGCTTTTCGCGCTTCCCTGAGCGCGTAGTGGATGAGCAGGCCTCGGTGAAGCTGCTGGCGCCGGACAATTCCCTGCTTGACTGGCCCAACCGCATCACGCCAGCGGATTTCAACGGCTGGGTGGAAGAGCGCGGGCACTCCTTCATGTCGACCTGGGATTCCGGCTACACGGCCCTGACCGAAACCGCCGATCCCGGTCAGGACCCCCAGCGCGGAGGCCTGTTAGTGGCACATCCCGGCAAGGGGACTTATATATATGTCGCGTATGCACTCTATCGCCAGCTTCCGGAGTTAGTGCCGGGCGCCTATCGAATCCTGGCCAACTTACTCAGCGCTGGAGCACAAGATGCCGCGTCCGGGCAGGGGAAATGAAGGTTGCGCGGGTGCGGCAGCATTCACGCCCGCGCTATCCACAGCCGCGATTATGAATGTGCGATTAATTTGACAGGTAAATCCTCTTACCTGCCTCTAAGTGTCTTTGTTATGAGTGTCTGCGCTATCTTTAAAAACCTGTAAATTCGTCAAATATTCATCGTGTTCTGCGAGCCTTTGACTTGGAACCAGCCAGAGATTACCCCGCATCCGCGGCGTTACCGTAAGGGCTCCAGGTGTCGATGATTTCTTCGGACAAGGCAAGCTCCAAGTGCCGTGCTGAATGTGCGGTCGGGAGCTGCTTTTGCGCCGAATGAGCGCAGACAAACCCAACAGACTCGTGTGAGGAGAAGAGAGGCCCAATGAACTTACGAATGAAAGCAGCTGCCGCAATCGTACTGGCAGCGTGTGTGGTCAGCTTGAATGCGCAGGCGGGCGATGCACCACCAAAGAAGCACCACCCGCACAGGGCGGCCGCTCCTAAAGGGCCGACGGTGGAGGAACAGATCGAGGGTCTGCGGCAACAGCTCCAGAGCCAGCAGGGTCAGATTGACTCCTTGAAAACCGATCTAACCACGAAAGACGGGCAGTTGAAGCAGGCCCAGCAGCAGGCTGCCGATGCACAGGCCGCAGCCGCCAAGGCAGAGCAGGATGCCACAGCTCAGGAACAGGCCACCTCGCAGAACATGTCTGCGGTTTCCACGCTGCAGTCAACGGTGACTGACCTGAAGGCAAACCAGGCCACGCTCGTAACCAACATGTCCGACGAGTCCGCCAAGATCAAGAAGGAGATCGAGACTCCTGACGCGATTCACTTCAAGGGCTCGACCATTTCGTTCACCGGCAGCTTCCTGGCGGCTGAAACCGTGTGGCGGCAGGGCGCCACGGGCGGAGACATTAACACCCCGTTCACCAGCGTGCCCCTGCAATACGCGGACAATGCTCAAATCAGCGAGTTCTACGGGTCCGGCCGTCAGTCTCGCCTTGCTATCAAGGCGATTGGCAAGCTGAGAGACTGGACTATGAGCGGCTACTATGAGGCTGACTGGCTGAGCGCGGGCATCACTTCCAATAATAACCAGAGCAACAGCTACACGATGCGCCAGCGGCAGTTGTGGGCCGACGCCCGCGAAAATGGCGGCTGGGATTTCTCTGGCGGCCAGGGGTGGTCGCTGGTGACTGAAACCACCAAAGGACTGACTCGCGGCACCGAAATCCTGCCTGGCACCATCGACGCACAGTACACCGCCGGCTTCGTATGGGGGCGTCAAGAGAGCTTCCGGATTGCGAAGGATTTCGGCAACAAGTTCTTCCTGGGCGCTTCAGCTGAGAACGCGCAGACTCTGAATCCGGCCGGCAGCAGCCTGCCGACTAATTACGTAATTGGCTCCGCCGGTACCGGCGGCGGCCTTTACAACACAACCACAAACTATTCCTTCAACTATGCCCCGGACTTCGTGGCTAAGATGGCATTTGAGCCCGGTTGGGGGCATTGGGAAATCTTTGGAGTCGGCCGCACGTTCCGCAACCGGATCTATCCCAATGAAACCTGCACGACCACCACAACCGGTACCACGACTACCACGACGTGCACCGATACCACCGGCGCCTATAACGATTCCGTCTTTGCCGGCGGCGTGGGCGGCGGCTTCCGCATTCCGGCCGCGAACAAGAAGCTCGTGATTGGCCTGAAGGGCTTATGGGGCCAGGGCGTAGGCCGCTACGGCTCTTCGACCATCGCCGACATTACACTCCGCCCCGACGCCCAGATCTCCCCGTTGCACGCATTCTCCGCGCTCAGCACGGTGGAACTGAACCCCAATCCGCGGCTCAACATCTACTTTAACTACGGCGGCGATTATGTCTACCGAGACTACGTTGGAAAGGTAGGCTATGGCAGCCCACTGACAAGCATGAAGGGATGCAACACCGAAGTTCCTCCCTCCCCCAGCAACTCCGGCAACCCGTACGCGGGGCAGGGCGGATACAACGGGGCTAATCCTGCGGGATGCGGCAACCAGAATAAGGACGTGCAGGAGTTCACTGCTGGAGACTGGTACTACATCTACAAGGGACCGCAGGGCGGAATTCGCTTCGGCCTGCAGTATGCCAGGTTCGAGCGCGACCTCTGGTCCGGCGCGGGCGGCCCGCTTAACACGGGCGGCGGCGCCAAGGGAATCGACAACATGTTCTGGACGTCGTTCCGCTTCTACCTCCCATAACCACACGCTGCTTTGAATGCAGCAGAAAAGGCAGCCCCTCGCGGGCTGCCTTTTCTGCTTTCCCCCTGAACAAGGACTGGTCCGATTCGATCAGGTCGAGCCCGCTCATCTCTGGCGCGGTTCTCCTGTGGACAGGAATGCGATTCCATCCCAGCTCTGCCCGGACGCCAGCGCGTCGCGCAGCCGTTCTGGATTGGGGCCGCTTTGAGCTTCCGCAGCGCGCAGCATGGTGAGCGCCGAGGCCGGCTCGGTGGCCGCGGGCAGCCGAAAAATCCAAGGGATATTGGTCGACGTCAGCGCTTTGTCGCCGCTCAAGGCGACGACGGGAACGAATGCTTTGAGAGCAAGCTGCTCCGCCAGATGCGCTGAATCACGGTCCAGTGCGACGATGGCCAACGCGTGCTGGTCCGTTAATCCGCCCACCAACTGGGTGGAGGCCGCGCCCCAGTTCTGATTGCTATCCACGGGCAGGATCTGCCAATGCGCTTGCGGGTCCCCTTGGTTCAACACGGCGCGAATGGCGGCGGATTCGGCTACATCGCCCGCTCGAGGGCCGAAGAGGATTATCTTCACAGGGCCGGGGGGCAAATCCGGCAGATGTGGGCCAAGATAAGCCGGATCCTCGCCGACACGCGCATATGGCTTTTCAGGCGCGGGGATTGCGGCTTGCGGTTGCGGCGGCGTTTTATCCATCGTCGCCACACGGTATGTGATGGCGCCGTTCTGAACCGTGCCCAGGTACATTGGGCTGACGTTCTTGTCATTGGGATCGAAGACCATGTGGCTGGTGACACCGTCGTATTGGTACACCTGGTCGAGGGCGTCCTGAATACGCGCGCGATTCAACCCTGCCTTGCAGATGGAGTCCAACAGCATGTTCATGCCGTCGAAGGCCAGCGCGGCAAACTGCTCCGGCCTGGTACCGTACCGCGCTTCATACCTCTGCTGAAACGCGAGCCAGCGCGGATCGGGACGCGACGGATCGTAAGGGAACACAGCCTCAAAGCCCTCCGCGGCCGGTCCGGCCTGAGCGAGCAACTCATCGCCGAGGGTACGGTAGCTGCCGAATACCCGCTGCTTCATGCCCAATGCGCGCATCTCTTTGAGGATTTCCGCCGCCTCCGGCTGGTCGCCCCAGAGTACGATCGCGTTGACCCGCGAATCGCGAATAATGCGCAATTGCCGGCGAAAGTCCGTGTCTCCGGGCAGGTATTTCTGCTCGATCACGACGGGACGCCCAAGGCGGATTGCTGCGTCGCGGAATTTTTCGGCGGCCATTCGGCCGTAGCGATTATTTACGCGCAGCAGCGCCGCCCGCTTCAATCCCAGGTCCGTAAAAACGCGGCGGGCCAATGTGTAGGCCTGCACGCGATCATCCTGAATATCGGTGAAGTACCAGGGAATGTAGGTTTCCGGCACCGTGGGATCGGTGGAAGCCGAGTTGACGATGGGGAACTCCGCCTTCAAGGCCAGACGGAGAATCATGTGGGTCGACTCCGAACTGATGGAGCCAAAAACGGCCCAGACTTTTTCGTCGTACACCATTTTCACGGCTTCATCGAGGGGCGCGCCCCAGATGGCCGAATCGGTGGGCCGATGTTCGCCGCCTTCCGCGCCGAATTGCCAGTTGGTATAGTCGTCGTGCACCATCAGCCGGAACGGCTTGCCGCCGTAGCCGCCGCGCGCATTGGCTTCGTCCACTGCCATCTGCGCGCCGTTGAGCATGCGCAACCCGAACACCTGGTCCGCCTGTCCGGCGATGGGACCCAGAAATCCGATGCGCACCTCCTTCACGTCTTTGGGATCGGGAATGTCCCGCGCCGCGCCGGCATAGATGTTGGGATGGGTATAGTTCTGGTAGTACGGTTTGACGTAATGCTCGTAGGGCTCGAGGTCCTGCGGCGTTCCCGCGTACGGAGTCACCTCGCGATCCGGCGGCGGGCCCGGCGGATGCGCGCCGCACTCGCACGGATGCGCAGCCTGCCCCCACGCCAATGCGCCGCCCGCGATTGCGACGGCGAATGCGCTTGCCAACGAACCCAGGTTGCCCTTCACGTGACTACTCCTTGCTGCCGCCGGCCTTTTCCGTCAGGAACATTACAATGGCCTCGATTTCGATCAACAGTTCCGGCCGGCACAAATGGGCCTGGATTCCCGTGGACGCCGGCAGCGGATCGAGCCCCTGTTCCTTGAAAAACTTGGTGCGATCCTCGTTGAAGACGTCGTAATCGCGGTCGATGTCGCGCAGGTAGCACGAAGTGCGCACCACGTCGTGCCAGGTGCAGCCCTCGCTCTTCAGGAGCCCCGTGATGTTCTCAAAGGTGCGCCGCAATTGCGCGCGAAAATCGCCGATGTGCACGCTGTTTCCGTTTTCGTCGATCGAGGCTGTTCCGGAAATCAGCAGGATGGTCAGGCCATTGAGGTCGATCCGCATGCCGCGCGAGAACGAGCTCGGTTTGGCATAGGCGAAGGCTTCGTTCAACACGCCCAGGTTGGTGATGGCGCGCTTGGCGATGGGCGCGTGGGCTATGGTCTCCAAAACTTTGTCAAATGAACTCACGTTTGATTGCTCCTTAGGGTTCTTATGGGGTCTCGAGAATTCCGTGACTTAGTCCTCTGGCAGTGGCCACCCAGATGTCTTTTCCCTGGAAGTCGATGCCGAGGATGTAATTGTGAGCCGGCGCCGTGCTTACCGCTACCGGGCTTTCATCTCCCCGCGCGTCTCGCACCAGCATCTCCGGCTTGCCGTCGGTGAGCGAGGGCCGATACACGGCCCAGTTTATGCCGTCGTAATAAGCCAGGCCTTTGTCCGTGCAAAACCATGCGCGATTGGCGTCCACGCCCTTCACAGAGTTCGTGAAGTTTGAGGGAAGTCCACTGTCTTTCGTGAGGAAGTTATGCCAATAGCGGCCATCATAGCGGCTGTCGCCGAAGTATGTCGATACCCAAGAGATGCCGTTGACGTAGCTTACTGAGCTGGTGATGTCGTGAATCAACCCCTGATCTTTCATCACCACGACTTCTGTTTCGCCGTCCGGGTCCTTGTACATGTCCCAGCCGCCGGTCTTCTGCGTGTACTCGAGCAACCCGCTGCCCCAGACGGCGAAGTACACCTTGTCAGCAGCAGCGGAAACGCCATAGACCCAGATCTCCCGCATGGGCGTGTTGCGCTCGTTCCACAGCGACCACTCTCCGGTGCGTGTGTTCAGCCGGCAGGCACCAGCCGCCGTTGCCACCCAGACGTTGTCGCCCTCCACTGAGACTCCATAGACCACGTTGTTGCTGAGTCCCGAGTTGAGCTGCGTGTAGGTGTCGATACGACCAGCCGAGATACGGCTCAACCCGCCCATGGTTCCCGCCCAGACCGAATCCGTGCGCTTATCCAGAGCCAGTGAAAGCACCGCCTGATGCGCGAGGCCATCGGCGACCGTGTACACCTTCCAGTGGCCGTTCACGTATTCTGCCAGCCCATCGTCGGTTCCGGCCCAGATGCGGTCTCCATCCACCAGGACGGAATAAACGTGGTCGTTGGGGAGCCCGTTGGCCGTGGTGAAGTTTTCAAAACGGAATCTGGGCACAGCGGCCAGGGCTTTCTGCATGGCTGCATCCGTTCCCGCCGCATGCGAGCTGCGCGCTGGCGCGGCCGGGTTCGTGGGAGCGTGCTTTTGAGGCGCGCCCGCCGCGCATACGCACGCGGCAACCAGGAAGCATGCGGCAATTGGGAGCCTTCTCATCGCGTCCTCAAGAACTCAATCAGGTCGTTGAGCTCGTCCTTGGTCAGGTCGTTGGTGCGCCCGTGCTTGTCGTTGGGGTTGAACACGGTCCAGATCTCTTCCAGCGTCTTTGCCGATCCGTCGTGCAGGTACGGCGCGGTCAGCGCAATGTTGGTCAACTGCGGCGTGTCCAGCAGTCCGGAATTATCCGTGGGCTTCTTCGTTCCGACGTCGAAGGACTTCTGGCTCGTCCCCTTGGGCCCGCTGTGACAGTAAGTGCAGCGATTCTCGAAGGGAATGGGCTGGCCAAGCTTATCGGTAGCGCGCTCGAACAGCTGCTTGCCGTGCGCCTGCGCCGGTGTCAACTGGCCGTTAGGCAAACGCCAGCGGTTAGGCCGCAGGGGAATGCTGCGAATATACGTAACCAGGTCGGTCAGCGTCAGGTCATCGTAGTTTTCCGAGCGCCAGAAGTACATCTCCGTCCGCGGTCCGCATTCGGTGGGTAGATTCGGATTCTTGCCATTCCACTTGAACGGTTCCGTTCCACGCAGGTCTTCGATCAACCGGTTGTCCACGATGTCGCGTCCAAAGCCGTCCGGCTCAAGGTCCCAGGTCAGCCCGTCGAATGTTGAATCGATGTGGCAATTCGCGCAGCCGATTTGGCTCTGGAACGAATAGTGCGATGTGTAGAACGTCTGCTCGCCGTGGCGCAGGACGGATATTCTGCCTGGCGTCGCCAGCTGGATCGTGTTCACGACACGGTTGCTGCGCGCGTCGATCACGCTGATGGTGTCGTCCAGCCGGTTCGCCACCAGCACCTTGCCCCCGTCCGGAGTGAAAACCACTCCGCGCGGGTCGTGTCCTACCGGAATGCGCGCGAGGACGTAATTCGCACTCGCGGCCAGGTCCTCCGCGTTGGATCCAGGGTGTGTGTGCGCAAACCGGAGCAGCCTTGCTGTATCGATGGCGAGGACCGCTTCGGAGCCTTCGCAACTTACGAAGATCCGCGACATATCCGGCGAGATGGCGACGCCGAAGGGCCGCGACGCGTAGCGCTCGAGCTCGTCCAGCGGGACTTCAACCGGTTTGCCTACGTCGAGGCCGAACAGCGTGAGCGTATCGGCAAATGCTCCGCCATGCTCCAGGTGCGCCAGCGGGACCAGGTTTTTGGGGTGCAAATCCGCCATGACGCCGAGCCGGCCGTCACGCGAAATGGCCACGTGAAACTCGTGCGCCAATCCGTTCAGGCGAATGCGATCGACGACTACCACGCGCCCCGCGTCGATCACCGTAATCTCGGCATGCGGAATCCCGCGGTCGCCGCCCATCGTATTCTCCGTGTTCGGGTTCGGATAGACGTGGGTCACGTATTCGCGGTTTCCGTCAGGCGATGCAGCGATGTAGCTGGCGCCCCGTCCGGCTTCCAACCGCTTTTCTTCCAAGCCGGTTTTCGCATCCAGGACGGCAATATCACCCGAAATCCGGTTGGGCACGAACAAAAACCTGCCGCTCGAATCCTCTGCCACGCTTGATGGCTCGGCGCCAACATTCCATGTCGCATTGACCGCAAGTGCGCGCGCGTCAATGACGGAAATCGTATCGTCCCAGGAATTGGCGACAAAAAGCCGCGCGCCATCGGCCGAAAGCGACAGCCCGCGAGGCACATGGCCCACGGGAATTCTCCTAATGGTGTCGTAGCCGTGCTGTGGATCGAGCACGCGAATCTCATCACTGCCCTGGCACAGCACGTAAAGCCGCGCGCCATCGCGAGAGAAGACCATCTCCACGGGAGACGCGTAGACGAGGTGTTCCCCGGTCAGCGGGGGCCGTACGACGGACTCGCGTGACTCGCCTCCTGCGGCCGCAATCACGGCGATCGCGGCCGCGGCAGCCAGGGCAGCCGCCGGTACCCGCGCGTCATTCCGCCAGGTCACTTCGGCTCCTCCACGGTCACCACGCGGTCCGCCGCAAGCTTCTCCAACGTTTGCACCTTGCCGCTGGGCCAATGCACCACCAGTTTGTCCACACTGGCCGCCGGGCCCAGTCCGAAGTGAAGCCGGGCCTCGTTCTGCGAGAGGTACCCGGATGAGGCCACGCGCTCTTCCATCCAATGTTTGCCGCCCGCAAACACTTCTACCCTGGCGCCGATCCCGTCGCGATTGCTCTTTGCTGCGCCTGATTCAGCCGTTTGGCTTCGATCGTCCGGACGCATGGCACCCACCAGCTTGACTCCAATCCAGTGGCCGGTGCTCTCTGTGACGTTGTGTACCAGCGTGCCTTTCGCGTCCAGGTTCACCATGAAGGCATCCACTTTGCCGTCGTTGTCGTAATCGGCAAAGCACGCTCCGCGCGCCACGGTGCGATTGCTCAGCACCTCGCCTGCCTGCCTGGATACGTCCTCATACCGATCGTTGCCCATTCCGCGAAACAGCGAATGTTCCTGGGGGATCATGTGAATCAGGCCGCCATGAAAAATCAGGATGTCGAGGAAGCCATCGTTATCAAAGTCGTAGACGCCGGATCCCCAGCTCACGTATTGCGCGTTCGCCTGCGAAATGCCATTCGACGCGCCCTCGTCTTCAAACCCCTGTTTGCCCGCGTTGTGCAGATAGCGGTTATAGCGTCCATCCGACACCCAAAGGTCCAGCGCGCCGCGTCCATCAAAATCAGCGAACACCGGGCCCATCGACGAAGTCGATTCGCCGTTCTGACCGAATGCTGTGCCGGTATCGCTCGCAAGTTCCTCGAACGTTCCGTCGTGCTTGTTGCGGAACAGGAAGTTCTCCGTGCGGTCGTTGGCCACGTAGATGTCGTCCCAGCCATCGCCGTCAAAGTCCGCGGCCGTAACGCCCATGGTGCGCCCCACGAATGCGGCAATCCCCGACTTCTCCGAAACGTCCGTGAAAGTGCCATCGCAGTTGTTGTGAAAAAGCTTGTTGGTCTCGCCTTCGTAGTCGAGCGGTCCGGGATAATTGTCGGCCGCGTAATAGGCGCGGTATTTTGGATCGAATTTCACATACCGGCCCACGAACAGGTCCACACACCCGTCCTTGTCGTAATCGAGCCACGTGGAAGAGATCGCCCAGCCATCGACTTTGATGCCAGCCTTCGCTGTTACATCGGTAAAGTGCCCGTTGCCGTCGTTGTGATAAAGGATGGTCTTGCCGTACCCGGTCACCAGCAGGTCAACGTACCCATCGTTGTCGTAGTCCGCCGCCGTTACCGCAATGGAATACAGATCCGGATTCAATCCCGCCTGTTCCGTCACATCTGTGAACGTGCCGTTTCCGTTGTTGCGGTACAGATGATTGTGTGGCGCCGGGTTGGGCGGATTCTCCAGAGGACTGGTGGTCATCGAGGCGGGCAGCGTGGTTCCGCTCAGAACGTACAAGTCGGGCAGACCGTCGTTGTTGTAGTCGAACCATACGCAGCCGGAGCCGGTTCCCTCCAGCAGCGAACTCAGCTTCGCCGATCCGATGCTGTGCGTGAAGCCAATTCCCGCCTTGCCCGATGCATCCTCAAATCGAATCTGTGCCGGGTCCTTCTTGCTCTGCGCCGGCGCAGCCTGCGCCACTTGCTCTGACATTCCCGCCTGGGAGCACGCCAATAAGCAACATCCCGCCAAGACCAGTAATTTCATCTCATCGGCTCCCCGCACTTGCCTGCGCTGCGGCGCCCGTCAAATCCACAGGCGTAGTGGTATGCAGCAGCACCGCGGGCACGCGATTCTCAAACGAACGCTCCGGTCCCGTATGGCAGCCCACGCACACTCGCTGCTCGCCGCTGTGAATCCAGAACCAACCGCGTTGACTGCGCATCACCGCGCCCTTGCTGTCCAGCAGCGCAAACCGAATTGGCTTGTCTCCCGGCGCCTGCACAAAAAACGACCCATCCTCCATCACCGGCGCAGTGCCCAGCACCACGGCGTTGCCGTTCTCGTCCTGCATCTCCATCCGTACCCGTGCCGGCAGCGTCTTCAAGTCGCCCTCGCGCGACTCCCGAACATCCGTCGCCAGCATGTTTCCGAAGGTCCAATCGTGCAGCGCCGAAGGATGTTTGTTGGGACGCTGCCGCGGAATCAGCAGAATGGGTTCGACCAGGTCCGTTCCGGCGCGCGCATACACGGTGCGCAATTCCGCCGTACCCGGCTTCCAAGTTTCAATCGCGTAGCTCGCTTTCGCATTGGGCCGCGCGCTTACCAGCCACTCTCCAGATTCGAGCTCCGCAATTGCCCCCGCATACTCCGCCTGCGGCGCAGCTGTGCGCACCTCGTGCGCCAGCGGCGAAGCGAATCGTGCCAGGCCGGCTCCATGCGTGAACACCACGTCGCCCGACGCCAGCTGCCGCCCGCCCCAGCGCGCTGTCCCATGATCGCAGCGGTACGACTCCACTCCCGATCCATCCGAATACACCAAGAACATCTCGGGAGTCTTCCCCTCGCCCAGCGGAAATCCCGACTCAAAAAGAATCCGCCCATCCGCAAGCACGTCGTCGGGCAGCGCGCTTCCGGGGGTGAAACTGAGCGGAAGCTTGCCCGAACCATCGAGCCCCGCCGCCTCCATCTGAAACCCTTTTTCCCCTCGCCGCGCATACACCAGCCGATCGCCAGGAAGATACATCGGCCTCACCGCGTCCGTTGCGCCGCCAATCACTTTCCGCAGCGAGTGGTCGCTCAGCGTCAGCTCCCAGATGGCCCAGGGATCGCCCGCAGACTTCTTTCCGGCAAACAGAATTCGCTCCGCATCGAACGACGCATTGGCGTCGGCGCTCGCAGCAAACCCCTCCACCAGCGGCGCCGCGCTCCCGTCCTTCACCAGCAGCAACTGCGCGCCGCGCGGAAACCGCTCCTCCCCGCGCAGCGCGGCACCGCCGTCATATGCCGGCGCGGACGTCACAATTACCACAATGTTCAGTTTGTGAGAATTGGGCGCGCCAAACCCGCAAAGGAGCAATGCCAGAAGAGGCAAACAGGCCGCACATCTGCCCTGGGACAAAATCATCCCGCGGTCTCCATCGCGCGCGCCTCTTCTTGCGCTGGCAGGCTCGCAGCTCGGAGCGCAATGTACGGCTCCAGTGACGCCATCATTTCGTCGAACTCCGCAAAGCTCAGCGTCTGCTCCCCATCGCTCCACGCTTTGTCTGGATTGGGATGGACTTCAATCAGCAACCCATCTGCGCCCGCTGCCACCGAGACCCGGGAAAGCACTGGCACCAGTTCGCGGTCGCCTGTCGCGTGGCTTGGATCGGCAATTACCGGCAGATGCGATATTTGCTTGAGGAGCGCGATCGCGCCCACGTCAAATGTATTGCGTAATGCCGTTTCAAACGTGCGTATGCCGCGCTCGCACAGGATGACGTTGGGATTGCCGTTGTCCAGGAGGAATTGTGCCGCACGCAGGAAGTCTTGGATCGTCGCCACCATGCCGCGCTTCAAAAGAATCGGTTTGCCCGACCGTGCCGCCGCTTCCAGCAACGAGTAATTCTCCATGCTGCGGGAGCCGATCTGCAGAATATCCGCGTATTCGGCCACCAGGGGCACATCGCACTCGCTCATCGCTTCCGTCACAATGGCGAGCCCGGTCTCCTGGCGCGCATGGGCCAGCAGTTTCAGCCCCTCCAGGCCGAGACCCTGAAACGAATAGGGAGAACTGCGCGGCTTGAATGCGCCTCCACGAAGGATGCGCGCGCCCGCGCGGCGTACATGATGGGCTGTGGCCATCAGCTGGAACTCGGTTTCGACCGAGCACGGACCGGCCATGGCGACAAAATCGTCTCCGCCGATCTCGACGTCCAGCACCGGAACGATGGTCTGTTCCAGCCCCGGGCCCTTCAGAACATCAGGAGATTCCGCAAATAGGTCGTGCCACTTCGCTCGCACGCCTTCTGCTCCGTTCTCGCCTCCTGCCACAAACCGGGGAAACTTCAGCGTACCTCCGCCGCCCATTCCGCGCCTCCACCCAAAGTTGGAGATGCGGACAGCAAATCCAGCCGCACCAGCCTTTTAGGTTTTACGGGCGCGCCCAGACGATTGTCTGTGACGAATGAACCTCCGCTTTGCTCACTTCCTCAGTGTTCGCGCGGCGCATTCGTGCGATAGCGTGGCCGTTGATCAGGTGGCCAGCCGTGCGCCATTGCCGGCGCGCGGTACCCGAAAGCCGCATCGATCACCGATGCGATTCCCAAAACAACTTCATCTTCGAACGGCCGGCCCGCAATCTGTACCCCAATCGGCAAGCCCTCCGCCGACCGGCCCACTGGCACAACCGCCGCCGGCGCGCCCAGCACGTTGAACCACTGCGTGTGCCGCACGGCGTCCAGGTACTTCACTTCGACGCCGTCGACGATCCACGCGCGCTCGCCATGCTTCCACGCCGGCACGCTGGCCACCGGGCACAGCAGCACGGGGTGTTCGCGCATCTCCTCGAGAGTCTTCGCGCGCAGCAAGTCCATCTCCGCCCAGGCGCTCAGCAACTCAGACGCCGAAAACTCGCCGCGCTGCTCCGCGATCTCAAGAAACTCTTTGAAGATCGGGCTCAGCCGCTCCCGCTTGCCGCGGATCGCCGGCTCGTAAAACATTGCGCCGCATTGCACAAAAAACGTCCACCACAGTTTGCGCAGTTGTTCCAGCGTGCGCGGCCGGAACGCCTCCACCACGAATCCAGCATCCCGGAGCGCCTGCGCCGCGGTCTGCACCGCCGCCCGTGTCTCCGCGGTAACGGGAACAAGGCTATCGTCTTCGAAAACCCCGATGGGAATGCGGCGAAGATCGCGTGGCGAGTGCCCGCGCAGAGGAACCGGCGGACTGGCCGGGTCGGTGGGATCCTGGCCTGCCAGAGCGCCAAATAGAAGCGAAACATCGCCCATCGTCCGCGCCATCGGCCCAATCGCCCCCAGCGTGGAAAACGGCCCCACGCACGGCGGCAGATGCCCGCGCCCCGGCACGCGGCCCAGCGTCGGTTTCAGGCTGCAAATCCCCGTAAAGTGTGCCGGCACACGCACCGACCCTCCGCTATCCGAACCGAGCCCCGCCGCCGACATGCCGGCAGCGATGGCCGCCGACTCGCCCCCGCTCGATCCGCCCGGCGTGCGCTCCACGTCCCACGGATTCGCCGTACGCCCGTGCAGCAGGTTCGCCGTCTCGTAAGCCATCAGGAATTCCGGACAATTCGTCGTCCCCAGGATGAGCGCGCCTGCCGCCCGCAGCCGCGCCACCACTACGGCATCCTCGCGTGGCACATCGCCCTCGTTCAGCAGGCTACCGATCTCGCACTTGGATCCTGCGGTCGCAATTGAGGACTTCACCGTGACCGGCAATCCGGCCAACGACCCGGCCGGTCCGCTGCCCTCATCCATCTCCCGCGCTCGCGCCCGCACGCGTTCCGCATCGAAATCCGCAAACACGTTCAGCTTCGGATTCAGCCGCTCGATTTGCCGTATATGCGCCTCTGCCAGCTCCGCCACGCTTACTTTTTTTGTTCGCAGCAGGGCCAGTTGACGCACCGCCGGCAGCAGCACAAGCTCTTCCATTTCCGTTCCTCTTGATTGTTCGCGCATCTCGATTGCCCGACCGCCGCGCTCACTGCTGTCCCGCGCCCGGCCTGATGCTCGTGTCTTCGGCCGGCGTCGAAATCAGCTCGTGATAATCGAACCGGTACGACCGCACCGGATTCCCCGACTCCCAGCGCGTGTTCCAGTTCAGCCGGTACGCGAGCGCCCTGTCATCGTCGGGAAACTTCTCCGTCGCGGGATACGGGTAGCTCGTCATGGCATGGAACGGCAGTTGCGCCACTGTGAACGGCGACGCATCCCACCAGTCCATGTCCTTTACATAGCCGTTCGCGTAGAAAAAGTAGTCGCGCTTCCAGCCGTTCGGCAACGCCGGCAACTTGGCCGAATCAAACTCCGCCGCGATCTCCTCACCGCTGCCGAAGATCACATAGCGGTCGTCAATCGCCTTCAACAGCGGCGTCACGTCGCCGAACCGCGTATACTCGCCCCGCTCGCGCTGGAACTGGCCGGTCAGGCTCACGCGATCGTAGTCGTAGTCCAGATCGCCGGGACTCGCGCCCTCAATCTGCGTAGGATACCCGCGGAAATGTAGCGTCGCCAGGGTGAGCGGAACTTCGCTAGTCCGCGCTTGCGCGTTCTCGCTCTGGTCGATCAGCACCTGGTCCCAGAAAATCTCCAGGTTCGTCATCAACCGGATGCGGCGTACGCCGGCCGGCACTTTGCCAGTCAGGTCCACCACGATCGTCCGCTCCAGCCCAGCCGGAAATCCCGCTTCGCCCGTGATCTTGCGCCAGCTGCCGTCCGGCAACTGCGCCTCCACATAGGGCGCAATCGGCTTGATCCCCGCCTGCCACGCAGCGTACAGCGACGTCGCGCTGAAGTAGTTCACATAGCCCGTCATCAGCAATCGCAACGGCGCGAGCGCATTCACTTCGCCCAGGTCGAGGGTCAGCGCGTGAAGATTGGCAAACCCGTCATACTGCGTCGGCGTAAATCCGCTGGCGAACTTGTGGTCGCGCCTATTCAGTTCGTTCAGCACCTCGTTCCCCTCGCCATCCCATGCGCCCAGCGGCAGCCGCGCATCTTCTGAGGCCACCACTTTGCCCGATGCAAACGGCGGGTCATCGAGGAATTTTTCATCCGGATTCACCTCCACGTTCGCGGGATGATCCACCGCAACCAGCCGCAACTGATCGATGTAGTTGACTTCCTCCATCGGCTCGATAAACCGGATGCTCAGCTTCCCGTTCACCGGTTTCAGTTGCTCGCCCTCCACCTTGATCCACTCCTGCGGATGCGGAATGTTGCGCCGCTGTCGGCGTGAACCAGTGCCCCACCACCGCCGCGCCGATCACATCGGTCACCAGCCGGTACTTGTGGCCATCCCACGCAAACAGCACCGGGCACGAGCTGCCCCGCCGGTCCGCTTCCTTCATCGCGATGGCCTCGCGTCCATCCTTCAGCGGAGGCAGATCGATTTCGTCCTGCAGAATCCCCGTCGGCCACAAGATACGCAGCAGGTCGATTCCCGGCGCATCGCCCAGGCCGACGAGAAGCTGCGGCGCCGACTGCGTCTGGTATCCGACCGCGCCCGCAAGCTCCCACTTCTGCCAGTACCCGTTGGCGAACACCTCCACCTTGGTTCCCAGCGATGTTTTGTTATCCGCCAATCCGGTCAGGTCCAACCGTACAAAGTGGTTCTTGTTCGCGCCAACGTTGCGCAGCAGCACCGGAGCCGCGCCCTCCTGAGTCACAATCAAGTCCGGCGCTCCATCGCCATCCACGTCGGCCGCAATCAGCCCGCGCGGATGGTGAAGCTGTAACCCGTCGAGCCCAAGCGCAGCGCTCACGTCCTCGAACGTCCCATCGCCGTGATTGCGCAGCACGCGCACTTCGGGACCTTTTGCAGTTTCCACGATTGCCGCCAGGTCGATCCACCCGTCGTTATCGATATCGACCGGCGTCACGCCCCATCCGCGCAGCGCGCCATTCAGTGATAGCGGCACGCGCTCAAATCGCCGGCCAGTATTCTCCGGCCCAGGCACGTTGCGCCATAGCGTCAGTCCCGGCGCGCCCGCGTGTGTCACCGCAATGTCCATCCAGCCGTCTTTGTTGAAGTCCAGTACCGCGATGCCAGTGGTCGGCGGCAGATTCTCGCCTTCATACAGCGGCTGCGTCGCATACTTGCCCTCGCGCGGATTGATGAAGATCGTCGGCGACGCGCCTTCGCCGGTCGTCACCAGGTCCACTGCGCGATCGTTATTGAAGTCAGTCAGGATCGCCACCGCAGTCTTCCCCGATCCGCCCAGCCCCGTAGGTTCCGTCCAATCCGTGAACGTCCTGTTCCCATTGTTCCGCCAAAGCACATTCGGCGTTCCACCCGGTTTGAGCGGCGCACCTGTAATAAACAAGTCGAGATCGCCGTCATGGTCGTAGTCCACAAATGTGATTCCCGAGGGCCGGTTCAGTGGCTTCAATCCAGAGTCCGCTGTCACGTCCTGGAACTTGCCCTTCCCAAGATTGCGGAACAGCAGCACAGCATCGTCCGTTGCCACGGCCAGATCGTTGAGCCCATCGCCGTCGAAGTCACCCACCGCGCACGCAACCGCATGTCCGCTCGCCTTCAACCCCGCACTCGCCGCATCCATCTCTTCGAACTTGCCGCCGCCCGTGTTGTGCAGGATCCCGATCGCCTGCTTTCCCGCTCGCATGAGAACAAGATCCATCCAGCCGGACCCAGTAACGTCAAGCATGCAGGCCCCCCCGGTATTGGCCGCATTCGCATCTTCGCGTGCCATGCTCTCCGCCACCAGCTTGACCGGAATCATCGCCTTCGGCCGCGTCTCTGGCTCCATGATCGGGGTCACCGTGGAGTAGTGCCCCTGTTCCCCATACGCCAGCCCGATCGGCGACGAAATCTTGGTGCTGGTCATGTGCTGGAAAACTTTGAAGTGCTCTCGCGCATCCTGCGTATCCCCGCTGCGCTGCAAGGCGCGCGCCAACTGAAACTCCGCCGACGCATGCAGCGGGTTCACCTTCAGCGCCTCGCGCAGAGTCTCCATCGCCTTGCCATACTCCTTCAGCTCGCTATAGCAGGCGCCTTCAAAGTAGTACGAGTCTGCGTCCCGCGGATCCAGCTTCACCGCTGTTTGAAAGCTCTTCAGCGCCTCGTCCAATTCGTTGTCTGAGTGCTCGGCCAGGCCCAGGTTGTACCACGCCTGCGGATTATCGGGGGTGAGTGTAATGGCTTTTTCAAGAGCTGCCTTCGCCGCGTCCACTCTTTCCAGCGTCAGCAAGGCGATGCCCTCGTTGATCGCCGGCTGTGCCAGCTCCGGATCGGCCTTCATGGCATCGGCAAACGCTTCCGCGGCTTTCTCCGTGAACTGCTGGCCCATCTGCGCCACGCCGCGATTGTTCAGATTCACCGCCTCGTCATAGTCGGCCTTCTGCGCGCTCGCTTGCCATGCCGCCACCACCAGCACCAGCCCGAAAAGCACGCCGCTCCGCATAGCTCGCTTCGCCACTCGTTCTCCCATCAACTTTTTTCCGTAAGTTCTTTGACGGAACTATTCAGTGTATGCGAGCGCCGTCGCTCCTCCACCAAAGGGTGGATCAAGGAGCGCGCAAAACGAAAGGACCGCTCCATTCTTCGAAGCGGCCCTTTTTAGTCGCGAATTGTCGAACCGGTCAGTGCGCCGCAACCGATGGCCGCGTGTCCAGTTTGCCGCTGGCGTAGCCCTTGATCATTTCGCTGATCGGGAGCGGTGCGTAATCCTTGCCATGGCCAGCCTGCCCAAACTGCTGCATGCGCGCTGCCACAACCTTCTTCATGGCTTCGCGCGCGGGCTTCATGTAGTCGCGCGGATCGAACTTCTCCGGCGTCTCCCACAGCACCTTGCGGATAGCTCCCGTCATGGCCAGCCGATTGTCGGTGTCCACGTTGATCTTGCGCACGCCGTTCTTGATGCCGAGCTGAATCTCTTCCACGGGCACGCCCCAGGTCTGTTTCAGCTTGCCGCCGTATTGGTTGATGATGTCTTGCAGCTCCTTGGGCACCGAGCTCGAACCGTGCATCACCAGGTGGGTAAACGGAAGCCGGCGATGAATTTCGATGAGCACGTCCATCTTGAGCACGGAGCCGTCCGGCTTCTTGCTGAACTTGTAGGCGCCGTGGCTGGTTCCGATCGCCAGAGCCAGCGCATCCACGCCGGTGCGCTCGGCAAACTCCACTGCCTGGTCGGGATCGGTAATGTGCTCCAGGCCCGTGCCGCCCGCGCCGTGTCCATCTTCCACGCCGCCCAGCACGCCAATCTCGCCCTCCACCGTGATGCCGCGTTCGTGCGCGTAGTCCACCACGCGCCGCGTCACATCCACGTTCTCTTCAAAAGTAGTAGGCGTCTTGCCGTCATCCTTCAGCGAGCCGTCCATCATCACCGACGTGAAACCGAGCGCAATAGCCGATTTGCAGGTGTCAAAGCTGTTGCCGTGGTCCTGGTGCATGGCCAGCGGAATGCCGGGGTGCAGCTCGGCGGCTGCCAGAATAAGGTGATAAAGATAGCGGTCTTCGGCAAACTGGCGCGCGCCGCGGCTGGCCTGGATTATGACCGGCGAGTTGGTCTCCTCGGCCGCCGCCATAATGGCCTGTATCTGTTCCATATCGTTGACGTTAAAGGCGCCGACGCCATAACCGCCCTTGGCGGCTTCGTCGAGGAGCTGCCGCATGGATACCAGTGGCATAAAAAGTTCTCCTTTTCTGCGGTTTCAGCCGCGTCAAAGGGCCCACAGCAACCCTGCGGCGGAACTGCGATCATCCTTATGGTAGCAGAGGTTGGCAAGGAAAAAGTGTGCCGGCGAACACTCAAGCGATGGAAGGACCGTAACGGCATCGCCTCCCAAAAGCGCTCTCCCGTCCATTTTTCCCTCATCCCTTATCCCTTGTCCTTCGCTCCCTCGTTCCGTTAGTCCCTTGTTCTCTTGGTCCCCGCCGCTATGGAATAATCGCCCTCGTGACCCCATCCGCTCACGCGCACGATTTTTTCCTTTTGAGCTGCGTCGCCGCCACCGTCTTCGCGCTCCTGCTCCTCATCACCAAGGTGCGCCTTCATGCCGCGATTGCGCTTGCCCTGGCCGCTTTCGGGCTCGGCATCGGTTCCGGCATGACGCTCAAGCAGGTCCCGCTCAGCTTCACCGCCGGCGTGGGCAACATGATGGGCCACATCGCCATCATCCTCGGCCTCGGCGCCATCCTCGGCTGCCTCCTGGCCCGCTCCGGCGGTGCGCAGGCGCTGGGTAGCGCCATCGTGGACAACACCGGCCCGCGCGGCATGCCCTTCGCGCTCATGGGCCTCGGCATCGTCGTCGGAATGCCAGTCTTCTTTGAGGTGGGCCTGGTGCTGCTCATGCCCATCATCGCTGCGGCGGCCAAGCGCGCCGGCAAGCCCCCCATTCTCGCCGGCCTGCCGCTGCTCGCAGGCCTCTCCATCGTTCATGGCACGCTGCCGCCCCATCCCGCTGCCATGCTGGCTGCCACTCAGTACCATGCCGACCTGGGACGAACCATCGTCCTGGGCCTGATCATCGGCATTCCCTCCGCCATCCTCGCAGGCCCCTGCGTGGAGTGGGCCCTTACCTGGCTTCGCCGCCGCCGCGGAACTCTCCAGGTGCTCTACAAGGAACAAGCAGTCTTCGGCGGCGCAGCCATGGGTGCGCCGCTCGATTCAGAGTCGCGCAAATCGGCCTCCGCGAAAATCCCCCCTCCAGCAGGCTCGGTTCGCGCCGCCTGCGCTGTCCTCCTGCCCATCGCGCTCATCTTTCTCGGCAGCTGGTCTGACTCTCTGGCCGCGCCCGGCAGCGCCGCCAACAATCTCATGCGCTTCATCGGCAGCCCTGACGTGGCGCTGCTCATTGCCGTCCTCGTGGCCCTGTTCACGCTCGGCCCGCGCCTGCAGACCGGTCGCCATCACGGCGCGGAGATGCTGCGCCAATTGACTTCCGAATCCTTTGAGCCCATCGCCAATGTCATGGTCATTCTGGCTGCGGCCGGCGGCCTCAGCGGCGTGCTGCGCGACTCCGGTGCGGCGCAGGCCACTGTCAGCCTCGCCCTCGGCGCGCACATGCCGCCCCTGGTGCTGGCCTGGCTGCTGGCCGCCGTGGTGCGCGTCTCCATGGGCTCGGCCACCGTGGCCATGGCAATTTCGGCTGGCGTTTTGGCGCCCATGGCTGCCCACGCGGGTGTCTCCCCGGAACTCCTCGTCATCGCCACCGGAACCGGGTCGCTCATGCTCTCGCACGTCAACGATCCCGGCTTCTGGATGATCCAATCGTTCTTTGAACTCGAAGTAAAGGAGACGCTGGCCACCTGGTCGGTGCTGGAAACCGTGCTCAGCTCGGCAGGATTGGTCTTCACGCTCGTGGCATCAGCGTTCGTGCACTAAGCAACAGCGGGGCTTTCTTGGTCCCCGGGGTCCCTGCTTCAAAGCGATTGCACCGGTACCAGCGTCAAATCGTCCACCAGCCAAACTTCCTTCTGCACAAACGGTTCGCCGAAAGTGACGCCGCCCAGCAGCCCGTAGTGTCTCGCCTCCGCAAAAGTCCGCTCGCGAATCTCCCCCTCCGGCACAAACAGCGCGCCTCCCGCCTGCTGGTTCGCATACTGCGAGCGATAGGCCATCAGCGCCGCGTGGCGCTGTTCTATAAACGGCGTGATATCGACAATGAAACTGGGCCGCACGTCGGCATAGAGACTCGCGTAAACAATCTTGAACGGCCGGAACGGTTCCGCTCCGGTGTCGATCCGCGCCAGCCCCGAAAGAAAGCATGCCTCATACCCGAGCGAGGCCACAATGGCGTGATCGGGATGCCGCGCCTGCCAATAAGGAAGGATCACCACGCGCGGGCGCAGTGCGCGCAGCACGCGCACAATCTTCAGCCGGTTCTCTAACGTATTGGCGATCGCACCATCGGGCAGGTCGAGCGCGTCTCTCCAGCCTGCGCCCAGGATCCGCGCCGCTTCCTCGGCCTCCCGCGCGCGTTCCTCGGCGCTTCCGCGCGTGCCCGCTTCGCCACGGGTCAAGTCCAGAATCGCGGTGCGTAATCCGCGTGCGGCGGACCGCAGCAGCGTCCCCCCGCACGTCTGTTCCACATCGTCACGGTGCGCCGCAATGGCCAGCACGTCCGCGCGACATTCTGCTGGAGTTTCCATGGGATCAGATTACGGCATGGGGGTCGCTCAATCCGCTAACCACGCTGGCCCCGCTCAATACACGGTATTATTCGCGTCGGTGAGCCCATCCATGTACGCCACGTCGTAGGCCGTCCCGGTCACCGTCACGTAGAAGTTATTCAGCGCCGTGCCGTCCGTAGTGGTGTAAATGTACACCTGCCCGCCCTCGGCCGTGTAGATCTTGTGCAGCCCGGTGCACGCTGCAATGCCGGTGGCGTCGCCCTGGAACGGCTCGATCATCATCACCTTATTCGTAGCGGTGTTGTACATCGTCAGGCAGCCATAGGGCAGGCCCTTGGCATAGCGCTCGCCGTTGGTGCACTTCTGCATGCCGATCCACAGCGTATCGTCATCGGCCTCGATGATCCGGCTCATCGCGCCCGGCTGCCCGTCGCTGATTGACACCGGGCTGCCCGCCGCTTTTGTCGCCAGGTTGACCACCGTCAGGTTGCCCGTAAACAGCCCGTCCTCCAGCAGCTTCTGCCCCACCACATACATCGTCGAGCTATCGATGAGCGCATTGCTGGCGCCGCCGGGAATGGGAATGTTGGGGACCGTCCCCGTCACCGGAAGTTTGCCCGATTGCAGATTCACCTGGAAAATCATCGGCGCGGTGGGCAGCAGCGAAATCGACGACGCCGTCCCGCCGCATTCGGCGCCGCAGTTGAGCACGTAGGCAATGCTGCCATCGCTGGAAAACAACGCCTTGATCGGCCGGTCGAAAGTGAGCGGCGCCCCGTAGTTCATGCCGTACTGGTCCACGTGATCCGGGCTCTGAACCTGGAACAGGCACCACGTTGGATCATTCAGCGGCTCGCAATCCACCGCGGCTTTGGGCCAGGTGGTCGGCCCTCCGGAAAACGAAAGTGTCTGCGAGGTGCTCAACTCCAGGCCGTAGTAGGCATAATTCGAGTTCTGCGCGAACGCCAGAAACACGGTGCCGCCAGGGTTCACGCTCACGCGGTATACGTTGGGCAGGCTCAGCTCAGCACTCCCGTTCGTGCTTGCGTTAATGATTGTGACCACGTTAGTAGTCTGGCTGGCAGCAATCACGAAGTTACGGTTGCGCGTCAAATAAATGCTCGACGACGGCCCCGGAAGTCCCGACTGCCCCGAGCCGGCGGACTCCTTCGCGTAGTCGATTGTGGTAAAGCTGCCGTCGCCCGATCCGTACACCGCCCCGATCTGCTCCTCCGGCATGTTCTGGATGGTAATGGGCAATGCTCCGCTGTACCCGCTGATTGAATAGCCCTTGGAAGGGTTGTTGTACTTGAACCGCACGTCATAGTGTGCGTCCATGATCTCCAGCGCTCCCCTCGCCAGCGCTCCCGGGTTCTGAATCGCCACCAGGACGCGATTGACCAGCCCGCTTGGCGGCAATACGCGCCCGGCAAAATAATAAGTGCCGCCACATCCCGCCAGAATGATGGAAACGGTCAGGGCCGCGGCGGTGCTCAACCAAAGACTGCTCTTCTTCAAATTCCCTACCCTCGTCCGGATGTGCCCAACAGGTCAGCGCGGCATTTCTGCGGGGAGGCTGAACCCCCGGGCGCGCATGGCCGAATGCCATCCCCGATCTTCATGTTTTGACTACCGAAGTATAACAG
The DNA here is from genome assembly GCA_963788435.1 of uncultured Acidobacteriota bacterium. Lineage (GTDB taxonomy): Bacteria > Acidobacteriota > Terriglobia > Terriglobales > Acidobacteriaceae > Telmatobacter. Next base: position 11,049 of record CAWBIG010000164.1, on the reverse strand, counting down.
GCTTGGGCCTTAAATCCTTTAGAACCAAACTCCCAGCCTGCCTTCGCCAGGATGGCATTGCTTATGCCAACCGTTCCCGCATCCACCGTCTGAATCAGGTACTGTCGGAGTTCATTGTACATGCCGTGGCGTGACCTCGGGCCGATGTTCGCCTTCGATCCCACGCTGCGCAAACGGATGCGATGGCTCGTGCTGAAATGGACGCGCCAGCGCCGGTAAAGCGAGCACTCCACGGCTTCGCTTGCGCCTTTCGCGCTTCCTCGCTTCTATCCCACCTGGCTCACCAGCGCGTCAGCTAGCCCCAAGTGCCGGTCCAGCGCTTCAATTCCAAGGTCCAGCTCCTCTTTGCTCACGATCAGCGGCGGCGCAATCACAAAGTGGCTCACCCACGACTGCTGCGCCACGCCATCGGCCATCATCTTTGCCGCAATCTGGTCCACCACCAGCGCCTTGCCTTCCACTTTGTCGCGCATGGTGTTGAACGGCTCCCTGGTCTTTCTGTCCTTCACCAACTCCACGGCAAAGAACAGCCCCATTCCGCGCACGTCGCCCACTGAGACGTGTTTCTCCTTCAGCGCCTCCAGCTTCTGCCTCACGTAAGGCTTCGAGCTCGGCCGCGCGCTCCACCAGCTTCAGCCGCTGCATCTCCTCGATCGTCGCCACTGCCGGCCCCAGCGTAATGGGGTGCGCTTCGTACGTGTGCCCATGCGAGAAATAGTGGTCCTCAAAGTAATCGGCAAGTTTCTTTGTCGTGGCGCACAGCCCCAGCGGAACGTAGGCTGAGGTGATTCCCTTGGCCGTGGTCAGAATGTCGGGCTTCACGTCCCAGTGGTCGACCGAGAACCAGCGGCCGGTGCGGCCCCATCCGGTCATCACCTCGTCGGCAATCAGCAACACCCCGTGCCGGTCGCAAATCTCGCGCAGCTTCGGCATGTACTCCGGCGGCGGAACCAGCACGCCGTTGGTGCCCACGATCGGCTCCACGATCACCGCGGCCACGTCGCTCTCATTGCGGATCATGTGCTCGATATAGTCGGCGCAGGCAATGCCGCAGCCCGGATAGCTGTGGCCGATGGGGCACTTGTAGCAATTGGTTTCCGGCGCAAAAACCACGTTGTGGATTTTCCCCGCCGGCTCCATCGCCCAGCGCCGCGGATCGCCCGTGGCCGCAATCGACCCCGCCGTCGAGCCGTGATAGGACCGGTAGCGGGAGATGATCTTGTTTTTTCCCGTCACCATGCGCGCAATCTTGAACGCGGCTTCGTTGGCCTCAGTGCCGCTGGTGGCGAAGAAAAACTTTTCAATGCCCTCGGGCAAAACTTCCTTGAGCTTTGCGCTCAGCCGTGCCCGCGCAGTCGTGGCAAATACCGGCCCCACAAAGGCCAGTTCCCTTGCCTGCTCAGCAATGGCCTCCACCACGCGCGCATTCTTGTGGCCAAGATTCACGCACATGAGCTGCGCGGAGAAATCGAGGTAACGTTTGCCGCTGGCATCGGTAAACCAGCATCCTTCTGCATCGACAACGTGCAGCGGCTTCCACGATTTCTGAAAGCGCCACGTGCCGTAGTTGGTTTCGCGGGTCAGAGATGAGATTGGATCGTCGGGCACGGTCGGCTGGGATGTCTGGCTCATGGAACACCTCTCATAATGCTTTCGAAACCATGCTAAGACATGCAGCCCTGCGCGAGCTTGCGGGATACAATCCAGAGAAAGTCTCCCCGACTGCGAGGTCCGGGACCCAGCTTCCGAGTTGCCGCGTCCCACGAATTGAACCTGCTTTGCTCGCAGTGCGTGACGTTCAGGAGGACACTTTGGAACCGATGAACGTGCCCAGCGCCTGGCACACCACTCCGCTGAAGTCGAAGATCCTTTTTCTACTGGCTGTGTTCTTCGTGTTTGTAGGCATTGCCATTGCCAACGACGTGATCGATGTGGGCCGCACGTCGCCGCAGCGCTTCGCGGCTTCAGCACTTATCAATAGCGTGTTTGCCGTCTGTTATGCCGCGTCCGGCATCATTCTGCGGCGCAAGGCCTGGAAAGTTTTCATCCCGCTGTTCCTCGTCGAGTTCGCCTCCATGGGAATGCTGGGCCACTTTTATCCCGACGCGCCCGAGGCCACTCATCTGGATGCCGCTGCGACGGCGGCTTTGCGCTCCCGGATCGCGATGGACGGAGAGGGAATCATTTTGTCGGTGTTGCTGGGCTATGTCGGATTCGTGTGGGTATCGGTCAGCGAAGGCAAGCGGTACATACGGATCCAGACAGACAAGGCGCAGCTCGAAGGCGAGATGGCGGCGGCGCACGAAGTGCAGCGGGTGATGGTCCCCGAGTCGCTGCCGGCCGTCGACGGGTACGCCATTGAGAGCGTGTACCGGCCCGCTGCCGAGGTGGGCGGCGATTTCTTTCAGGTGATTCCCCTGGCCAGCGGCCGCACCATGGTGGTGATCGGAGACGTGAGCGGCAAGGGCCTGCGGGCGGCCATGATCGTTTCGCTGATCGTGGGCATGCTGTGCACGGTGTCCGACTTCACTGAGGAGCCCGGGGAGATCCTGGCCGAGCTGAATCGGCGCCTGCACGGCCGCACCCAGGGAGCGTTCGCTACCTGCCTGGCGGTGCGCCTGGAAGATGAGGGACGCCTGACGCTGGCCAATGCCGGGCACATTCCGCCGTATTTGAACGGAATGGAATTTCCCTTTGCCGGATCGCTGCCGCTCGGCCTTGTGGAGAACTCCGAGTACGAGCAGGTCGAGCTCGAAATAGGAGTGCGGGATCGTGTGGTGCTGGTCACGGACGGGATTGCGGAGGCGCGGAACAAGCAGAAGGAACTGCTCGGGTTCTCGCGCGTGGAAGGCCTGCTGCAGGAGGGTGCGTCGGCGAAGAGCGTGGCGGAAGTCGCGGAGCAGCATGGCCAGGAGGACGACCTGACGGTGATCGGGATAGCGCGGAGCGGATGAAGGCGGCGGAATCGCGGAATCGGCGTTATCACAATATGTTCCACGTTGAACGTATTTACTAAGTTATTTATATTAAATAATATAGTTAAATATAAACATGACAAACTGTAAAAACAGCGTGATTTAAATCACATTGAACCTGAAATCTGAGCCTGTGGCCGGCGCCGACGGTACGGGCACGGGAGAAATGTAGAGGGCCGGGACTGGGCGACCCCGCTCTAGGGCGAAGGGGAGTGGGCCACCCGACCCGGCTTCTATTGAGGTGTCAAGTTCTGTTTGAGTTCACTGCTTGTCGAAGACCAGCATGTTCGGCTCGGTTCGCGCGGGCACGCGGTTGGTCATGGTCAGGGTCCTGCCGTCATCGGAAACACTGATCTCCTGGGTGCCCACTACCTTGTCGGCGCGCTTGTCAGTCAGTTCGATCGTCCTGTCGTTCACCCGCCGCGCCGAGGTGACTCTGCCCGTCTGGGAACCTGGGTTGGGATAGTCCTTGCCGTCGAACGTCACGTTCTTTGCGACGCCTTCAGAAGCAGCGGTAATGGAGAGGCCGTCGTTTTGATAGGGGCGAATGTTGACCACGTACACGGTGTCGATCTGCTGGCTGGTGCTGACCCAATCACCGGCAAAACCCGACCCCGCTCCTCGCTGCTGATACAGGTAATCCACATGGACGGTCTTCCCGTTATCGCCAAATTCGGTGTAGTCGTCGTGCAGTTGGTTGCCGTCGTCGGAGAGGGTCCAGATCCCCCTCAGCAGTACCCGGCCGTCTTTCTTGCGCACCACCGTCCACTGGTGAGGACTCTGTGCCGATACGGCCAGGGTGGTACCGGCCAACCCCGGCTGGTCGGTCCCGTCTAGGACGATCTCCTCGGGGCGTCCGCCTCCAAAGTCGAACCCGTATTTGTTCGCGTCCAGGCTCGTCACCTTCATCTCGTCAACCAGCCTGCTCTTTTGCGGATTGAGTTTCCAGTCGCCTACCATGGGGTCGGTTGCCGCCCGGGCTACGACTGCTGCCAGGCAGGCAAGGGGCAGCAACAGGAGTACGCGTTTGGACATGGGGACCTCCCTGGCCGATGACGGGAGCATGCCAGGGGCCACCTGCGATCCGATGTTGGACCGCGCGGGCGGTGCGCCGGAATTGATTGACTCCACGGGGTTTTTTCGATCGGCCCGCGATCACCGACGGTTACGGGCGCCTGATTCGCGTGTTCCCCGGCGTCCGCAATTGGACAGCACAGTCCAATAGCGGACATTGTTGCCTGCATCCATCTCGGGTTCCTCCGCCACGGCGGACGAGGGACCTGGGAACCCGGCAACGGAAAAAGCAGATACCCTGCGGGGAAAGACAGAAAGAGTTCAGACCGCGGGGGAGCCGTTCTTACGCGGGCGGCCGCCGAGTCGGCCGTTGCGGCGCGCGGCGCGGGCCTTGGCGGCGGTTCTGGCTTTGCCGCCGTTGCGGCCGAGGCGGCTGGCCATCCATGCCCTGGAGCCGAAGAAGCCTTCGAGGAGCGCGGGGATGTAGAGGTCGGCGTCGAGCTTGGGGAAATGAATGCCGAATCCAGACGGGGAAATTTCGATGGGCTCAAGTTGCGATGGTCGAGCATTTTCCAGGCCCTGAGCATCGCGGGGGTCGAAGACGACGTCGAGTTTGGTACTGAGCGCGATCACGATCCGGCCGGTAGGCTTATCGTAGTGAGCGGCGAGGGCGCGCGGCGCGGACGATTGCAACTTGCGCGCGCTTCGGTTTTCCGTTTTGAAGGTGTCAGGCTTCTCCATGAATCCTCTCCCACGCGTTCACGAGCTCAGTAAGATTCGACTGCAATGCCCGTTCGATTCTGGCCAAATCGCGCCGGTTGAAGCCATAGTTCTCGCGCAGAGCGGTAGGGCCCAGCTGCGCGTTAAGTTCGAAGACAGCTTCGTGCCCCTGCCCAACAACGCGCACATGCGCAGGACAATGATCGTTCGGATAGACGACGATTCGCAAGCCGCCAATCCAGACTACGGTTGGCATATTGTGATCATTTTACCACGATAATCGAAGCGCTTGGGTTAAGAAATGATTGTTCGGGCTGGCAAGAACAGAAGCGACGGCAAGAATCGATCGCAGATGCCAAAAACTAGCCCCGGCCTTGTGGGCCGGGGCTTTGGGGTGGGGTGGACCGGGGTTAGTTGCTGAAGAGAAGCACTCCGGCGGCCTTCTCCTCGGTACCGCCGCCTTCTTCGGCGCTGACGGGGCGATAGAAGAGCTGGTTGGCGTCGAGGTAGACCTCAAGGAACGCGGGACGTTCGGCGATGTGTCCGGCGATGAGCGCCTCAGAGAGCGGGTCTTCAACGTAACGCTGCAGAGCGCGGCGGAGCGGACGAGCCCCGTAAGTGCGGTCGACCAGCGTCTTATCGAGGATCCACTTCTTGGCCTCCTCGGTGACGGAGATGGTGATGGCCTTCTGCGCCAGGTTGGCGTTGAGCTGCTGGACGAGGAGCTCGACGATCTGGAGCAGGTCGGCGTCGTTGAGCGACAGGAAGAGGATTACTTCATCGAGCCGGTTGAGGAACTCGGGGTTGAAGGTCTTCTTCACCTCGTTCTTGACAAGCTCCTCCACCTTTTCGCTGACCAGGTCGTCGCGATCGGACTGGAAGCCGAGGCCCGACTTCTTCTGGAGGTGCCGTGCGCCGATGTTCGAAGTCATGATGAGGATGGTGTTCTTGAAGTCGACGGTGTTGCCGAGGCCATCGGTCAACTGGCCGTCTTCAAACACCTGCAGGAGCAGGTTGAACACATCGGGGTGCGCCTTCTCGATTTCGTCGAGGAGGACGACGGAGTAAGGCGAACGCTTGACGCGCTCGGTTAGCTGGCCGCCTTCCTCGTAGCCCACGTAACCCGGTGGCGAGCCGATGAGCTTGGAGACAGAGTGCTTCTCCATGAACTCCGACATGTCAAAGCGGATGAGGGCCTTGTCAGAGCCGAAGAGGAAGTTGGCCAAGGTGCGCGCCATTTCGGTTTTGCCCACGCCGGTGGGGCCGAGGAATAAAAAGCTTCCGATGGGCCGATGCGGCGATTTGAGGCCTGCGCGCGAGCGGCGGATGGCGCGAGCCAGAGCGCTGATGGCCTTGTCCTGCGAGATGACGCGCTTGTGCAGCTCTTCCTCCACGCGGAGAAGCTTCTGGGTTTCTTCTTCCTTGATGCTGGTGACGGGGACGCCGGTCCAGCGGCTGACCACGTCCTCAATGTCTTCGCGGCCGACGATTCCGGCAGCGGAGTCGTCGAGGTGGTACTTGTCGCGCAGGGCGCGCAGGTTTTCGCGCTCCTTGCGCTCCTCGTCGGAGTAGAAGCGGGCCTTCTCAAACTCGTGGTTGGCGATAGCCGAGTCCATGCGATGGACGATGAACTTGATGCGCTTCTGGACCTCGGTGATTTCCTCGGGAAGCGAAGTCTGGCGAAGCTTGACGCGGGCGCCGGCCTCGTCGATGAGGTCGATGGCCTTGTCAGGCAGGAAGCGATCAGGGATGTAGCGGTTGGAGTGAAGGACCGAGAACTCGATGGCCGCATCGGTGTAGCTTACGGCGTGGAACTTCTCATAGCGGTCCTTGATGCCCATGATGATTTTGACGGCGTCCGCCTCATTGGGCGGCGGAACCTTGACGGCCTGGAAGCGGCGCTCGAGGGAACGGTCCTTTTCGATTGATTTGCGGTACTCGGCCGGGGTGGTGGCGCCGATGCACTGGATTTCGCCGCGACTGAGGGCGGGCTTGAGGATGTTGGCGGCGTCGAGCGAGCCTTCGGCGGAACCCGCGCCGACCAGCGTGTGCAGCTCATCGATGAAGATGATGGAGTTCTGGTTCTCCATCAGCTCTTTCATGATGGTCTTGAGGCGCTCTTCAAACTGGCCGCGGTACTTGGTGCCGGCCACGATGAGGGAGAGGTCGAGGCCGAGGACGCGCTTGTCGGCAAGGAAGGTGGGGACTTCGCCGTCGGCAATGCGCTGGGCCAGGCCTTCCACGATGGCGGTTTTGCCCACGCCGGGCTCGCCGATGAGCACCGGATTGTTCTTGGTGCGGCGGCAGAGGATCTGGATGACGCGTTCGAGTTCGCCATCGCGGCCCACCAGGGGATCGAGCTGGCCGTCCATGGCCGCCTGGGTCAGGTCGCGGGAGAATTCGGCCAGCAGGCTGGACTCGCGCTGGCGCTGCTGCGTGGGAGCTTTCTCCTGGGTGACGCGGGCGAGCTCGTCGCGAATCTGGGCGAGCTTCAGGCCGCGCTCCTGGAGAATCTCCGAGGCAAAGCACTTTTCTTCACGCAGCAGACCAAGGAGCAGGTGCTCGGTGCCGATATGCTTGTGGCCCAGGCGCTCCGCTTCTTCAGCGGCGTAGGCCAGGACACGCTTGCATTCATTGGATAAGGGAAGATCAACAGATGTGGAGACCTTCTCGCGAATGGTTGTGTGGGCCTCAATCTGCTTGCGAATGGACTCAACCGAGGCATGCGAGCGCAGGAAACGGTTGGTGAGGGCCTTGTCTTCGCGGAGAAGGCCGAGCAGCAGGTGCTCAGTCTCGATATAGGGCGAACCAAACTGGCTGGCCTCATAGCGCGCGAAGAAAATTACCCGCCTTGCCTTCTCCGTGTAGCGTTCGAACATGGTGATCTCCCTGGCTCGGGTAGCGGCTGGAGTGGCCGTCCGGTAAAGCAGGTGAGAGATTCCTGTTTCCGGATTCGGCCCGGCAACCGTGCCGAGCGAAACGTCGCCGCCCGAGGCCACTAATCAACGCGCCTGCCTCGGAACAGCTCTTGGGGATGGTTCCGGAAGGTTCTCCCGAGCGCCCTCGGGATTAAGGCTTACCGTCCCTAGGGCTTCCATCCACTTGTACCAGCCTGGCGGGGTTGAATCCAGGCCACTACCCCCCTACTGTTATCAGACTCGTTCCATAGCCGGAACGCTGCTTTATTCGGACCCGAATTCGGGGTGAAGGTTGCTGGTTGCGGTGGACGAGGAGACGAGTGTGCCGTGCACGAGGCGCAGCATCCGGGAACAGCGCTGGGCCAAATCCATGTTGTGAGTGACCACGATCGAAGTCAGGCCGTGATCGCGAGTGAACGCGCTCAATGAGGTCAAAGACCTGGTGAGCGGTGGACTCGTCCAGGTCGCCGGTGGGTTCGTCGGCAAGCAACAGCCGAGGGTTATTGACAAGAGCGCGGGCCAGGGCTACGCGCTGCTGTTCTCCGCCGGAGAGCTCACCGGGGCGATGATCGCGGCGGTCTTCCAGGCCTACTTCGCGGAGCCAGTTGGCCGCCAGTTCAGAGGCTTCTCGTTTAGCCATACCCCTTGCGAGCAGCGGCATGGCGACATTTTCCTGCGCCGTGAATTCAGGCAGCAGATAGTGGAACTGCCACACGTAGCCGATTTCGCGATTGCGGAAGGCCGCGGCCTGCCGGGGAATTAGCGATGCCACGTTGGTTGAGGCGCAGTATACAGTTCCTGCGGAAGGACGATCAAGAGCACCGAGGATGTGTAAAAGTGTGCTTTTTCCCGAGCCGGACTGGCCGGTGATGGCGACGAGTTCGCCGGGGGCAACCTGAAAATCGAGATCTTTGAAGAGGGTAAGGGGGCCGCGGGCGGTGGAATAGGTTTTTTCCAGGCCCGTGACCGTGACCATCGGCTCGTCAGCAGGCCGCGATTCAGGTGCCCGCGAGGTGCGGGAAGCCTGTGCGGCAGCCGCTGAAAGCATTTCGGTCATCCGTACACCCTATTTTACCGTCCCGTAACGGGCCCGGTATCCCCCAGAGGCGGGACATGTGGTCTTTGGGGTGGAAATCATGGTCCCATGGCTCGTGGCGAATGACTACGTCATTCGTCACACATGATTGGATGCACATAAGGCGGAACTTAGAGCGCGCTGGCCGCGGATGGGGATGATTTGGGGACGTGTGCGGGCGGAAACTCCTCATCGGGCGACGGTCAGAAGAGGATTTTGGCGGGTGAGGCGATCCACGCATCCATGTTGGCCAGGGCTTCCCGGAGCAAAAGCTGGGTGGCGGGGATGGTGCGGTGCTGGATGGGTTTGGAGAGTTCGTCATAGAGGAACGCATCGTCGAAGCCGGCGCGGGCGGCGTCGGCGGCCGCGCAGCCGAAGTAAATGGCACTGATGCGCGCCCAGTAGGCGGCGGAAAGGCACATGGGGCAGGGCTCGCAACTGGTGTAAAGGATGCAGCCGCGCAGCGAGAAGACATTGAGCGCATTGCAGGCGGCGCGAATGGCGTTGACTTCAGCGTGGGCGGTGGGATCGTTGGTTGCGGTGACGGAGTTGGCGCCCTCGCCGATGATGCGGCCGTCCTTGACGATGACGGCGCCGAACGGGCCGCCGCGATTGGCGAGCACATTCTGGGTGGCAAGGGCGATGGCGCGGCGCAGGTGATGGGGATGGGGGGAAGCGGCGGCGGTCATTTGTCCATTCCTCTATATTTGAGGCGTTCGAGGTCGGCAGGAAAATCGATGTCGATTTCGCCGCCTGCGAGGGGTACTTCCACGATGGGGCAGCGCGGGTCGGCTAGGATGCCGCGCGCGCCCTTGTCTCCGGCGAGGGAGAGCAGGCGCGGGAACAACACACGCGGAAAAACGGCTGGAATGCCGCGCACACTGCCGTAGGTGGACGCGATGGCGGCTGTTTCCGAGCTTGATTGAAAGCACCCGATCAGGGCGCGGATGTGGGAGGAGCTGAGTCGCGGCTGGTCGCAGACCAGGAGGATGACGCCGGGCGCTTCAGGGTCAGAGGAGAGAAGCGCGCTAATGCCGGCGCGCAACGAGCTGGCAATGCCCTCCTGCCAATCCGGATTCAATACCGTGACTACATCGTTCAACGGCACGGCTGCTGAGATTTCATGAGCGTGGGCTCCGAGGACTACCAGCAAGGGATCGGCGCCGGCGTGGCGCGCGGCGTGGATGGTGCGCGCGAGCAAGGTTTCCCCGTCTACTTCGAGCAGTTGCTTGGGGCGGCCAAGGCGGCGGCTGGCGCCCGCGGCCAGGATGATGGCGGGAAGGGCCATGGGATGAGTGTAGAGGGTTGCGGGAAGCAGGGAACGAGGGACCGAGGGATTGGAGAGATGCTAGGGCTGTGCTTCTGTGTCCGGCTGAAGAAGAATGAGAAGAATAATGGCGCACACGGCAAACGAGCGAAAGGCTTCCTGCTGGCCATTCCAGGCCGGCGATTGCCACATCTCGAACCACTCGCCACCGACGATGAGGAAGGCGCAGAGCCACATGAGGAGCGAAACCGTGAGCGCCAGGATGGGGATGCGCTTTGCGGAGTTGAATGCAGCCGCGGGAAGGCGGAGAGCGCGAAGGAGTTTGAGCGCGCCCCACCAGAGAAGGATGGCGCTGAACGCTTCCCAGGCGATGATGGCGACGTAAAAGGCGAGATGGATGGATGGAGAGGCGATGGCGCGGCCGTGAAGGCGGCTGAAAGAAAAGGTGGAGTCCATGGTGAGGACGTGGCGGACAAACTGGTAGTTGACGTCGAAGTCAGTCAGGTTGTCGAGCACGATGAACGTGTAATTGACGGCGATGGCGGCGATGAGCGCGATTTTTGCCAGGCGCGTGATCATGAGCTTTGCATCCTTTTATAGCGCAAGGGGAAGCTGGAGTGCCCTTGCGAGAAGCAACATTCCTGAGCGATGGGTCATTTCCTACAATACGCACATGGCCGTCCTGGGAACCATTCGCACTTTGCGCAGCGCGCTGGCAAACAAGCTCACCGATCCTGTGCGCCTGGCCGAGAAGGCGCTGGCCAATGCCAACTCCAATCCAACCCGCAACACCTATCTGTGGCAGGACCCGGCGTGGACGCGCGCGGAGGCGGAGCGCGCCATCGAGATGCCGGATGCAGGACGGAAGTCCGTTCGGCGACGGGCGCGACGCGCTGTGGGGATTGCCGGTTTCCGTCAAGGATTGCTTCGACCTGGCAGGGGCCCCGACGACATGCGGAACGAAGTTCTACCGCGAGCTGAATGGCGTGGCGAAGCGCGATTCGTGGGTGGTGGAGCAGTTGCGCAGGCGCGGCGCCGTCATCACCGGCAAGACGCATCTGCATGCGCTGGCGTACGGTA
>CAWBIG010000163.1:0-10755 GCA_963788435.1 uncultured Acidobacteriota bacterium | reverse complement strand
CACGTGATCAGGTGACTCGTCTCCGGCAGGCATACAGCCAGAAAACTATCGATGCCCAACCCTTGCGGCTCGGCGCTCACCACGCTGGCAGCACATCCATCCGCGAAAAGAAGGAACGAAAGAATCTGCTCCAGTTCCTCCGTCTCCTGCATGTGGATGGTGCAAAGCTCCAGGTTCAGCACCAAAACCCGAGCCGCTGGTTCGGAACGCACAACGTAATGCGCCGACTTGAGCGCGTTGATCGCGGCATAGCATCCCATGAAGCCGATCATGGTGCGCTCCACTCCAGGATTCAGGCCAAGGTGGCGCACAATATCGAAATCGAGCCCCGGCGCATACAGTCCGGTGCACGACGTCACAATCACGTGCGTGATGGCTGCGCGCTCGCCATCGCTCAGCGCCAGGCGGTCGAGCGCCGCTTCCGCCAGCCGCGGCGCAAACTTCTCAAACATCTGCATACGCCGCGCCGTCGAAGGAAAACCGCCGCGCACGTAAAGTTGTTCTGAATCGGACCAGCCGGCTCCGTCCCCGACCGGTTCAATAAAGGAGTACCGATGCTCGATGGCCGCCACCCGCGCCATGCGCCGGAACAGGCCGCGCTCGACACCCTCGGGCAGCAGGCTCTCCGCAAACTGCACGAAGGACCGGTGCACGTCATGCGGCGGAACAGCGGTAGCAATGCGATTGATGTACGCGGTGTTCATGGCGCTCCGGCAGGGAAGTCGGGACCGGCGATCCGGCTCATGCTTGCGCGGTTAGACGCAATAAAGCAGAAACCGCAACCTGCGCGAATTGCAAAACCTTTGTCAGCAGGTTAACGGAGATCGGGGAAACGAGCCTGATCGCCATCATACTGCGCAACCCGCAAGCCCCGGCGTCCAGTTCGCACGCAAGAGCTTCGGCCGCCCTGCGCAGTTTCCTTTAGCCCTTGCGCGCCAGCCGCCGGTTGCGCATCCACTTGGCCATGCCCAGCGTCAGCAGCATTCCTCCAAACGGAATGCACATCAGCGCCACAATCAGCGCAAACCAGCCGCTGTTGGTGCTGGCGCCGGTGCGCGTAAATCCACCCAGCACGGTTAGCAACAGCACCGTAGCCGCCACCCCTGTGCCCACCATCCAGCCGCCCCAGCGCAGCAACTGACTGGTGCCGTCGTCGGGCATGCGCGCCGCGGGCCGCTTCGCTTTTTGCGCTGTCATGGTCATCCCCGGCTCAGCGCCAGCCGCAGCCAAACGTAGGTGGCCACGCCGGTGATGGAAACATACAGCCAGATGGGAAACGTCCACCGCGCGATCCTGCGATGCTGCGGAAAGCGCCCCGTGAGCGAGAAGAAGAACGTGACCAGCACCATCGGCAGAGCCACCGTGGCCAGAATAATGTGGCTGGCCAGCAGCGCCAGGTAGGGCGTGCGCAACGCCGCGTGCAGCGGGTAGCGGATATCGCCGTGCAGCGCGTGGTGCGCAATGTAGCCGATGAGGAACAGCGTGGAAAACACAAACGCGGTCTTCATCGCCCGCCGGTGCGCGGCAATTCTCCTGGCGCGGATAAACGTGAACCCCACCATCAATGCCACCGCGCTGGCGCCGTTCAAAATCGCGTTCAGCGGCGGCAGAAATGCCATTTTCGCGCCAGCCGTATCTGAAGCCGGGTGCAGGTAAATCAGCCAGAACAGGAACAGCGTTGCCGCCGCGCTGATCGCAAGAATCGCGGCAATGGCTCCGCGCGTTCCTGCGGGCCGGCTAGCCGATGGTGCGGAAATCGTCATTCGATCCTCAATGCTTCGCGATGGCGCACAGCATCAGTGTGGTCATCAGCAGCGGCAGGTACATCACGCTCACCTTCAGCAGGTCGCGCGCCAACATCCGGCTTTCCGCTGCATCGCGCGTGCGCAGGATGCCGGCAAACCGGATGGTGTAGCCCAGGTACACCAGCCCGAGAATGGTGGCCGGGATTGCATACACCGCGCCGGTCATGCCCAGCCGCCACGGCGCCAGGCTCACCGGAATCATCAGCGCTGCGTAGAACAGCGCCTCAATCACCGTGGACCATCCGTCCGGCTGCACCACCGGCAGCATGCGGATGCCGGCTTTGGCATACTCTTCCCGATACATCCATGCAATCGCCATGAAATGCGGAAACTGCCACACGAACAGAATTGCGAACAGCGCCACCGCCTGCCACTCCATGCGGCCCCGCGCGGCCACCCACCCCAGCAGCGGCCCCATGGCGCCGGGAAACGCGCCGATAAAAGTGGCCATGGTGGTAACGCGCTTCAGCGGCGTGTAAATGGCCACATAAGTAAACGCGGTAAGCAGCGCCAGCGCCACCGTGAGCAGGTTGGTGTGCAGCAGCAGCCACCATGAGCCCAGCGCAATCGCTCCAATCCCCGCCGTCACCCCAAACCACAGCGGATAGCGCCCTGACGCCAGCGGCCGGTCCGCGGTGCGCTTCATCAGCGCGTCAATGCGACGCTCCAGGCATTGGTTCAGCGCGCCTGACCCAGCGCTCACCAGCCCAATCCCCAGCAGTGTATCCAGCAGCCCGCGCTGTACGCTGGAGATCCCCGATTGCATCGATCCCAGGTAGAACCCCGCCCACCCGGTGACAACCACCATCCCCGTAACCCGCACTTTGAACAGCTCTCGCAGGTCGGAGATGAGCCGCGCTGTCACGCCTGGCTGCGGCACATGAATCGCGCCGTGCGCGTGCCCGTCCGAATGCGGCGAAAGCTCTACGGGAATTGCGGTCTGGGAGATGGGAGCCATGCGGGCGATGGGAAAAACCGGAGAACGCCCGGCCAATCAGGGGCGCACTTTTCATCATACCAAGGCGTTGGGGTCACTCTTCTGAAAGCGGCCATCCGGATCTGCGGAGGTGCAGCATATCTCGAGTGAGTCCGGGGACTTCTGCAAACTGAAGACCGTTTTCCCCGGCCGCTCGGTGAACCGCCTCCGCAGCTTGTTCCGGAGTCACTTCGTTCACCACCACCGTCACATGCGCCTCCCGATACAGAGGCAACCGCTTCTCATATCGTGCCGCCAGCCGCGCTTCATCCTTCAGCACCGGCCGAGTATGCTCGGTGCCGCCGCAGCGCGCCCGCGCCGTCTCCAGCGCCACTTCCAGGTGAACCAGCAGCGTCCCCGGCCCGCTCCGCAGCAGCGCACGCGTCTGGGCATCCTCAATCGCGCCGCCGCCCAGCGCCAGCACCAGCGCATCTTCGCCCGCCAGCCTCACAATCGTCTCCCGCTCCCGCAGGCGAAACGCCGCCTCGCCATGCCGCGCGAAAAACTCCGCGATCGCCATGCCCATCTCGGCCACGATCACGTTATCCGCATCGATAAATCGCCAACCCAACCGCTCGGCCAGCAGCGGCCCCACCGTGCTTTTCCCCGACCCCATAAATCCGGTCAGCACAACGCGCCGCACCGGCCCGCGCCCCTCACTCATCCCCGCCGTCTCCGAACCCCGCTCTTCCATCTCTCTCATCCCAACCGACACGCAATGCCGGTCCGGCTCATGCCCTTCATCGTACCCGCCCCACCCCTCCGCTACACTCTCACTCAGGCGATCATCCAGCCCAGACTCCGAATCGCATGCCGTTCCACTCCTTCACTCCTTCACTCATTCACTTCTTCACTCATTCACTTTTCACTGACAGCTGAAAGCTGACAACCGACAACTGTGAACCACGATCTGCGAACTGTAACCTGACCCCATGGAGCACGGCAAACCCAGCCGCACCGCCCTCCGCGTTGCCATCCGCCGCGCTGCGCACCAGCTCGTGGACCATCCTCCCATCCTCGACGATCCCATCGCCGTCCCCCTCATCGACCACGGCTATGGGCGCGATCTCGAACGCGCTTCCCACACCGTGGCGCGCGATTTCCGCTGCTTCATGGCCGCCCGCAGCCGCTACGCGGAAGACCATCTCGCCCAGGCCGTCGCCGCGGGCTTGCGCCAATACGTAATCCTCGGCGCGGGCCTCGATACCTTCGCCTGCCGCAACCCCTTCCCCAAGCTCCGCGTCTTTGAAGTCGACTTCCCTGCCACCCAGGAATGGAAGCGCTGGATGCTTTCGCAAGCCTCCATCGAACCGCCCGCCAACGTCACTTTTGTTCCCCTCGATTTCGAGCGCCAGACCCTCGCCGGCGGCCTCCGCCAGGCAGGATTCGAGTCGGCCGAGCCCGCGTTCATCAGTTGGCTCGGCGTCGTCCCGTACCTCACCCTCGAGGCCTTCCGCGCCACCCTCGACTTCGTCGCCAGCCTGCCCGCCGGCTCCGGCCTCGCGTTCGACTACGTCGTTCCACCGGATACACTCACGCCCGAGCGCCGCGCCGTGTTTGACCTGCTCGCCGCGAGGGTGGCCGCCGAGGGGGAACCGTTCCGCCTCTTCTTCGCTCCTGAACAAATCCACGCCGAACTGCGCCGCGCCGGCTTCCATCGTGTGCAGCACGCCGACCACGAAAAGCTGAATGAGCTCTACTTCCAGAACCGCGCCGACGGGCTCAAGCTCTCGCCCGCAGGCGCCAGCATGCTGGCCGCGGCGTGGCGGAGTGAACGAGTGAAAAAGTGAAGAAGTGAAACGGTAAAGAAGTGAAGCGGTGAAGGAGTGAATGAGAGCCGGCGTTTCTTCATTTTTTCACTGCATCCCTTTCACTTCTTCAGTTCTTCACTGCATCACCTTCACTTCTTCACTCGTTCACTCGTCCACAGTTCCCTCCGCTAGAATCAACTCATGCGGAAACTCGCACTCGTGCCGCTCGTGGCCGCACTGGTCTCACTCACCGGCTGCGGCTACCACACCCTGGGCGCGGCCACTCACTTGCCGTCGACGGTGCGCACGCTTTCCGTTCCCGTTTTCCAAACCCGCTCCGACGCCTACCATACGGAAGCGTTAATAACCCAGGCGGTGATCCGCGAGTTCGCCGCGCGCACCCGCCTGCGGGTCACGCCCTCCACCAGGAACGATCCCGACGCCATCCTCCACGGCACCATCCTCCAGCAGCAGGTGCTGCCGCTCACCTTCAACACCGCCACGCAGCAGTCCTCCAGCTATGTCATCACCGTCGTAGCTTCCGTCACCCTCACCTCCCGCGACGGCCGCGTGCTTTACGAGAACAAGAACTACGTCTTCCGCCAGCAGTTCCAGGCCACCACAGACCTGGCCAGGTTTCTGGACGAGAGTCCGGCGGCAGAAGAACGCCTGAGCCGCGACTTCGCCAGCCAGTTGGTCGCAGACGTCCTCGAAAGTCTTTAGACCGAATTCACGCCGCCGCGATATTCTGTAGCCGGATGCCCGCCCATCAAACAATGGTCCTCTGCTCGTGCAGCCGACCCAGCCTGTACCGCCGGTCTCAAGACCGGCAGTTGTGGGGGTCTCCAGACCCGCACCGGGTAGCTGGACCACTCGCCCCGGGAGCTCGCTCATGACCGCGCGCTGGGGCGCGGGTTTCTCTGCCGTCGGCCGCTTCGTGGCCGAATTTGAAGCCGCCGCCACAAACTCCGGCCCGCTCAAGCCCGGCTACGTCCTCGCCGGCGACGAGCTCTTCCTCCAGGATCGCTGCCGGACCGCCGTTCTCAAGGCCTTCGTCCCACCTGACCTCCGCGACTTCTGCCTCTCCGATCTCGACCTCGCGTCCACCACCATCTTCGACATCCTCGACCGCGCCCAGACGCCTTCGCTCATGTCGCCGTTCCAGGTGATCTTCGTCCGGGGCGTGCGCAACCTCTACACCCGCGGCGCAAAAAAGGACGAGTTCGCCGCCCTCGACCGCTATTTCCGCTCGCCCAACCCGCAGGCGCTGCTGCTGTTCGTCGCCGACTTCCTGCGCATCCCCTCCGACGCCCGCCGCATGGACATGGACGACAAGAACCGCTTTGAGCGCCTCAGCGAGACTCTGGGCGAGCATTGCGGCATGGTGGAGCTGGCCCGCGTGGGCGAGGAGGACGCCATGCGCTGGGCCGCGGCCACCGCACAGGAGGCCGGCACCCGCCTCGAGATCGATGCCGCCCGCGAACTCGTTGATGCCCTCGGCGCGGACATGATGATGATCGCCTCCGAAATGGAGAAGCTGCTGCTCTATACCACCGGCCGCGGCAAGATCACTCTGGGCGACGTGGAGACCATGGTGCTGGGCGCAAAGCAGCGCTCGCTCTACGAGCTGACGGAAGCCATCAGCCAGCGAAACCCCGCCCGCGCCCTGGCGCTGCTCGACGGCCTGCTCAACTCGTCGGACGCAGGCGAGGACGCCGCTATCGGCCATCTCTACATGCTGGCCCGAACCTTCCGTCAAATGCTCGTGATTCTCGAAAAGAACGTGCGCGATCAGCGCGCCATCTGGCAGGCGTTGTGGCAGGGCTTTCGCATTCCCCCGTTCGCGGCCGACGACCTTATCCGCCAGGCGCGCCGCTACAAGTCGCGCCGCGACCTCACCCGTGCGCTGCGCCTGGTGGCCCGCGCCGACCTCGAACTGCGCTCCTCCCCGCCAGACAAGCGCCTGGTGCTGGAGCGGCTGGTCTACGATCTGGCCTCCGAACCCAAACCCGCGCCCGCCTTCGCCTCCGCGCAGCTTTCCTTCGAGGTTTAAGCAGGGTTTCGGTTGGAGGCGGTGGTTCCCGGAATCCGCGCTATACGGGCCACGAGTCGCGGTTCAGGATTCACAATACGTAATTCGAGCCACGGCTCACCGTCCACGAACCACGGCTTTTTCCCTGCTTCACTTCACCCCGTGAGCATTCAGCCACGGACCATAATCCCGATCCGTCTTTTGGATGTGGGTCGTAAGCCAATCGCGCAGGAACATCATCAAGTCGATGTTCAGCGCAGTTTCGCCGCGCTCATAGCGCCCGACAAACGTCTCCACCTGCCCGGCCAGGTTCTTGTGCTGCGCACAGTGCGCGGCAAGCTGCGGATACTGCGCCCGCCGCATCAGCATCTCTTCCGCAGAGAAATGGTCGCGCGTGTACTTCGCCAGCGTCTTCAGCAGATCTCCGGATACGGCCTTCGCCTGCCCCGACATCATCGCGGCGTGCAGCTCATTGAGCGTCTTCACCAGCCCCTTGTGCTGCTCGTCCATCGCCTTCGCGCCCACTGAAAACTGTCACTCCAGGTCATCAGAGCCATCGCGCATACACCTTTAAAGAGACTGGCCCACGCGAATGCGGGCCCTCTTTCACTATCGGCATGCCGGCACACACCTTGAATGCGCTATGCCCTCCGGTCCCTTGTTCCCTGTCGTTCTGTTCCCTGTTTCCTGATTCCTGTTCCCTGTCTCTAAACAATTCCCCGCTCGTTCAGCCACTCTCCGTAGTTCTGGTCCAACTGCTCAATGTGTTCTGTGAACCAGCCGCGCACCTCGGCCACGGCGGCCTGCACCTCGCCGCTCCGCCGATGTTGCGACCGCGCTTGCACCCGCTCGATCCTCAACATCAGGCGCGCGTGGGCTTCGCGGTGTTCGGCCAGGGCGGGAAACCCCATCTGTTCCAGCAGACATTCCTCGCTGGCGAAGTGCTGCCGGGTGAACTCAACCAGCCGCTCCAACTCCTTTTGCGCCCGCTCCCTCGCGCCCTGCGCCGCCGCCTGCCGTAAGTCGTTGAGAGTGTCGATCAATACTCCGTGTTGCTGATCCATTGCCCGCACGCCCACACTCGACGCGCGGCTCCACATCACCAGTCCCATGCTCATCACCGAAGAATTGCAACTACGGTTATCGGCAGCTCGAAGACGATGGAAGAGTGTCCGCGCACCGGAATGTAAAACTCCATGTTGCTATCAGGCCGCCCGTGCCCCTTTGTCACTGTCCACTGTTCACTGACCACTGACCACTGTACCCTGTACCCGTGCCCCCCATTGACTTTGCCGTGGTCCTCGCCGCCCTGCTGGCGCTCGCGCCCTATTTCGGCGCGGCTTTTTTCCCGGCGCAGCTTATCGGCCACGCGCGCCGGCTCACGGTGGTGGAGCAGATCGCCATTCCGGCCCTGCTCGCCATCCCCTACGTCACGGTCTCGGTCGATGCCGGATCGTTCCGCTGGGGCTGGCTCGCCGTCTACGCCCTGGTCCCCGCCGCCATGGCTCTGGCCGCCCGCAGTTTCCCGCGCGACGAGCGCAACATCTGGCCCCAGCTCGCCATCCTCGTCCTCGTCGGCCTCTCCATCGACCTGCGCTGGTTTGAGCGCGCCTGGCCCGCTCACCTCTCCATCTTCAACAAGGTCCTGCTGCTCGACGCCGCCATCTACGCCTTCTTTATGCTGAATCCGCTTGCGGGCGCCGGCTTCGACCTTCGCCTGCGCTGGCGCGACCTCGCCACCGGACTGCGCGAGTTCCTCTTCTACCTGCCCATCGCGCTACTCATCGGCCTCCTTAGCGGCTTCCTGCACACCCATGCGTTCGCCTGGACTCCCGTCGCGCTGCTCACGCGCTTCTCGGAGGCGTGGCTCTTCACCTTCTTCTTTATTGCCGTGCCGGAGGAGCTCTTCTTCCGCGGATGGCTGCAAAATCTATTGGAACGCCGCGCCGGCCGCAACTGGGCGCTCGTCCTCACCGCCGCCGTCTTCGGCCTCGCCCACTTCAACAAGCGCGCCGCCCACTTCAACACGCTCTACGTGATCCTGGCCGCCGTGGCCGGCATCTTCTACGGCCGCGCCTGGCGCCGCGATCGCCGCGTCGGCGCCTCCGCCATCACACACGCCACCGTGGACTCCGTGTGGTCGCTGTTCTTGAAGTGAAGGAGTGAAGGAGAAGTGAAAGAGTGAAGAAGAAGTGAATGAAGTGAAGAAGTGAATGGAGTGAAGGAGTGAAAAAGAAGTGAAGTAGTGAATGGAGTGAAGAAGTGAAAGAGTGAAGTCGCCGCCACTTTTTCACTTCTTCACTGTTTCACTTCACTTCTTCACTGTTTCACCGGTCCCTTGTTCCCTCGGTCCCTGCTTCTTTCACTCCAGGATGATCTCCGGCTCCTCATGCCCGCGCGTGGTCAGCGTGATGGCCGCGGCCAGAATCAGTCCTCCGCCTAACCATGCGAACGGCCCCAGCCGCTCCCCCAGCAGCTTGACTCCCAGCAGCGATCCGAGCGCCGGTTCGATGTTCAGGAACACGCCTGCGCGCGATGCCGGCACGTGATGAATCCCCCAGTTCCACAGCAGCGTGGTCGTCGCCGTGCCCGCCAGCCCGCTCACCGCGAGCGCCATCCACGCGGTCGCGCTTATGTGCGCAAACGGCATGGCCGCGCTGTGGTTGGGAATCCATCCGCGCAAGGCGCGCGGGCCCAGGATCCACGCGGCCAGCATCGCGGTTCCGGCCAGGATGGTATACGCCGTGACCGCCGGCGGGCTGTGCGTCTCCATCAGCTTTTTGCTCAGCAGCACCCACGCAATTGACAGCCCCAGCGAGAACACCACCAGCGCGTCGCCGGCCATCGTCGGCTGCTCGTTACCCGCGGGCCCGTGCACGCCGCCCACCGTGATCAGCACTACGCCGGCAGTGGCCCCGAACAGCGCCAGCCAGCCCACCGCATCCAGCCGCTCGCCGGCAAACAGCGCCGCGGCCGCCGCCAGCAACACCGGAACCGTGCCCACCATCAGCGCCGCATGGCTCACCGTGGTCAGCGCCAGCCCATGAAACTGCAGCAGAAACTGGATGGGCACGCCCAGCGCCGCCGCGATCAGCAGCAGCCGCGTCTCCGCACCCGTCAGCCGCACCCGCTTGACGATGGCCACCGGCAGCAGCCCCACGCACGCAAACAGAAACCGATAGAGCACCATGTACTCCACGCTCATCTCGTCCAGCGCCAGCCGCCCAAAGTAAAATCCGGTGCCCCACAAGCATCCGGCCAGCGCGCAGGCTCCGTACCCCAGCCAACGCAGCCGGCTCGAAGTTTCCGCGCGCGCTCTCATCCTGCCTTTACTGTCGCATACGCAGTCAGTAGTCAGTGGTCGGTGGTCAGCGGTCAGAACGGACCCCCAGATCCGAGCATTCCGGCCGGAGGGCGAGTGCTGACACTGACCACTGAATACAGACCACTGAACACTGAACGCTGCCACCTGACACCCGACCCCCTTCTGCGCGAAAATAGGTGCTGATGGCATACCGGCTCCCGCGGGCGAATCGCTGGCTCTTCCCGATCCTGGGGCTGGCGCTGCTCTATCCCTCAACCATTGCTGCTAAAAAGAAGAAGCCAGCCACCGGTGAGGATCAGCGGGTCCGCGCCACCCTCCAGCCGGCGCTCACCATAGCCGCCGAGCCGCTCGGTTTTTCCGCCCCCGGCCTTTTTTACCTGGGGATGCGCAACGCCCTGGTCACGCTCGACTTCCTCGATGAAAACCGCATCCTCTTCACCTTTCGCGTCCCCGGCCTCTTGCATCGCGCCGGCAACAGCCAGGCCGATCCCGATGCCGTGCGCGAAATTCGCGCCCTCGTCCTCGGCCTTCCCCAAGGCAACGTGGAAGCGGAGCAGGTGTGGACCCTCCACGACCGCGACCGGTACCTTTACCCGCTCTCCGGCGGCGAATTCATACTCCGCGATCAGGACCAGCTCAAGCTCGGCAATGCATCCCTCCAGCCCAAGCCGTGGCTAAGGTTTCCCGGTCAGGTCATCTGGGTTGAGGTCGATCCCTCGGGGCATTTCCTGGTCACCGGCTCTCTCGAGGCGCCCAATGCCAAGCCCACGGCCGATACCATGGGCAGCCCCACCGGAGTGGGCAGCCCCACCGCAGTGGGCAGCCCGGCCAGCGCCTCCGCAACCGTCACCACCGATCCGCCAGAC
>CAWBIG010000162.1:0-14061 GCA_963788435.1 uncultured Acidobacteriota bacterium | reverse complement strand
GAATCACCTGGTAGCGCGTCAACCGCGCCGATTCGGCCTCCAGCCGCCCCGGATAGTTGCCGGCGCGCCCCGTCGCATCCGGTATCCCGCTCAGCTTCAGGAAGTACTGCACAATCGCATCCCGCCACACGATCGCGTGTCCCGCCTGGTATCGCAACCGCGCTGCCTCATCGTCAAAGAGGGCCGGATCGATTCGGCCCTTCAGCGTCGCCCACTCGCGCCCCAGCTCCGCCGCCTCCTCCGCGCCCTTATAGTGGCTGTCGTAGATGTACTGGATTACCGTCTTGCCGCCATATCCAGGCTGGTCCAGCTTCCACGTGTACGGAACGTGATGGAAGAAGGTCAGCAAATTGTCCGGCGTGGTATTCACGTTCTCGTAAACCTTCGCCACCTCCGGCCAATACTGCCCTACGAACCCCGTGCCCGTTGCAACCGTGCGGTCCATGCCCACGCCCAGGTGGTCTGCCCTGTGCCACTGCCCCCAGCCGTTGTTCTCGCTCGACTCGATATTCGGCCCGTAGTGGCTGCCGGTAATGTCGGTCAGCGTCTGCATCCCCAGCGGCCCGGTGTAATCCACGTATGCCGGCCACGATTGCATCAGCATCTTGGTCACCGTACTCACCACCGCCGGGTCCGAGGCGATGGTTTGCCGCGTCCACTCCTCGGCAATCTGCTGCGCGGTCAGGTTCGGATTCCACGCCAGGCGCCCAAACGCATACAGGTTGGCATTGGCCAGCGGCGCGCCCATCCACGCCTCCTGCCCCACCCCCGCCACGCCAACCATCCCGCCCAGCGGCCGGTCGAACGTCTTGCCCGCAAGAATTTGCTTCACCGGCGTGGACCGGTTCTCAGCCCGCAGATCGAAATCCAGCACCCACTGCCACATTTGCGCGGTGTACACAAGGTGCCGCTGCTGGCCCAGATACTCCTGCGTAATCTGTACCTCCATGGCTTGATTCGTCTTTTCCAGGTCGCTGAAAAGCGGCGAAACCGGCTCCTGCGCCTGGAAGTCGATCGGGCCCTCTTTGGTCTGGATGATCACGTTGGGCGCAAACTTGCCGTCCAGCGGATGAAACACGTCGTAGGCCGCGCGCGCCCGGTCCGCTTTGGCATCGCGCCAGTCCAGGTGGTGGTTGTAAACAAACGCGCGGTAAAGCACCACCCCGCCGTGCGGCGCCAGCGCCTTGGCCAGCGTGTTGGCGGCATCGGCCGGCGAGCGCCCGTAGCTGGCCGGCCCCGGCTGGCCCTCCGAATCCGCCTTCACCGTGAAACCGAAGAAATCCGGGATGATCCTGTAGATTTCGTCCGCCTTCTTATTCCACCATGCAATCACCGCCGGATCCAGCGGATCGTAGGTCTTGAGCCCGCCGATCTTCTGCGGGCTGGCCACATCCACGCTCAACGCCACGCGCACGCCGTACGGCCGCATGGTCTCGGCGATCCGCGCGATGCCCTTCAGCATCGGCGGCTGCAGAAACGGCGCGGCGTTGTTCACGTTGTTCAGGTTGCAGCCGTTGATGCCGATGGAAGCCAGCAGCCGCGCGTATTCGTGAACCGGCGCCAGATCCTCGCGCACGTGGCCGGCGTCGAAGAAGATCGACCGGCCCGCATATCCGCGCTCGATTGAGCCATCCGCGTTGTCCCACTCATCCACCCAGCGGATCGCCATCGCCGGAGCGTCAACCGCGTCCAGCCGCGAAAGGTCCTGCCCGGTGGCCACCCGCCTCAGCAGATCGAAGGCGCCAAACAACGCGCCGTGCTCGTTCGATCCGGCAATCACAACCAGCGGATGTCCTCGCCACAGCGTCCGCCGAAGCCAGAAGCCATGCGCCTCCAGGTGCGTGGGAGCTTTCAGCAGCGGATATGCCTTTCGCACCTCGTCGAGCGTGCCCAATACGGTCTCGCCACCGCCCGTCTGCGTGCCTTCCATGCCGGCCAGCCCGCGTTTCAGCTCCTCAACTGCGGATTCTTCCAAAACGCCGCCGCCCAGTGCGCGCACATTTTGCGGAATTCCGGCATTCGCGTGCCCGCCCATATACTTCAGCCACGCCTGCTCGGCCGTCTGCGCCCGCGCCGCAGTTCCCGCCAGCATTGCCAGTCCAAGAATAACAAGACCGATCTGCTTTCCCGGAACTCCCAGGGTCCTCACCCATCCCTCGCGCATGGCTACCGTTTTATCACGCAGTCTGTGCCCGATTCCTCCGCAGAAGCCTCGGTCTCTTGTTCCTTTGGTCCCTCGGTCCCTGCTCTTCAGCCGCACGTCGTCCAGTCCAGAATGACCTTGACCGCGGTCCCCGACATCATGGCTTCGAAACCCTTCTCGAACTCCGTATGGTCGAACCGGTGCGTGATGACGGGCGAGATATCGACACCCGACTCGAGCAGGACCGACATCTTGTACCAGGTTTCGTACATCTCCCGGCCATAAATGCCCTTGATCGTAATCATGTTGAAGATCACCTGGCGCCAGTCCATCTCCGATGCCTTGGCGGGGATGCCGAGCAGCGCGATCTTCCCTCCGTGGCACATGTTGACGATCATGTCGCGGAGCGCAGCGGGATTGCCGGACATCTCCAGGCCCACGTCGAAGCCCTCTGACATGCGCAACTGCTTCTGGACCTCTGGCAGCGGGGTCTCATTGGGATTGACCGCGAGGGTCGCACCCATCTTCCGCGCCAGTTCAAGCCGGAAGGGGTTCAGGTCGGTGATCACGATATGGCGCGCGCCAGCGTGGCGCACCACCGGAATGGCCATGATGCCGATGGGGCCGGCGCCCGTGATGAGAACGTCTTCGCCAACCACGGGGAAGGAAAGCGCGGTGTGCACGGAATTTCCGAACGGATCGAAGATGGCGGCAACCTCCCGGTCGATCCCCGGATGATGGCGCCAGATGTTGGCCACGGGCAGGGAGACGAACTCCGCAAACGCGCCGGGCCGGTCCACGCCGAGGCCACGGGTCTGCGCGCAAAGATGACGCCTTCCCGCCATGCAGTTGCGGCAATGCCCGCAGGTCACGTGCCCCTCGCCGCTCACAATGTCGCCAGGATGGAAATCGTTGACGTTCGAGCCCACCTCGACGATTTCCCCCACGAATTCATGCCCGATCGCCATGGGAACGGGGATGGTCTTCTGCGCCCACTCGTCCCACTGATAAATATGGACGTCGGTGCCGCAGATGCCCGTCTTCTGCACCCGGATCAGGACGTCGTTGATTCCGATAGTCGGTTCCGGGATTTCTTCCAGCCACAGGCCGCGTTCGCTTTTGCTCTTTACCAATGCCTTCATCGGGTAACCTCAGATTGTCCATTTGTCACATCAACACATCATGATATGTTGATTTCTGCATAAAATAATGTATATGCACTCTACCGTCGCATCATGATATGTTGATATGAATTTTGCCGTGTTTTCGGTGCGTTTCTCACGGCCCGGTCATGCGGCTGCGGAGGCGTTTGAGGACGTTGGGTGGAACCAGGCCGGTGACGTCGCCGCCCAGAGAAAAGACCTCTTTGAGCATGCGCGAGCTGACGAAGGAGTAACGGCCGGCGGGCTGGAGGAAGACGGTCTCGATGTCGGGGGCGAGGCGGCGGTTCATGAGCGCCATCTGGAACTCGTACTCGTAGTCGGAGATGGCGCGGATGCCGCGCAGGACCGCCGATGCGCCCTGGAGGTGCGCGAATTCAACCATGAGGCCGTCGAAAGTGGCCACCGAAACATTGCTCATGGCGCGAGTGGCTTCCTCGAGCATCTCCACGCGTTCCGAGACTGAAAAGAGGGGATTCTTGCCGCGGTTATTGAGCACGGCGATCACGAGGTGATCGAAGAGGCGCGCGCCACGCTGGATCAGGTCCACGTGGCCATTGGTGGGTGGGTCGAAGGTGCCGGGATAGAGCGCTTTGACGGGCATGGCAGCTCAAGTGGATTGTACGGCATCGACAGTGCGGGGAAGGGCTTGGGTGGTGAGTTTGCGCGACGGAGGGTCTCGGGGGCTGAATAACCGGCGTGAGAACTCATCTGGAGGGCAGAAAGTGCCAGGTGAAGAGCCCGGGGCTAAAGCCGCTAAGGATTTTATGCGTTTCTATTCAGCGGCCTGAAGGTCGCTGCTCCTTCCGGATTACAGAAAACAGGTTCTGCTAATCGCCGGTGGTGGCGGCGGCAGGCTCCTGCGTGGTGATGGCGGCGGTGTCGATGGAGAGGAGCCGGCCGAGCTCGGAGAAATCCTTATCCCATTGCGGATGTTCATCGCCGGCCAGCGCGGTGAGGGCATAGCTGGAAGTGCGCAGGATCTCGTACCAAATGTTCTGGGCCTGCCAAAGGTTGAGCTCGAAGGGGAGCTCGGAGAAGGTGCGCGAGAGAGACAGGGCGCGGTCGAGCATTTCAAGAGAGCCGGAAGACATCTGCAGCTCGATCATGGCGCGCTTCATGCGCTGATCGGCGATGTAGGAGAGAGTGGCGGTTTCAAGCTGCACCTGGTCGGCCTTGGCGAGAGAGAGGAACGAGCGGAGCTGGGCCTGGTCGATGGGGTCGCCATCGAGGGCGCGGCGGATGCCGGCGTTGATGGCGAAGCCCGCGGCCAGAGCGAGCGCGGGCGGCTTGGGCAGGCCGGCCTGGGAAAGATAGTGAAGCAGGCTGGCGTGGTCATCGTAGATGGTGGTGAGCGAGCTCTCGATGTTCCAGAGGGTGGAGTTGAGGATGATCTGGATGATGCGGCGCTGCTCGTCGGTGAAGAGCGAGGTGAGGGAGTAGTCGACGTGGCCGTAATAGCGGTCGAGGAGGCGGATAACCTCAGGGAAGTCGGCGCGGAGGACGTGGCTGGAGGTCTCGGTCATGAAGCTCTCAAAGCCGCGGGCATCTTCATCAGAGTAGGGCTTGACCGCGGCGGTTATGTTCTGGTCGCCGAAGTGAAGGACGGCGAAGCTGAAGGAGCGCTGGTTTTCCGTGATGTTGCTTGAAACCATCACGCGGCCGAGGGCGAGGCGGCCGCGGCCGGAGGTGAAGATGTCATAGGAGAGGCGGCGGACGCGGAAGCAGAAGAGCTCTGTGTCTTCAGTGAACGAGGAGAAGATGGAACTGATGGCGTAATGCGCGGCCACCTGTTCGAGGCTGAGCTGGAGAGCGCCGATCTTTTCCTTGTAAATGCGGGCGCCGTCGCCGGCTTCGGGGTCGTTGGATTTGGCAAGAGCCAGGCGTTCGATGAAGACCGGCTCCAGGGCAGAGCCTTCGCTGCCGAATAGAAATGCAGCGAGCTGGAGGACGCGCGCGGCGTAGGCGATGACCTGGACCGTCTCGATCCCGGAGATATCGTCAAAGAACCAGCCGCAGCTTGTGTACATGAGCTGGGCGTGGCGCTGCATTTCCATCAGCTCAAGAGCGCGAATGCGCTCGCCGGCGTCGAGAGTGTGACTGCATTGGTTGTGCAAGAAATCTTCGACGGTTTCCGGGGTGCGGTCGAGAACCACGTCGATGTAGGCGTCGCGAGCGGCCCAGACATCGCGGAAGAGACGGCTGCCTTCGCGCTCGGTGAGGGGAACGAGGGCGTCGCGGAGCTCGTCGAGGGCCTGGCGCAGGGGCGCGCGCCAGAGCTGATTCCAGCCTGCGTGGCCGCCGTTGCAGCCGCAGTTGGAGCGCCAGCGTTCCACGCCGTGGGCGCAGCTCCAGGAGGTGTTGTCCTCAATCTGGCACTCGTATTCCGGCGGGAACTGGGAGAGGAAGCTGCCGTAATTGGTGAGCTTGACGGACTTGTCGTTTTCGAGCAGGCGCAACGACCATGCCAGGGCCATCTCGCCGTGCTTGTGGTGGTGGCCGTACGATTCGCCGTCGGTGGCGACGTGGACCAACTGCGGATTGGGGTTGTCGCGGAACCCCCCGGTGAGCCTCGCAACCAGGCTCTCGCCGGAGTTGAGCAACCCCTCAAACGCGATGGCGCGGGAGATGGGGCCGTTGTAAAAGAAGATGGCCAGCGAGACGCCGGATTCAAACCGCATCAGGTAAGGACGCGAGGTATCGACGGTTGCGTTGGGCGTCGGCATCCAGTCGCCGCCGTCCTTGAGCTGGCGGATGGCCTTGCACTGATGCGGAGCCAGGACTGTGAACTTGATGCCGTGATCGGCGAGCAGCTCCAGGGTTTCAATGTCGGCGGCGGTTTCAGCCAGCCACATGCCCTCGGGGGGAACGCCGTAGTGTTGCTGATAGTCAACGATGCCCCAGCGGATTTGGGTGATGCGGTCGCGAGTGTTGGCGAGGGGCATGATGATGTGGTTGTAAACCTGCGCCATGGCGGAGCTGTGGCCCCTGAAGTTTTTGCGACTGCGTCGTTCGCCGTCGAGGACCATGCGATATGTGCGGGGTGCGTTTTCCTTGAGCCAGCTCAGGAGGGTGGGGCCGAAGTTGAAGCTGATGCGCGCGTAGTTGTTGACGATGCGGATGATCTTGTTTTTGGAGTTGACGATGCGCGCGGCGCCGTTGGTGGCGTAGCACTCGGCGCATACGCGCTCGTTCCAGTCGTGATAGGGGGCAGCGGAGTCCTGGGTCTCGACGGTTTCAAGCCAGGGGTTCTCTCGCGGGGGCTGATAAAAGTGGCCGTGAATGCAGATGAAGCGCTTGCTGGCTGGAGGCATAGGGTTTCCGTTCGCACATCGCCTGGATGGCGAGAATAGAGCAAAACGCCATTTTAGGCTTTTCCGGAGGCGGGCGTGGCTCGGGCCAGGTCACAGGCGCGCCACAGGTACCAGCTGGCCACGGAACGGAAGGGACGCCAGCGCTCGCCGCGGCGGAAGACCACGTCGGGTTTGGGCAGGTCGGCGGCTTCAATCGGGCGCGACTTGGGCAGGCGCTGGAAGGTGAGCGCGTAGCCCTTGCGCACGCCGTAATCGGTTACGGGCAGAACGTCAGGGCGTCCCATGCGGAAGATGAGCAGCATCTCGACGGTCCAGGAGCCGATGCCGCGGACTTCGGTGAGGCGTTCGACGATGTCGGCGTCCGACATTTTTTTGATGGTCGCGTGCGAGGGGACGGTGCCGTCCAGCGTTTTGGCGGCGAGATCCTTGAGGGCCTTGATCTTGTTGCCGGAAACGCCGGCGCCGCGCAAGCGTTCTTCGGGAATGTCGACCATGGCCTGCGGCGTGCAAATGCCGCCAAAGAGATCGCAGACTCGGGCGTGGATGGTGGCGGCGGCTTTGCCGTTGAGCTGCTGGTAGAGGATGGATTCGAGCAGCGACTCGAAGGGCTCGGGCGAGGAATCGAGGCGCATGTTGAACGGACCGACGCGATCGATCAGCACGCCGAGTTTGGGATCCTTTGCTCGGAGATGTATGAGTGCTTCGTCGGTGTCGAAGGGGGGCTTGCGTGTGCGGCTGGGATGCGACATATCAGGCGTCAGAGTACAGGAGACAGGTTAAAGGTGAAACGGTGAAAAGTGAAACGGTGAAAAAGTGAAAGGTTTCAGTCGCGCAGGAAGACGGTGAGCAACGATTTGTTCACGCGGATGCGGCCGTTGTACTCAATGAAGCCGAGCTTGCGGAAGCGGGTCATGAAGGTGTTCACGCGCGGACGGCTGCTTCCGATCATGCTGGCGAGAGCTTCCTGGCTGATGGGCGCCAACTGCGGCGCCTCCTCGCCGGGATGGCCATGCTCGGCAAGAGTGAGGAGCAGGCGGGCGAGGCGCTTTTCCGCGCGGTTGAAGAGCTGGTCCACCAGGTCGGCCTGGGTGCGCAGGCTATTAGAGAGCAGAAATTGGGAGAAGAGATAGGAGAAGGTTTGCTCTTCCTGCATCACCCGGAGGAATTCCGGACGGGCGACGGAGAGGGCGGTGCAGGCGGAGATGGCGGTGGCGTTGGTGACGCGGAGGACGGGCGGTTGCGCCATGGCACGCTCCCCGAAGAACTCGCCTGCGGAGACAAGTCGAATGGTGGCTTCGCGGCCCGATGGGGAGAGAACGGAGATTTTGACGCGGCCCTTGTGAAGATAAAAGATGCTGTCTGCCGGATCGCCCTGGGAGAAGAAAGCCTGGTCTCTTTCCCTGGAAACGAGAACGCGCGAGGGCCCCGCTGTGCGCAAAAACGAGCTTACGTCAAACACGCCAGCCGCCTTTTCCGTTGTTGCCTCGAATTCCATAGTTGAAGCGTCCTAAAAGCCCATTCGCCTGGCAACATGCCGACATCCCCCGAAAGTGATGTTCCAAACGGAACAGCGCCGGAGGGGTGATGTCATTGAGAATAACGTTTCATAGCAGGATTCTCCCGGGTGGGCTGAACTGCAAGCTGGGCGCACCAGAATTTGCGCAAGGTTTCCTTTAGGCCAAGCGGGATTGGTGCGCTGTTGATCCTGGCCGTGGAAGATGATCGGGGCGTGATCCGCTGAGGCCTTCCGCGGCTTGCTTTCGGGCGAGCCGCGGATGTTGAGTGTAGCGGCGTCCGAGAGAATCCGAGCATATCCATGAAGGAGTAACTCGTTGAACAAAAAGAAGTTTTTGCTGATCTCAGCAGTATTTGTTGCCTCGGTTGCGGTTACGGGATGCAAGCACAAAGTTGTTGCGAAAGCTCCGGCCACCGCTCCGCCCGCCGCACCCACCCCCACCGCACAAATCTCCGCAACGCCTTCCGCCGTCACCTCCGGTGAAACGGTGGTGCTGACCTGGAACACGACCAATGCCTC
This sequence comes from uncultured Acidobacteriota bacterium, assembly GCA_963788435.1. Lineage (GTDB taxonomy): Bacteria > Acidobacteriota > Terriglobia > Terriglobales > Acidobacteriaceae > Telmatobacter. Next base: position 5,409 of record CAWBIG010000162.1, on the reverse strand, counting down.
CGACGCCACCATCAGTGGTTTGGGGACAGTTTCCGCATCCGGTTCCCGGACTATGACTCCGGGCAGCTCAACCACCTACACTTTGACGGCCACCGGGCCGGGCGGGTCGGCGGATGCCAGCGCATCGGTCTCGGTGACGGCTCCGCCGCCATCAGCCGCGCCGGCCAACACCATCAGCGAAGAAGAAATGTTCCGGGAGAACGTCCGTCCGGTCTTCTTCGACTACGACAAGTACACCATTCGCAGCGACGATGAGGGCACGCTGGCGCATGACGCCTCATTCCTCCAGAGCCATCCGGATATCAAGGTTGTGATTGGTGGCTACTGCGACGAGCGCGGATCCGACGAGTACAACATGGCCCTGGGACAGAACCGTGCCGAGTCCGCCAAAACGGCGCTCGTGAATGCCGGGGTTCCGGTGGCGCGAATCCGAGTGATCAGCTACGGCAAGGAGAAGCAGTTCTGCAATGCCGAGACGGACTCGTGCTATCAACAGAATCGCCGGGACGGATTTTCGCTCGACGAATAAGCTTGGTCGATTCCCGGACGCCCCGATCTTTCGACCTGGAAACGGGGAATTGAGAACAGGGAAGAATATCGCTTGACGATGCGCGGCACGGGGCTGAATCCCTGGCGCCGCGCATTTTTGTTTCTTGATCTGAGATCGGACACAGTTCGCAAATGGAACCCCTCGTCCCACTGGCGGCAACGAGTGATTGGGCCTGGGTAGAGTTGCCGATTTACCATCGGAGGTGGAGTAAGGGAACGGGAGCCATATCAATATGAAAATGCGTCCGGGAACGCAAACGGGATTTTTGCTGTGCGGCAAGGAATGGGAAGAGGGAGAAGCGCTGGAAGTGCGCTCGCCCTGGGACAACGGACTTGTGGGCCGGGTGACGCTGGCAACGCGCGCTGATGCGCGGCAGGCGGTGAATCACGCAGTGGCATCTATTCGGCGCACCCGTGCGCTTCCGCGCTGGAAACGCAAGGAAATCCTGGAAGACACCACCGCCGCGCTGATCGAGCAGAAAGACCGGTTTGTGCAGCTGATTGTGGCCGAGGCGGGCAAGCCGCTGCGGCTGGCGCGGGCTGAGGTGGACCGGGCCATTCTCACCTTCAAGACCGCGGCAGAAGAGGTGACGCGGTTGGGCGGCGAGACCATTCCCCTGGACCTGACCGAAGGAAACGAAGGACGGTGGGGCTTGGTGCAGCGGTTTCCGGTAGGGCCGGTGCTAGCCATCACGCCGTTTAACTTTCCGCTGAACCTGGTGGCGCACAAGGTTGCGCCGGCAATGGCTGCAGGCTGCCCCATCATTCTGAAGCCGGCGCCGCAGACGCCGTTTACGGCGCTGGCGCTGGGGGAAATTGTACTGAAAGCGGGCTGGCCCCAGGAGGCGATCGCGGTTTTGCCGCTCTCCAACGCAGATACGGCGTGGATGGTGGAAAAGGAAGACCGCATCAAGCTGGTTTCGTTTACGGGTTCCTCGCGCGTGGGCTGGGAGATCAAGGCGCACTCCAGCCGCAAGCGCACGGTGCTGGAACTGGGATCGAATTCTGCCCTGATTGTGCACGGCGATTGGACCGACCTGGACGATGCCGCGCTGCGTACGGCGCACGCTGCCTTCGGCTATGCCGGCCAGTCGTGCATCAGCGTACAGCGAGTGTTTGTGGAGCGCAGCGTGTTTCAGACCTATCTGTGGAAGGTGGTGGAATGCGCCACTAAGCTGGTAGTGGGCAATCCCGCGGACGAGGCCACCGACGTGGGGCCTCTCATCCGCGCGGCCGAGGCGGAACGCGTGGAGAGCTGGATAAAGGAGGCGATTGCCGGCGGCGCCAAACTGGTTTCCGGCGGCGAGCGCCAGGGCTCCATTGTGCATCCGACGATTTTGACGGCGACCAAGCCGGGAATGAAGATCCGCGATGAAGAAGTATTTGGACCGGTGGTGACGATCGAGCCGTACGAGGACTTTGAAGAAGCGCTGGCGGCGGTGAATCACTCGCGCTACGGCTTGCAGGCGGGATTGCTGACGAGGGATGCGGGCCGGATTCTGACCGCGTTCCGGGAGCTCGAGGTGGGCAGCGTCATCGTGGGCGACACGCCGAGCTGGCGGCTGGATCCGATGCCGTACGGAGGAGAAAAGGACTCGGGGATGGGCCGCGAGGGCGTCCGCTCGGCGATTGAGGAGATGACGGAGCCGCGAATGCTGGTGATGACGGGGCTGCGGTAGGAACTTCTTCTCTTCAGGAGCCGATTCGCCGAATTCGAGCGGGGATGAAAGCGCATGGATCTCGGACTTAAGGACAAAGTCATCATCGTCACCGGTGGAGGCGCGGGAATTGGCGCGGCCATAACGCGAGCCTGCCTGGCGGAAGGCGCGCGGACAGTGGTGGTGGGGCGGCGATCGCAGAATGTGCAGGAATTTCTGGCCGAAATGGAAGGCTCAGGAGCGGATTGCACTTTCATTGAGGCGCATCTTGAAGACTCAGGCCGCTGCCGCGAGGTTGTTGCCGACGTGGAAGCCCGGTATGGCGGCATTTTCGGGCTGGTGAATAATGCCGGGGTGAATGACCGCATCGGGCTGGAATCGGGGTCGGTGGAGGAGTTCGTGGAGAGCCTGCATCGGAACCTGGTCCACTACTATGCGCTGGCGCATTACGCGCTCCCGGCCCTCAAGGAATCCCGCGGCGCAATCGTGAATATCAGCTCGAAAGTGGCATTTACGGGGCAAGGCGGCTCATCGGCCTACGCGGCCAGCAAAGGAGCGCAGCTTGCGCTGACGCGCGAATGGGCGGCCGAGCTGGCTGCGCACGGGGTCAGGGTAAACGCCGTGATACCGGCCGAGGTGATGACTCCGCTCTATCGCCGGCTGCTCGATACGACGGGCGATCCGGAGGGCAGCCTGCACGAGATCACGGCTAGGATTCCGCTCGGACATCGCATGACGATGGACACCGAGATAGCGGCAGCCGTGGTGTTTCTCCTCTCTCCCACACAATCCGGGCACACCACGGGCCAGCATGTGGTTGTCGATGGGGGGTACGTCCATTTGGACCGGGCGCTGAATTAGGCTGGAAGACTCTTCGGGCGTGGCGCCGGGCCAGGGGATTTTGAGGAAGCTGTGCTCAGATCCGGGAGGAGGATTGGGGAGGCAAAAAAAGCGCCCCTCAATGAGTCCTGCCTGGATCGATCCAGGTCTGGCACACGAGGGGCGAGGAGCCGCAATCACAAGAAAATGCGCTTAGGGCATGGAGAACGAGAGCGGTATCCGCACCGCACACCAATGCTTTAGGCTCATCTTCTGGACCGAATGCCATTATGGGGTTTACTCCCGCGCGCAGAAAGGTTTCATCGGGTAGTAATTGGCGATACAATAGCAACCGATTGAAAATAATGTGTTTAATTAAGTATGGACAAGTAAATTACGTCCCAGTATCATACGCGATACAAAGTAATACAGGGTCCCATATGTTGGATACGGGAGCCGACCGGGCGTTCTCGCAGTGACGCGCGCCTCAGGCATGGAATCGGAGCCGGCAAAATCCCGAACGAAGTCCAAGATTACGGGGACACGAGGGGCAGGAAATGGTCACAGGGCAGAAAACGGTGATGGAACTCCTGGAGATTACTCCGATGACCGATGCTGCCCGAATCCGCGAGCAGTTGAACCGGCTGGTTGCTCATCCTCTGTTTGCCAACAGCAAACGGTACCCCGCCCTGCTGGCGTATACGGTGGAGCGAACTCTTCTGGGGCACGCCGCCGAATTGAAAGAGCGGAGCATTGGTGTTGATGTATTTGGCAAGGTGCCGGCCTACGACACCAACGCTGACCCGGTGGTGCGGATTACGGCGGGCGAGGTGCGCAAGCGTCTGACCCAGTACTATTACGAGCCGGCCCACCGTGGCCAGTTGGTGATTGAGCTGCCCACCGGGTCGTATGTGCCCCTGTTCCGTGAGCCGGAGCAGGCGCCGGATCCAGCTTTGCAGAGGATTGCCGCGGAAAGCGCGCCCGCAACAGGGGCACCCGATTTTTCGGGCTGGAGCCGGCTCTGGCGGCTGCGTTGGGGCCTGGCCGGTGCGGCGGGATTCGTGGTGATTCTGGCAGCCGCGGTCGGACTAATGGCCGGATGGCGGCTCCATACCGATCCGCCGCCGCCGCCGCCTTCGAACATGGACCTCTTCTGGGCGCCGGTAACCGACAGTGTGAATCCGACCACATTCTGCCTCGGCGAGCCCGCCAAGAACATCGATGTCGGGTCGATCAACTCGTTTGATACGCCGGTTCCCGGGTCAAAGCCGGAGCCGCTCTACTTCCGTCTGCATTACTCCGGGAACCTGGCCCTTGCGGACGTGATCACTTTGACACGCACCGTGGCCGCGCTGGCCTCGCTGCACAAGGCCTTCCGGGTGGTACCCGCCTCCGAGGCCACATTCGCCCAGTTGCGCGAAGGGCCGGTGGTGCTGATTGGCGCCTTCGATAATATCTGGACCCTGCGGGTGACTCAGAAACTGCGCTTTGGGTTTGAGTCGAAGGACGGCGTGGCTTCGCTGGTGGACCGCAATAGTCCCAGCAAGACATCGTGGGCAACGGCATGGGATCTTCCTTACGAGAAGCTCTCCCGAGACTATGCGATTGTGGCGCGGATTCACGACCATACGACAGGACAGCCGGTAATCATCGCCGCAGGTATCTCAGAAGAAGGCACGGAAGCAGCGGGAGAGATCTTGTACAACCCCGAATATCTGAATTCGCTGATCGCGCGGGCGTCGCCCGACTGGGCCGACAAGAACCTGGAAGCAGTGATTGAGACGCAGGTGATCGAGGGGCATCCCGGGCCGCCGAATATCCTGGCGGTCGAAACCTGGTGAACTGGCAACTCTGCAACTCAGCTGCAAGGTACAGGATTTCGCTCCGCCAGAGCGGCTGTGGAACCCGCGCCGATTTCTCCGCTGGTTTGAAGGCGCTGCGGGAAAGATAAGATTTACGCGGCTTCTTTCTTGCTCTTGGCCCGCTGCGCTGCCCAACGCCGGCGCTGCGCGTCTGCAATGCGTTTGCGGGCATCGGCGCTGAGCTTGCGCGCTTTATGCGCTTTCGGTCGGGTGGTAGCGGCCTTATGGGTGGGGACAGTCCTGGAATCTGCGCCGGCGATCAGCTTCCGCACTTGTGTCAGCCGCGCGATTTCAGCATCGATTTCGGAGAGTATCGATTCAATCGTCATACGGATAAGAATAACTCAGTAAGTAAGCGGTTGGCGAATTCCGTGAGTTACCGGAGTGCCGGCAGCATCCAATCAATGTGCCGCGCAGGCCGCGCCATTGAGTAATACGCGGAGGCATATGAAGTCCGCAAGCAAATGCACGGTTCGGTTTGCAACTTTGGCTGATTCGCGCGGCATTCTGGAATGCCTGGC
>CAWBIG010000161.1:0-28831 GCA_963788435.1 uncultured Acidobacteriota bacterium | reverse complement strand
GATTGGCCTGCTGAAGATTGGGCGCGGGAATCCAACTGAGGCGGGAAGCCAGGATGTCGCGGGCGAGGTTGCGCGGCGGCGCGCCGGGGCCGGCATAGGGAATCTGGCCTTCCGCGATGAAGCCTGTGTAGAGGCCTACGGAGACTTTCAAAGTTGGAGGGCGTTCTGTGCCGCGCGCGCCGGAGATACGGATGCGGTTGGCAGCGAGCGGCTTGAAGCGAATTCCGGAGAAGTCGGCGGTAACGTCAGGGGTGGGATTGCGAGTGTGGTCGTGGACCTCATAGAGGATCTGCTCTTTGCAGGTGTCGACGGTGAGCGCGCCGCCGGTGCCTTCGAGCTTGGTGAGGACGGCTTCGCCGGATTCCTCGACTTCGGCGAGAGGAAATCCAAGACGGGCGAGATCGGGAATGTCCTTGACGCCGGGATCGGCGAAGTAGCCGCCGGTGAGCTGGCTGGCGCACTCAAGCAGGTGGCCGATCCACGGCGGTGCCCCTGGCCGAGACGATTCCAGTCGTCTAGCGACCAGCCGAATTCATGGATGATGGGGGCGAGGAACAGCGATGGGTCGGCGACCCGGCCGGTGGATTCACATCGGGCTCGAGGCGCAGGCACTCGAGCAGCGGTTCGATGCCGAGATACGCATTCGCAGAGATAGGCCTTTCGCGCGGATCGAGAGCGAGGGTCTCGGCGAGGCCGGCGGGAAGGCCGTCGAGGACGTCGTCCCCTTCAACCCAGGCGATGCGCAAGCCGGCGAGCCCGAGGCTGCGGGCGATGGCGGCGGTTTGCGCTGCGGCTGCGCGAGGATTGGCCGCGCCCATATTGGAGATGATGCGGGTGCGATTCCTTGCACAGTGAGGCAGGACCGCCTCCATGCGCTCGGAGAGCAAGGGATCAAAGCCGGAGCCGCGGCCGCTGTGGCGGGCTGACTGGGCCAGGGCAATGGTTCGCTCGGCGAGGCATTCAAAGACAAGGTAATTGAGGCGAGCGCCGCGCGCGAGATCCACGGCGGGACCGATGCGATCGCCCGCGAAACCTGCTCCGACTCCGATGCGTAGTGTCTTCATGGCTGGGCCCGCCTCAAGCGGGATGACCCCGATGAGCACGGCCGCGATGGCCATGACGATGGAGAGGAGAAAGAGAAATGGGCCGGTGAAGCACTGATGTTCGCCGAGATCGACTCCTGCGAGCCCGGTGACGAGGAAAGTAGCGGGGGTGAGCGGGCTGACGGGAAATCCGGTGGTGTGCATGCCGAGCAGCGAGGCCTGGGCCACTTTGATGGGGGCAACGCCGTAAGCGCCCGCGGCCGAAGCAATGACGGGGAGGACGCCGAAGTACCAGGAATCGGGATCGAATGCCAGGCTGAGAGGCATGCCGAGGACGGCGACGAGGAGGGGGATGTGGTGACCCCATTGCGCGGGCACAGCGCGGACGCACGCGCCGGCCATGGCAGAGAGCATGCCGGTGCCGCGGAGGATTCCGGTGAATGCGCCGGCCGCACACAGGATGGCGGTCATGGTGATGGCGGCACGGGCATGGTCTTCCAGCTTTTTGCGTTGAAGCTCGACGTTGGGGAAGTTGCAGATGAGCGCGAGCACGGTGCCGAGCATGAAGCAGACGGCCGGCTCGATGCGACCGCTGAGTGCCGCGCCGAGCACAGCGAGAGTCAGGGCGATGTTGATGCCAAAACGCACGCCGTACTTGTGGGGAGCGGCAAGAGCAACGGGCTCGGTGCTCTGCGATGGGGATGCGCCGAGACGGCGCTGCTCCTTGCGGCCCAGCCAGAATGACAAGCCGATGCCGCAGCCGATGCCGACCAGCTGAACGGGAATCAGCGGGCGAAACAGCGCGATGGAGGAGACGTGCATGGCCGCGGAAGCACGGAGGGTGGGACCGGTCCAGGGAAGGAAGTTGACGCCGGCAGCCATGGCAGCCGGCGTCAACTTCCTTCCCTGGACCGGTCCCACCCTCCGTGCTTCCGCGGCCATGCACGTCTCCTCCATCGCGCTGTTTCGCCCGCTGATTCCCGTTCAGCTGGTCGGCATCGGCTGCGGCATCGGCTTGTCATTCTGGCTGGGCCGCAAGGAGCAGCGCCGTCTCGGCGCATCCCCATCGCAGAGCACCGAGCCCGTTGCTCTTGCCGCTCCCCACAAGTACGGCGTGCGTTTCGGCATCAACATCGCCCTGACTCTCGCTGTGCTCGGCGCGGCACTCAGCGGTCGCATCGAGCCGGCCGTCTGCTTCATGCTCGGCACCGTGCTCGCGCTCATCTGCAACTTCCCCAACGTCGAGCTTCAACGCAAAAAGCTGGAAGACCATGCCCGTGCCGCCATCACCATGACCGCCATCCTGTGTGCGGCCGGCGCATTCACCGGAATCCTCCGCGGCACCGGCATGCTCTCTGCCATGGCCGGCGCGTGCGTCCGCGCTGTGCCCGCGCAATGGGGTCACCACATCCCCCTCCTCGTCGCCGTCCTCGGCATGCCTCTCAGCCTGGCATTCGATCCCGATTCCTGGTACTTCGGCGTCCTCCCCGTCATTGCTTCGGCCGCGGGCGCTTACGGCGTTGCCCCCATCAAAGTGGCCCAGGCCTCGCTGCTCGGCATGCACACCACCGGATTTCCCGTCAGCCCGCTCACCCCCGCTACTTTCCTCGTCACCGGGCTCGCAGGAGTCGATCTCGGCGAACATCAGTGCTTCACCGGCCCATTTCTCTTTCTCCTCTCCATCGTCATGGCCATCGCGGCCGTGCTCATCGGGGTCATCCCGCTATGAGGCGGGCCCAGCCATGAAGACACTACGCATCGGAGTCGGAGCAGGTTTCGCGGGCGATCGCATCGGTCCCGCCGTGGATCTCGCGCGCGGCGCTCGCCTCGATTACCTTGTCTTTGAATGCCTCGCCGAGCGAACCATTGCCCTGGCCCAGTTAGCCCGCCACAGCGGCCGCGGCTCCGGCTTTGATCCCTTGCTCTCCGAGCGCATGGAGGCGGTCCTGCCTCACTGTGCAAGGAATCGCACCCGCATCATCTCCAATATGGGCGCGGCCAATCCTCGCGCAGCCGCAGCGCAAACCGCCGCCATCGCCCGCAGCCTCGGGCTCGCCGGCTTGCGCATCGCCTGGGTTGAAGGGGACGACGTCCTCGACGGCCTTCCCGCCGGCCTCGCCGAGACCCTCGCTCTCGATCCGCGCGAAAGGCCTATCTCTGCGAATGCGTATCTCGGCATCGAACCGCTGCTCGAGTGCCTGCGCCTCGAGCCCGATGTGATTCTCACCGGCCGGGTCGCCGACCCATCGCTGTTCCTCGCCCCCATCATCCACGAATTCGGCTGGTCGCTAGACGACTGGAATCGTCTCGGCCAGGGTACCGCCATCGGCCACCTGCTTGAGTGCGCCAGCCAGCTCACCGGCGGCTACTTCGCCGATCCCGGCGTCAAGGACATTCCCGATCTCGCCCGTCTTGGATTTCCTCTCGCCGAAGTCGAGGAATCCGGCGAAGCCGTCCTCACCAAGCTCGAAGGCACCGGCGGCGCGCTCACCGTCGACACCTGCAAAGAGCAGATCCTCTATGAGGTCCACGACCCCACTCGCTATCTCACCCCTGACGTTACCGCCGACTTCTCCGGAATTCGCTTCAAGCCGCTCGCTGCCAACCGCATCCGTATCTCCGGCGCGCGCGGCACAGAACGCCCTCCAACTTTGAAAGTCTCCGTAGGCCTCTACACAGGCTTCATCGCGGAAGGCCAGATCTCCTACGCCGGCCCCGGCGCGCTCGCCCGCGCAACTCTCGCCCGCGACATCCTGGCTTCCCGCCTCAGTTGGATTCCCGCGCCCAATCTTCACATCAGCTTCATCGGCCTCAACTCCGTGCACGGCGAAGCGCTCTCGGCGCCCGCGCCCGAGCCCTATGAAGTCCGCGTGCGCGCGGCAGCTCGCCTCTTTGAGGAATCGGAGGCTCGCCGGCTCACCCAGGAAGTCGAAAGCCTTTATGTCAACGGTCCTGCCGGTGGCGGCGGCGTCACCACCTCCATCCGCGAGAATATCGCCGTGGAGCCGGCCTTCATCCCTCGCGCCAGCGTAACTCCAACCGTCGCCTGGGAGGTTGCATGAAGCTCCGTCAGATCGCCCACGCGCGCACCGGAGACAAGGGAAACATCCTCAACATCTCCCTCATCGCCTTTCGCGAAGAGGATTACCCCATCCTTCTCGATCAGGTCACCGCGGACCGCGTCAGCGCTCTGTTTGCGCCCTTCATCGTCGAGTCCGTCCAGCGTCACTGCATCCCCGGCCTCGCTGCCCTCAACTTCGTGCTGCAACGCCCGCGCACCGAAAGTGTCACGCGTTCGCTCGCCCTCGACGCTCACGGCAAAGCCCTCAGCTTCGTCCTCCTCAATCTTGAAGTCGACCTTGCTACGTCGCCATCATAGATCGGTCACCCTGACTCTGAGCCTGAACAAAGCGGAATGTTCCGCGGTTGCTCTCGCCGTTGCATTTCATTCTGTCATTCCTCGCCGCGGCGGGGAATCTGCTTTTGCCTTTGCCTTTGCACTTGTCCTTGCAGTCGCTCTTGCCTATGTCCTTGCTTTTTTTCTGTCATTCCCGCAAGGGGATCTGCTTTTGGGGTCCCCAACCTTAAGATTTGTTAAACCACCCGCCGCCCTGCCAAAATATGCGAGACTTGGGTCCGAGCGCGCCCATTGCGCTGCTGACGGCGCCTTCATGGAATCACCGGATCGTCATAAACCGCTCTCGCTTCTTCTCGTCGACGACGACGCCGAGTTGTGCGGAATGATGAGCGAGTTCTTCGCCCAGCTTGGCCATCATCTGGAGTGCGCCTATAACGGCCGCGAGGGGCTGGCCGACGCCCAAAACGGCAATCACGACCTCGTCATCCTCGACGTCATGCTTCCCGTTCTCGACGGTTTCGCGCTGCTGCAGCAATTGCGCCGCCGCAAACGCGTGCCTGTCATCATGCTTACAGCCCGCGTGCAGCAGCAGGATCGCATCCAGGGCCTCGACGCCGGCGCCGACGACTACCTGCCCAAGCCCTTTGACCCCGATGAACTGCTGGCTCGCATCCGCGCTGTCCTTCGCCGCACGGAATCCCGTGTTGACATCCCATCCTCCGCGCTCACCATTGGCTCCGTCCGCCTCGAACCCGTTGCCCGCGAAGTCTGGAGTAACGGCAAACTCGTCGAGCTCACTTCCACTGAATTCGATCTTCTTGACTTGCTCATGCGCTCTGCCGGCCGCGTGATCTCGCGCGACGAGATTACCGCGGCCCTCTTTGAGCGCGAGGCCACGCCTTACGATCGCTTCCTCGACGTCCATATCAGCCACCTTCGCAAGAAGCTCCACAACGGACCTCGCCTCATCCGCACCATTCGCGGCGTTGGCTACACTTTTACGGGGGTCAACTGAGCCATGCGCCTCAAATCGCTTTTCGTCGGAACCCTCCTCGCTTCGCTCTGCGTCCTCGGAGTGTCCTTCCTGTTTTTTCAGCTCATCTCCAACCGCATGCAGCGCCTTCAGATCGATCCCACCTTCAATCACTTCGATGAACTGCAGCTCGAAAGCGCCCGCGATGCCTATGAAAACGGCGGCAAACCGGCCCTCAGCGCCTATATCGATCGCCTCAATCACACTTTCTCCGGCATCCACTATTTTCTCAACGCTTCGGGCGTCGATCTCCTGACCGGAGAAAACCGTTCGTCCCTGCTCCCCGCTCCGCCCGCAACCCAGGAGCGCATCCACTCCAACGGCCGCTGGATCATCGCCCATCGTTCCGCCGATGGCAAGTACTGGTTTGCCGCCGTCGGCCACCTCGGCCGCATCCACATCTGGACCTTTCTTCCCTACTTCTATCTCGTCATCGGCGCCACCGCCATGCTTTGCTGGCTCGCAGCCGCCGGCGTCATCTTTCCCGTCCAGCGCGTCGCCAATACCATTGCGCGCTTCGGCCAGGGCGATCTCTCCGCCCGCGTCCACACCCGCCGCCCCGACGAAATCGGCCAGCTCGGCCGCTCCTTCAACCAGATGGCCGAACGCCTCGAACGCCTTATCGTCAGCGAGCGCCGCCTCCTCGGCGACATCTCCCACGAGCTCCGCTCCCCTCTCGCCCGCCTCAAATTCGCCGTCAAGCTCGCCCGCACTTCCCCTGACTCCGACTCCGCGCTCGACCGCATTGAGCGAGACGTCAATCGCATCGCTTCGCTCGTTTCCGACATCGTCGAAATCACCGTCGTCGAGGGCGATCCCGCCCTCCGCGGCGCGGAAACCTTTGGCATCTCCGCCGTCCTCGATGAAGTGGTACGCGACTGCTCCGTTGAGGCCGAGTCGCGTGCCTGCCGCATTGAGCTCGCCGGCCGCATCGACGGCCACGCCCTGGGCAGCCGCGAACTGCTCCGCCGCGCCATCGAAAATGTCCTGCGCAATGCCATTCGCTATTCTCCGGAACGCGCAGCCATCCAAATCGACATCTCGGAAGAAAACCAGAACGCCGTCATCGTCGTCCGCGATCACGGCCCCGGCGTCCCCGAGGACTCGCTCAGCCGCATCTTCGATCCCTTCTTCCGCGTCGAAGAAGCACGCGACACAAACGGCGGCGGCTCCGGCCTCGGGCTCTCCATCGCCAAGCGCGCCGTCCAGGCTCATCACGGCTCCATCTGTGCTCAGAACGCCTCGCCCGGCCTCCGCGTCCGTATCGACATCCCCCTAACCATGGTGGCAGTTGCCGCCTGACCCATCGCTCATTGTGCGTCACATCACACGTTCTGGGCCGCTTTTACAATTCTTAAGGCAGGTCTTGACACCAGCGCTGTCCAATCGTCTTAATGCCTCCTCCGGCAGGAGAATCCAATGGGGCAGTTGGGGAGCACCTTTCATGAAGCGCCTTATCTCTTTCTCCGTCGTCCTCGCATTTCTCGCCGCCCCCGCGTTCGCGGCCAGTCACTCACAGTCAGTCGACGTGCCGCAGGCGGTCACAGTCGCCGGCGCGCAGTTGCCCGCAGGCCACTACAAAGTCACCTGGACCGGCTCGGGCCCGAGCGTCCAAGTCACCCTCAAGCAGCTGGACGTCCGCGGGCCGGCAACCGCCACCGTGCAGGCCAAGCTCGTTGAGCACAATAACGGCCGCGCATCAGTTACCCTCGACAAAACGGCTGGCGTCAACATCATTGAGCTGATTCAACTCGACCACGTCAACCTGGTTCTCTCGCCTTCGCCTTCTTCCGGTCAGTAGTTCCCTCACCCGGTTCACTGGTCAAGTCACTGGACCTTCCACCCTCTCCCGGAACCACGGGAGGGGGTTTTTCTTCGCCGGCATCTGCTTCTGCCGCGTCAATCCGCTGGCTTGGCCCGCCCAAGTCCCTTCAGGTATACTGAACATTCGGCAATCCGCGGCCGGCGTAACTGTGCGTCCGCGCTCGCTTTCCGCCGTTGCATGCCGCCGAAGGCGATTTGCGCTGCGACAGTGGTTGATGCGAACAAGTTCAGATTGGGAGTTTTCAAGTCATGGCACAGGTTTGTGATATTTGCGGCAAGGGTCCGCAGTTCGGCAACAACATTTCGCACGCGCACAACGTCACCCGCCGCCGCTGGAACCCGAACCTCCAGGCAGTCCGCGCGCTCGTCAACGGCTCCGCCAAGCGCTTGCGCGTTTGCACCACCTGTCTCAAAAGCGGCAAAGTCGCTAAGGCTTAACCGCCGACGTCCGCACCGTTCCGACTTCGCCAGAACCCCGTCCGCGCACGGGGTTTTGTTGTGCCCGCCTCCGGCGTGTAGCATGGCTCTCGAACCTTCGGAGCCTCCTCATGAACCGTCGCGCTTTTCTCCAATCCCTCGCCGTTTCCTCCCTAGCCGCCGCCGCTCCCGCTGTCACCTCTGCCCAGCAGCCGCTGCCGCAGGCCTCCGGCCAGTCCTTTCAACTCTCCGTCATGCTCTGGACCGTCTTCCACGATCTGCCGTTCGAACAGCGCCTTGAGAAAGTCGCCTCCGCCGGCTATCGCAACGTCGAACTCGTCGGCGAATATCGCAATTGGTCCCCCGCCCAGTTCGCCGGCGCCAATGCCGCCCGCCGCCGCCTCGGCATCTCCTTTGACGCCACCGCGGGCCTCGGCCATGGCTTCGCCGATCTCGCCGCCCGCGACACCCTGCTTGCCGAACTCCGCCAGTCGCTGGCCGTCATGGAGACGCTCGAATGCCCGGCCATGATCGTCCTCTCCGGCAACGTGGTGCCGGGGCTCTCCCGCGAGGCCCAGCACCAGAGCTGCATTGAAGGCCTGAAGCGCGCGGCCGCGCTGGTTGAGGGCCGCCGCATCGCCGGCAAGCCTGTCCGCCTCCTGCTGGAATGCATCGACCCGGAAGAAAACCCCAAATACTTTCTCACCTCCGCCGCCGAAGCCATCCAGGTGGTCCGCTCCGTCAACCACCCCCAGGTCCAGTTCCTCTACGACATCTTTCACGAGCAGATTGCCGAAGGCAATCTCATTGAAAAGCTCCAGAAGCACATCGACGTCATCGGCCTCATCCACGTCGCCGACGTTCCCGGCCGCCACGACCCCGGCACAGGCGAAATCAACTATGCCAACATCTATCGCAAGCTCTTCGAGCTGAATTATCAGCGCGGCATCGCCATGGAATTCCTTCCCCTCGGCGACCCCGTCAAGGCTCTTCTTCAGGCGAAGCAGGGACTCGAATCCGCGTGGCCGCTTTCCAATGCATGATGAGCCGTCGACTCAGGTTCGGCCCCTCTTCGCAGCTCCACGGGATTGAAGAATGTTCCACGTGTAATATTATTATATTAACTAGTTTATTATCATAATATTAATTATAAATCAACAGATTTATGCAAGTGATATAAATAACGTTTTGTTCGCAGTGAAGGCGATCCGAGATGGAGGCATTCCCCGACCTTGCCGGTTCCGCGCTCTCTCTCTCTGCTATCCTCGCTGCCATGCGCCCTCAACCGCTCATCTGCGTCAGCGACGTCGAAGCCAGCAGCCGATGGTACCAACGCCTCCTCGGCCTCCGCGGCTGCCACGGCGGACCAGCCTATGAACAGCTGGTCTCGAACGGCCAACTCATCCTGCAGTTGCACAGCTTCAATGTGGAACACCATCACGGCGCCATCGGCAATCCCGCCGACAAGCCCTACGGCAATGGCGTCCTGTTGTGGTTTGAGGTAGACGATATCGATGTCATCGTGCACCGCGCGGAGGAGATGGACGCGGAGATCGTCATGCCGCGGCACCGCAATCCTCCCGACGACGAAAATGGAGGCCCCAACCACTGGGAATGCTGGCTGCGCGACCTCGATGGCTACGTCATCGTAGTTGCCAGCCCCTACGGCACCGCAGACGGCACATGGCGCCCCGAAAGCAGCCCTTTCGACGCAGCCTGATTAGGATTGCCTTGTTCCCTTAGTCCCTTGGTCCCTGCATTCACCCCACCGGCACCAGTCCCGGAGGCGGCTGATGGCTCAGGGCGTTGGTCATCCGCGGGGGGCTAGGCGGAGCCTCCAGCGTGAACTTCTTGCCCTTGGCCACAAACTGCACCAGCAGGTTTTTCTGGTCGAACGTGATGGCGAACTTCTGCATCGGCGGTGACCCAAAGTTCACCAGCGGAAATGCCGGGTGGATCTCCACCACCGGATGCGTGAAGGTATAGCGGCCCACTTTCACATCTGCATCCAGCCTGGCCACTTTCAGCTTGAAGCAGGTGGCCACAGACTGCCCCGACGCGAACTCGACCGGCGCCACGTCGTATTTCAGGTGCTCTGCCAACGACTGCGGGATCACCAGGCCGCCGCCGCCCGAGTCAAGCTGCGCCTCCACCGGCTCCAGTTCACCCACCTTCAGGCTCGCAATCGGCACTCCCTGCGGCATCCGGAACGGCAGCACGTTCCTGCCTCCATCCGGCGCCAGGGAGCCATCCGCCAGCGTTATCTTCCGGTTGGGGAAATCCAGCGTCAACAAAAAGTCACGGAACAACGTAAATCCCAGCAATCCCTGGCAGTTCCCCGACTCGGCAAAAAATGCCGACTGCACCGCCCGCACGTTTTCGAATCGCACTCCCGCCAGTTCCAGCGAATCCATCTGCAGGATGGGCACCTTTTTCCCTCCCTGCCCGCTAGGGTCGTTCAAGGTTGCGTGACCCACTGTCGGCAGACCCAGTTGCTCGGCCAGTGAGGGCGTTACCAGCGCCTCCGCGCCTGTCCCCGTGTCGATGATGAACCGGAACGGACCGCGCCCGTTGATGGTAACCATCACGTACGGCTTCCCGTACAACTCTTCCATATTCTGGCTGTGTTCGGTAATTTGCGCGCCGGCGCACGTGGCTGCGCCCAGCAACGCCAGAACAACCATTTCGCGACAGGTCGAGGGTTTCATGGCCCCCCCTTTCGCGTTTCGGGGTGCAGCCGGGGAAGATGACCTTGGCCCACGCCCGGCTTCAGGCTCCGCAGCGCTTGCCTTCGAGAGGACTATACGTCTGATTAAAGGACGCAGTTTCAGGCATTTTGTAGTGTGGTTGATAAAGACATTTTGCATAGTGGCCGGGGCTGGCCGCAGTCCGGTTTCCCTCTACAATGAACCGGTATGCCCACCGCCGTCCGATCTCACGCCAAAATCAACCTCGGGCTTTACGTCGGCGCGCCCCGGTCGGACGGTTTCCACTCCCTCGTCACCGTTTACCAGACCCTCGACGCCCACGACATCGTCACGGTCAGCACCCGTCCCGCCGCACAAACCTCCATCTCCATTACTTCCAACGATTTCCGCGTCCCCACCGATGCCCACAACACCGCTTGGAAGATGGTCGACCTGGCCCTCCATGCCTGGAATCTCAACGCTGAAGTGGAGCTCCATATCGACAAGCGCCTCCCCGTCCAGGGCGGCCTCGGGGCCGGCTCTGGCAACGCCGTGGCCGCGCTGATCGGTTTGGAAAAAGAACTGGGCGCGCCATCCTTCGAGCGCTTTCTGCACGGGAGGAATGATCAAAGCTGGCCATCCCACCGCCTCGATCTCGCCGCCCAGGTCGGCTCTGACGTTCCCCTTTTCCTGGTCGGTGGAACCATCCTCGGCGTCGATCACGGCCAGGAAGTCCACCCTTTGCCCGACTTCGAGCCGATCTGGTGCGTCCTTGCCATTCCCGAGGACGGCGTCTCCACTCCGCAGGCCTTCCGCGATTGGGACGAGCTCTGCGCCCGCACCGGTTTGACCGCTGACGCAAGTGCCGATAAACTAAAGAAGTTGAGCCGCGCCTACGCCAGCGCCTTTGCGGAAGCAGTTCCGCAGGGTGGGCTTGGAATCGGCTCCTCCGGTGTCCCCGCCCAAGAGAATCAATCAGGCCGCGGGGACCTGGCCGGACCCCAAGAGTCCGTGCTTGTCCGCACCGGGATCCTTAGCTGGATTCAAAACGACTTCGAACAAGTCGTGTTCTCCCAGCATCCCTCCCTGCGCGGAATCAAGCACACACTTGCGGCTGAAGGTTCACCGGAGGCAGCCCTCCATGCCTCGCTGTCGGGGTCCGGGTCAGCGCTCTTCGGCCTTTACCAGGCCCCGGAGCATGCAAAAGCAGCCGCAGACAGACTGCGGGCCGCCGGTGTGGGAAGCACTCTTACCCGCACCCTTCCGCGACCAGAGTACTGGAATCGAATGCTTCTCGAATCTGAGGATTGACAGCCAACCGGGAATCGCGAGAGACTCGCGGGCGGCTGCAAACCGACATCCTGGCGCCACCACTGTCGAACGCAGTTCAGGCGCTTCGTTGGGCGATCGTTCAATGGTAGGACAATGCCCTTTGGAGGCATTTATTCAGGTTCGAATCCTGATCGCCCAGCCACTCTCTTGTACCGGGAACGCAGCCAAAGCAAACCAGCTTGGAGGAACCTCGGGAAATGGACGAAACAACGTTGACGGCGACACTGGAAGACACGAAGCAGCCGGGCGCTGCGCCCGAACCGGGCAAGGATCCGGCCAGCCAGGGCAACAAGCCGGGCGGCAAAGAGCCCGCGACTTCGGTTCAGGCCGACGGCAAGGGCAAGGACGCCAAACCGACCGCCGAGCGCAAGCGCTCCCGCAATCTGAGTGAAGATAAGCGCTTCAAGCTCTTCTCCGGCACGGCCAACCGCCCATTGGCTGAATCCATCGGCCGCCACATTGGCGTCCCGGTGGGCGAGGCCAAGCTGCAGCGCTTCGCGGATGGCGAAGTCTACTTCCAACTCCTCGAGAACGTTCGCGGAGTCGACGTGTTTGTGGTGCAGCCCACCTGCTATCCGGTGGACCAGCACCTGATGGAGTTATTGGTGATGATTGACGCGCTCAAGCGGGCCTCGGCGGCAAGGATCACGGCAGTGGTCCCCTACTACGGCTACGCTCGCCAGGACCGAAAGGACCGCCCACGCGTGGCCATCAGCGCCAAGCTCATCGCTGACCTGGTTACCGTCGCCGGCGCCCACCGCGCCCTCTTCGTCGACCTCCACGCCGCACAGATCCAGGGCTTCTTCAACATCCCCGTCGATCACATGTTCGCTTCCCCGGTGCTGGTCTCTTATTTCCGAGGGCTCGGCCTGCCCAACCTGACCGTGGTATCGCCGGATGCGGGCGGCGTGGAAAGAGCTAGGCATTTCGCGCAGAAAATGGGCGCGCCGCTGGCCATCGTGGACAAACGCCGCACCGACATGAACGTGGCCGAAGTGATGCACGTGGTGGGCGACGTCAACGGCAAGACCTGCCTGATCATCGACGACATCATCGACACCGCCGGAACGCTGGTGAAGACGGTGGACGCACTCTATGCATCCGGCGCCAGCAACGTATTCGCCTGCGCCAGTCACGCCGTGCTTTCCGGGCCGGCAATTGACCGTATCGCCGCCTCCCGCCTGCAGGAAGTGGTGGTAACGGACACCATTCCCCTGCGGGAAGCAGCACAAAAGTTGCCCAAGATCAAAGTTTTGTCGATTGCCGGCCTGCTCGGCGCGGCCATCGAGAGCATTCACATGGAAACCAGCGTGAGTACGCTGTTTAGCTAAGTTGTCAGTGGTCAGTGGTCAGTTCGTTTCGAGGACCACGGATCGGAAGTAAAACCAACGGCTAGTCGCCAGAAGGCGTTTTCAGAGAATCGGCGTTCGCACCGATCACTGATCACTGACCACTGACCACTGGCCGCTCACAAAGGGAGCGGCTTACCCCGTGCCCGAACCAGAAAAGAGAGAATCATGCCTGAAGTAGTTGTAGCTAAGCCCCGCGAGGGCAAGTTCAACAAGAATGCCGCGCGCCGTGTGCGCCGCGCTGGAAATATCCCCGCCGTTCTTTATGGAGCCGGTCACGATCCGGTCGCCGTGGAAGTGGATCCCCGGCAGATTTCGCGGATCCTGTTCTCCGAGACCGGCCACAACACCATCTTCGACGTCCAGTTGTATCCGGCGGCCACCGCCAAAGCCATGATTGTGGACACCGCAGAGAGAGCCGATCAAGGATCAGCTCATCCATATCGACATGAAACGGATCGCGCTGGACAAGCGGCTCCGCGTCAGCGTCCGGGTGAAAGCTCATCGGCATTCCCATCGGCGTAAAGACAAGCGGCGGCATCCTCGACCAGATTCTCCGCGAAGTGGAAATCGAGTGCCTGCCCGCAGACATTCCCAACCACATCCCCGTGGATGTAACCGAGCTGGATATGCACCAGGTGCTGCGTGTCAGCGGCCTGCCGCATGACGAGAAGATCAAGTACCTGTCCGCGGAAGACTCTCCAGTGGCGCACGTTGTCTCCATCCGTGAGGAAGTGGTGGCGACGCCGGAAGTGGAAGCTGCAGCAGTAGCGGTGGAGGGCGCGCCGGCGGAGCCGGAAGTGGCCAAGAAGGGCAAGGGTGAAACCGAAGCCGCAGGCAAGGCAGAGGGCGGCGACAAGGCCGAAAAGGCCAAGAAGTAAGCCTTGGCCGAGGCAGCTCAGTTCGTGGGCCAGGCGGAACAGCGTTCTGGCCCGTTCCTGGTAGTCGGGTTGGGTAATCCCGGCCTGGAGTATACGTGGACGCCGCATAACGCGGGGTTCATGGCAATTGACCGCATCGCCCAGCAAGAGGGCGTGGTGGTCCAGAACCGGCGTTGCCGGGCCGTTACCGCAAGCTGCCGGATTGCCGGCCGCACGGTGATCCTGGCCAAGCCGGAGACTTTCATGAACCTGAGCGGAGCATCCGTCGCCGCCTTGGTTCACGAGTTCGAAGCGGACCCATTGAAGGACATGCTCGTGATCTACGACGAGCTCGACCTGATGCTGGGGACGTTGAAGATCAGGGAGCGCGGTTCGACTGCCGGCCACAACGGAGCCCGCAGCATCACCGCCGCGCTGGGTACACAGGAGTGGCTGCGGCTGCGCATCGGGGTCGGTAAGGAAATGCCCCCCGAAGCGATTGCAGCCGGGGCAAGCAAGCGCGGAGGCAAGGATTACCTGCTTTCGCCAATGAACAAGCGCGACCTGGCGGTGCTGGACGAGATGCTGGACAAGGTGGCAACGGCCACACGGCGCATCCTCCAAGCCGGCCCCGCAGCCGCGATGAATGAATTCAATCGGAAGGAAGACAAGGACCAGGGAGCAGAGACCGACGATCGGAAAGAATGACCGCGATCCAACGTCCGCTGTTCACTGTCAACTGTGAGGAACAATGTCTCGACTGTATGAAGTAATGTTCATCGTCCGGCCCGATGCGGCCGACGAGGATGTTGACAAGCTGATTGCAGGCTTCACCACCACCGTCAGCAATGGCGGCGGCACGGTTAAGTCGGCCGAAAAGATGGGTCGGCGCAAGCTTGCCTACATGGTGCGCAGGTTTAACGACGGCAACTACGTGCTGTTGACCGTCGAGGCCAACGGCGCCGTAGTGGCTGAGTTGGAGCGCCGTCTCCGCGTCTCCGAGCCGGTGATCAAGTACCTCACCGTGCGCATGGACGAAGAGGAAAAACGCCTGGCCAAGGTGAAGGCCATCCGCGCTTCGCGCCGCAAGCTGAGCGCGGAACCGCCGGCCCCGCCACCGCCTGCTCCGCCTGCCGCTGAGGCCCCGGCGGAAACCGCCCAGGCAAGCGCATAAGACGCAGGGAGCAGGAAACAGGGAGTAGGGGGTAGAAAGCGGTAGCCGTTGTCGAGCGCGCTTTCCCGGTCCCTTGGTCCCTCGGAACCTTGGTCCCGCTCAATGAACTACCCGGCCAACGCCGGAACAGAAGGAAGCAAAAGAGGAAAATCATGGCTGAAGAAACACAAGCAAGGGCGCCCGAAGGCGGCGCGCCATCCAATCAAGGCGGCGGCCCTCCCTCCGGCCCGCGTGGACCCCGTCCCGGCGGACAAGGTGGCCCCGGCGGCCGCGGCAAATTTTTCCGCCGCAAGAAGGTATGCAAGTTCTGCACCGAGAAGATCGATGCCATCCCGTATCGGGACGTGCGCCTGCTGCAGGGCTTTGTGGCCGAACGCGGCAAAATTGTGCCCCGCCGCCTGACCGGCGTCTGCACCAAGCACCAGCGGCGGCTCACCCGCGCCATCAAGCAGGCCCGCAACATCGCGCTGCTTCCGTTTGCCACAAGGCACTAAAAAGCAGGGAGAAGGGAATAGGGAGCAGGGAGTAGAAAGTTCCCGCTGCCATTCCGGTGGCTCCCGGTTCATGGAGATTTTGAAATGGAAGTCATTCTGAAAGAAGATGTGGCCAATTTGGGCAACCGCGGCGAGGTGGTCAAGGTTGCCGATGGCTACGGCCGCAATTTCCTGCTGCCGCGCAAGCTGGCCATGGAGGCCACCTCGGCCAACAAGGCCGTCATCGAGCAGATGAAGGCGGCGGCCGCGCGCCGTTCCGCCACGGAAAAGGCGCAAGCCGAGGAACTGGTGACCAAGTTGGCGCCCGTGGTGCTGACCTTTACACGCAAATCCGGCGACCAGGGGCAGCTGTTCGGCTCCGTCACCTCGGCCGATATCGCCACCGAGCTGGGGACGAAAGGTTTTGAGATCGACCGCCGCAAGATCCAGCTCCCCGAGCCACTCAAGGCCCTGGGCAACTTCGACGTGCCGGTGCGGCTGCATCGAGAAGTGACCGCGCACCTCAAGGTGAAGGTGCTGGGCGAGGCGACGACGGAAGATGAGACCGCGGCTGAACCCGCGACTGAAACCGCCGCGGAATAACCGGCGCACTTTTGCCGCACGCCCCTCGCCAGCCGAGGGGCGTTCGCGCCGACCATGGCTTACGGCCGCGGGCTGGGAGGCTCCGCCGTGGTGCCGGGCACAATCGTCACCGTCGAGCCGAAGCGGTGACAGCCGCTGTAGGAAGCGTCGTACACCAGCTCATCGTTTCCGGACGATTTCTTCAATTCGGCATGCACCCGGGTGGGCAGCCTGCACATTCGCGGCCCAAGCGGCGTGATTGCGTAATCGATGGTGCCGGAAAAGCTATTGAATCCATCGGGAGCCTCGGGGCGCGCAGTCGTCAACTCGAAACGCAGAATCTCCAGGGAATCCGCGTCCAGCCAGAAGCGCGCGCTGGTGCCGGAAGCCAGCTTTGCGCATCCCTTCAGGTGTTTCATGTCTGGTCCGCGCACAATCTCGAGGACGACATCCCCACCCGATGGATCGCTTGCCAACCGGTAGTTGTTGCATTGCGCATATTCGGGCGCGAAATAGGTCGCGTAGGTCGCCCCGAATCCGTCGGCGATGCTCAAGGGAAGCGAGAATTTCTTGCACTTCCTGGCAGGCTTGCCGTTGGCCTGCACGATCGAGCGTTCTTCCTTGAATTCATCGGACCCATCCGCCTGCCGCGTGGCCCGCAACACAGAGTCGAGAGTCACCTCGCGCTTCGCCTGGTTGTTGCGCATCTCAGCCGAGCGCAGATGCTCCGTACAGAACACGTCCGGGAGGATTGCATTGGAGGCCTCGAGGTTGGCTCTGACCCGCGCCACTACCTCCTCAACCGGGGGTTTCCCTTGTTGCCCGCACGCCAAGGCGGACCATGCCATCGCCCCCGCCACCGCCGTGCTCCATTTCCGCAGATCCCTCATCCGCGCCTGCTCCTCCTTTTGCTATCTTCAGCCAATTGTGGCCAGCGGCATCTCCCGATCCGTGCGTATCGTGGGCACGGCCGCCGGCAGAATGCGTGCGCGGTGGCGCTTTTCCCGGAACCGGATTCGGCCACCATGCCGAGCAGCTCGCCCTTATCCAGGCTGAAGCTGATGCCGTGCACGGCCTCCGTTGCTCCAAAACAAATCGCCAGGCTGGCCACTTCAAGCAGCGGCGCCATGAGGTCATCCTATTGCATCCCTGTTCTCTGACCCTTGTTCCTTGTCCTGTCAAAGTACCTGAAAGCAACGGCTCGCCGCCCGACACTACTCAAACTTGGACGAGGGGAGGCATTATGAAGACGGCAATCATCGCGCTTTCGGCAATTCTGGCGCTCGGAGCCGCGCCCGGCCGAGCGGCTGCGCAAGAGCCGCAAGCGCCGCCGCACGGAGTGACAGCTTTCCCGTGGATCCAGCCGCCACCGGAGTTCAAGGAGGTGCAGCGGCAAGGCTTCCACGCCGGGGTCGAATCTGCCGTCAAGGATTACGATCACCACCGCTATCCGGACTACAATCGCCCAAGAGAGTACCGCCATCCCCATGTAAATGAGGCGTATCGGGCGGATTTCCGGCAGGGTTTCCGGCGCGGATATAACGACGCCATGCACCACCTGGAGAAAACACAAAGCAACTCTGGTTGAAAAGCGGGTCAACAAAAAGAGCGCAGAGGCAACAGCGCCGCCTGGTAATCCATCTGTGAAGTTGGAGCGCAAGGAGGCTCCCCCATGAAGAGGAATTGGTTTGCGATTTCGACACTTGCAGTTACGCTCGCCCTGGCCGTCGGGATGATGGCCGCGCGGGCCAACGCAGCGCCCGCGCCGGCAGCGCCCGGCTTCTACCAAGAAGGGCCGTGGGACCAGCCGCCTGGCGAGTTCCGCGATGTGCAGCGGCAAGGCTTCCACGACGGCATTGATGCGGCACACCACGACATTGACGAACACCGCCACCGAGATGCCGAACATCACGATCGGTTCCGGCACCCTCCGGTTGGACACGACCAGGTCCGCGACTATCGGGATGGATTCCGCCGCGGCTACGACACCGCCTGGCGCCATTTTGAGGAGCATCACGGCTGGTAAGCGACGGGGAAAACGAGACAAAGAAGTGAAAGCCCGGCGGCGAGCCGGGCTTTCGCGTGTTTGCTTCCATTGCCGCTGGCGGCGTGGACGCCGCCAGTACAGCCGCTCTGGAGAGCGGCGCTACCTGTAGCTGTAAAGATGCTGCTGGATCCGTCAATTACGGATAAGCTCCAAGCCTCTTAGCGGGGACGGGTGATAAAGCCCTGCTGTTTCCAGAGCCGGTCCCAGTTCCAGATGCCGCCCCATGCGGCGGCGGGCAGCCTAAACCCTAGCTGATGCGCCAGCATGATGATTTGCCCGCGATGGTGCGCCTCGTGCGAAAACATGTAGGCGAACATGGCACCGCCGGCCGGCCAGGGGCGCATCCAGCCGCGTGAGAAGGTCTTCACCTTGCGTCCCGGATCCACCGAAAGCGCATCGGCAAGCATGCGCAAGCACTGCGCGGCGCTCTTGTTGAGAGCGGCTGCGGCTTGGCGGAGCGTACAACGGTACGGATCGAGCGGCGCGGGGCGTTTGAGGTGGGGCGCGTTCAGGCGGAGCCAGTTCAAGCGGCAGTTGTGCATGTGGGCCACCATGGCGCCGATGGTGCGGCTGCGGCTGCGGCCGGCTATGGGCAGTTGCGCGCGCCAGGCTTGCGGATCGAGGTGCTGAAGCAGGAGCTGATTCATGGCGTCGTTTACGGCCCAGGTCTCAATGAGGACGTCGCGCAGATCGGCGAGAAATGGCTCGGTGGTTTGTGGCATGGGCGCTGCTCCCTATGGGCGACAGGTATAGCACACGAGGCGGGCATGGAGTGAACCGGACGGTGGACGGCCCTGTATAAAAGGTTCAGAGGTCCTGCATGAAACGTGAATTGGCGTTAAAAGCCGTTCTGGCGGTGGTGGGCTTGTTGTTTTTGGCCATGGCGTACCCGATGGTGCTTTTCATCCGCCAGGAGCCCGCACTCTCCATGATGATGAGCGTCTACGCCACCCTGGGCGTGTACCTGCTTCTAGCTATTCCCGACCCGGCTGCGCATCGCAGCCTTATTGCGTTCACGGCTTGGTCCAGCCTGGCTCACGCGGTTCTGATGGGAACTCAGGCGCAAATGAAGATGGTTGCGCACGGCGAGATGATCGGCGTGGGAGTGCTGGCTGTGATCGGCATTGTTCTGATCGCGCTGGCACCGAGGCAGGAACAGGCGCCGCGCAGCGTTGCGCGGATTTAAAGCAGGGGAAAAAGCCCGAATTCAATCGTTCCCTTGTTCGATTGTTGAGTATTCTCTGCTCCCTTATCCCTAATTCCTGATCCCTGTTTCTATTGCCCGGTCTGGTAACGAACCATGGCCAGTGCGGACTGGTAGGCGTAGCGGGCATTGGCGTAGGCGATCTCGGCTTGAGTTTGGGCGAGCTGGGACTGGGTGAGGTCGACGATGCCGCTCAATCCGACTTTATAGCGCGCCTGGGCAAGCTCCAGCGCGGTGTTGGCCTGGTCAAGGAGTTGCCTGGTCACGCCGATCTTCTGGAATGCAATCTGGGCGTTGAGGACAGCGGTGCGGACGTCGCGGGCGATGTTCTCGCGCAGGTTGCGCACCTGTTCGGAAGCGGCCTGAGCGCGGAAGTCGGCCTCCTTGGCGCGGGCGGTGTATTCGAACCCGTTGAAGACCGGGATGGAAATGTTGGCTCCGGCGGCGCCGTACCAGGAGGACTGGATGAGGTCGTCGCGGACGGGCGTGACGCCGGTGGCGGCGAGGGCGGAGATGGTGGGGCGGACGAGATCATGCTCGGCGGAGGCGAACTGTTTGGCGGCCGTGTACTGATCGTTCAGCGCGGCCAGATCAGGCCGGGATCGGAAGGCCAACTGGACCATGTTTTCAGCATCGGCCGGAGCCAGCTCAGGGCTTTGCGGCGTCTCGTCCACCAGGTTGTATTGGGTGTTGTCCTCCGATCCGAGGATGGCATTGAGGTTGGCCATGGAAGTCTCCATGGCGTTTTGGGCGTCGAGAACGAGCAACTGTGCCTGCGAGACCTGGACGTCGGCGAGGCTGAGGTCGAGGGTGGAGCGGAGCTTCTGGTTGGTGAGGGCACCGATCTGCTGGCCGGTGGCCTGGCGAGTGGAGACGGTCTGCTCGGCGACGAGGAGAATCTTCTGCGCGGTAAGCGCATTGTAGAAGGCCTCGTCGACGGTGAGGGTGATGTCATCTACGGAGGCGCGGGTGTTCTCAAGCTGTGCCTGGAGGTTCGATTTGGCGTTCAGGATGAGGTTGCGGGTGCGGCCGAAGTCGGTGATGAGCTGATTGACGGTGATGCCGGCGGCGGCCTTGTCGAGGGCGCGAGGGCTGTTGAGCGAGCCCAGACCGGTGAGCCGGCTATCGGTGTGGGCGCCGACGGCGGTCAGGTTGGTGATGGCGGTGGGTAGATCGCCGGAGCGGGCCTGGCGGACCACCTGGGTGGAGGCCAACTGCAGCAGGCGGGCGATGCTGATGTTGGGATTGTGGGCGAGGGCCATCTTTTCGGCTTCGGCCAGGGTGAGCCTGGGGCCGGAAGGCAGAGCCACCTGGGGCGGCGTGGACAGTGGCGGCGGGACCTGGTTGGAGATGGGCTCCTGTTGCTGCGCGGCCTGAGCGATGAGGTTGGCGGCGGGAGCGTTGGGGAGCTGCCCGGCGGCGCAGATCGAGGGCATAAGAAAGAGGAGAGTGGAGAGGATCGCGCATGGTAGCCCTCCCATTTCGCAAAGAGCGCGAAATGAATGGGGCACCCAAAGTGTGTGGTAGAGCTGGCTGCGCGAAATGCAGGCGATTTTGTTCCGGGGCTGCTTCATGCGTTTGCCTCCTCGTGAACTTGGGACTTGGAGCGCCGGCCGTGAATGACGATGTAAATGGCGGGAACCAGGAAGACGGTGACGGCGACGGAGACGACCAGGCCGCCGATAACGGCACGGGCCAGGGGCGCGTATTGTTCGCTTCCGGCCTCCAGACCCATCGCCATGGGAATCATGCCGAGGACGGTGGCGAGCGATGTCATGAGGATGGGCCGCAGGCGGATTTTGCAGGATTGAACGGTGGCTTCAAGAATCGGCAGGCCGCGTTTGTGGAGCACGTTGGAGAACTCCACAATAAGGATGGAGTTCGAGACCACCAGGCCGGTCATCATGATGACGCCCATGAGCGACATGATGTTGATGGTGCTGCCGGTCATGAGCAGGATCAAGACGACGCCCAGCAGACCGGGAGGAATCGCCATGAGGATGATGAAGGGATCAATGAACGAGGTGAACTGGGCCATCAGGATGAGATAGACGAGCAGTACGGCGACGATGAGGCCGATGCCGAATTCGTGGAAGGCCTGCTGCATCAGGACGACGGCGCCGCGCACATTGATGACGGTATTGCGGTCGTGGCTGGTTTGCGCCAGCAGGTTGTTAATGCGCTTGCCCACGCGTTGCAGCGCTTCCGTTTTGGTGGCCACGTAGATGTCGATGACGGGGCGGATTTGGTAGTGGTCGACCTCAGTGGGCGTATTGAACTGGCTGATGGTGGCCACGGAGCCAAGGGTGACCACGCCGGTGGAGTTGTCATCGACCGAAAAAGCGGCGGAGGTGAAGCCGGCCTGCCGCGATTCATGCCCGGGCGTATACCCCGGCGTGTGCCTGGCCTGCAAGGGAATGTTCTCGAGGTCCTGCATGGACATGTGATTGATCCAGCGATTGGCGTACTGGACGGTGACCATGTAGTTGTTGCCGGTGGCGGGATCGATCCAGTAGGAGGGGGCGACCATGCCGCTTGAAGTGAGCGCGGTGACGACGTTATCGACAATATCCTTGGCGCTGAGGCCGACGAGGCTGGCGCGCTCGCGATCGATGTCGAGGCGGAGGCCTGGGTAGTCGAGGTTCTGCGGGATGTAAGTGTTGGAGACGCCGGGTATGGCGCGGATTTTGGCGGCCAGGTCTTCGGCGAGGGCGTAGGACTTGTGGATGTCCTGGGACTTGATCTGGATATCGATGGGAGCGGGCAAGCCCTGGTTCATGACGCCATCGATGAGGCCCCCGGCCTGGAAGTAGGTGGAAAGCTCGGGCATCTGCTGGGAGAGCGCGGCCTGGACCCGGCGCATGTACTCATAGCTGCCGATGCTGTGGTCCTGCTGGAGGCTGGTTTGCACAAAGGCGGTGTCCATGGAGGCATTGGGCGTGTAAATGGCGGAGAGGTCGGGGTAGGCGCCGATGTTGGAGACGATCATGCCGAGGTCTTTGGGCTTGACGACGTTGCGGATAACATTCTCGACCCTGGCGATGTAGTCGTTGCTGACCGAGAGGCGCGAACCGGCGGGCATGTGGACGTTGATGATGAACTGTCCGGGATCGGTGCGGGGGAAGTAAGCGCGGCCGAGGAAGGGAAACAGGACGGCCACGAGGAGGACGTTGGCGGCGAGGATGACGACGACGGCGAATCCGGGACGTTTCATGACGCGAAGGGCGAGCTTCTCGTACCAATCGAGGAAGCGTTGGAACGAGGTGTTGAAGCGCACCATGAAGCGGCGGAAGATATTGGACTTGGAGCCCAGAACCGCATCGGGGTTGTCTTCATTCTCCATGCCCTGTGGATCGAGGCGGATGAATTTGGCGCAGAAGAGAGGGACCACGGTCATGGCGAAGAAGTAAGACGCGAAGATGGAGAGGGCGACGCCGAGGGCAAGCGGGGTGAAGATGTACTTGCTGACGCCGGTGAAGAAGGTGACGGGGAAGAAGACGATGGCGGTGGTGAAGGTGGCAGCGAGGACGGCCATGTTGACTTCATCGCCGCCCTTCTCCGCTGCGTCATGGGGGCCTGCGCCCTCTTCCATGTGGCGGAAGATGTTTTCCAGCACGATGACGCCGTTGTCGATGAGGCGGGAGAAAACGAGCGCCAGTCCGCCGAGGATCATGGTGTTGATGGAGCCGCCCATGGAGTTGGTGAGCATGAGACAGACCAGCATGGAAAGCGGCACCGCGATGAGGACGGCGAGGGTGGCGCGGGGGCTGCCCAGGAAGACGAGGATCATAATGGCGGTGAGCAGCAGACCGATGCTGGCCTCGCGGGCCACGTTGGCAATGGCCATTTTGACGAAGACGGACTGGTCGAAAACGACGGCGGTTTTGAGCTGATCGGGAATGTCGACGAGTTTCTTAACGGCAGCCTTTATGCCGTTGACGATGGAGATGGTGTTGGAATCGCCGCCCTGTTTGAAGATGGGGACATAGACGGAGCGCTGGCCGTCGATGCGGACGATGTTGTACTGGAGCGCCCCGGCATCGACGGCCTTGCCGATGTCGCCGACCAGAACCGAGGAGTTGCCGACAGTCTTGAGCGGCATGGAGTTCATGGCCTTGGCGTCAGGGAACTGCGCGTTGGCGTAGATGTTGAAATCCTTGGAGCCGATGCGGACGTCGCCGGCAGGAAGGATGAGGTTGGAACTGTTGACCGCCTTGACCACGTCATCGAGGCTCATGTTGTAGGCCTCGAGCTTGAGCGGATCGACGTAGATCTGGATCTGGCGGTAAGTGCCGCCGTAGGGCTGGGGCACGGATGCGCCCTGCACGTTGGAGATCTGGTTGCGGACCTGGAACTGGGCAAGGTCTTTGAGCCGGGTTTCGTTAAGGCCCTTGCCCTCGAGCGTGACCAGGCACACGGGCTGGGTGGACGCGGTCATGCCCAGCACCACCGGAGGCAAAGTGCCGGGGGGCAGGCGGCGCAGATCGGCCATGGCCAGGTTGGCGATGTTGCTGACGGCGACGTTGGGATCGGTGCCCGGCTTGAAGTAGATCTTGATGAGGCTGACGCCGGTCATGGAGCGCGATTCGCTGTGATCCACGTTGGCGGCGAGGGTGAAGAAGCGCTCGAAGGTATTGGTGATGTCGGCTTCAACCTGTTCGGGAGGCATGCCGCTGTAAAAAGTGGCCACGACCACCACGGGCATGTCGATCTGAGGAAATAGATCGACCGGCATCTTGAGCACGGTCTCGGTCCCGATGAGGACCACCATGAGACAGATCATGATGATGAAGAACGGGTATTTCAGTGCGAACTTCGGCATTGCGGGTGCTACTCCTTCCGAACAGGTCAGGAACGGAAAGCAGAGGCGGCCACGAGCCCATCTGGCGGGCGCGTTCCGGAAAGCAGACGGGATGCGGCTTTACTGCGAGCCGGCATTCTGCTCGTTCTCCTCGGCTTTCATGTCGATGGTGCCGCCGGTCTGTTGCACGGTTTCCGACGCCGGCTCCTGGGTTATGAGCGGACTGACGGTTTCGCCCTCGCGATAGCTCACCTGGCCGCCGAGGATGACGCGGTCGCCGGGCTGGAGGCCGCTGGCGATTCCGGCCAGTTTCTGGCCCTCGATGGCGACGTCTACCTGGCGGATATGAACGCGGTTGTTGCTGCCTAGGACGTAAACCACGTTGCGGCGGCCCTGGATGACGACGGCTTCAACCGGAATAGTGACCACATTCGATTGCGAGGCGAGCCGGAGCATCGAATTCGCGTACATGCCGGGGGAGATGGACAGGTTGTTGTTCTCGACGTCGATTTCGGTTTCCATGGTGCGGGTGTCGAAGTTGACGTTGCGCGTGAAGCGGACGATTTTGCCGGTAATGGAGCGATTGACGGCATCGACGCGCACGTCCAGTTGATCGCCTTCGTGGACGAAGCGGACGTCGTCTTCAGGAACGGGAACGCGCAGACGCAGAAGCTGGCTTTGCGCGATACGCACGATGGGCAGGTCCTGGCTGTTGGAGTTGGTGCCGCCCTGGATGAGGGCGCCGGTATCGGCATAGCGCCACACGACGACTCCGGCGATGGGCGCGACGACGGTGGTGTAGTCCTGGAGGGCCTGGTAGCGCTGGCTATTGGCCTGCGCGGAACCCATGTGCTGCTGGGCCGCCGCCATGTTGGACTTGGCGGCATCCACTTGCGACTCGGACGACAGGTCCTTGGCTTGGGCGTCGTCGATTTCCTGCTGGGCAATCAGGCCGGGATGGCCTTTGGCCGCCTCCAGCAGGCGCTGGTACTCGGCATGAAGGGCGGAATGGGTGGCCTCGGCGCGGGAGATTTCGTGTTGAGCGCGGGTGATTTCTTCCTTGCTCTGCGCCACCTCAAAGACAGTCTGCTGCAGCTGGGCCCTCAGCTCCGGGACCTCAAGGACGGCGAGCGTCTGTCCCTGCTTGACCACGTCGCCAATGTCCACGTTGATCCTCTTCATGTAGCCGCTGACCTTGGGGTGAACATCGACCATCTGGTACGGCTGGAACTGGCCGGCAAGAGTGAGGACGTGACTGATGTCGCCGCGCTGGGCCATGGCCACCCGTGCGGAGGGCATGGCAGCGGCCTTGGCGGTGTCGTCCTGTGATCGACATGCCGAGAGAGAAAGTGCGGCGCCAGCGGAGGCGCAGACCATGGCCCAGCCGGCGAAGCGCTGAACCGTAGTCCTTGAGATTCCATTGTGCATAGGAAGAATTGCTCCTGTCACCGGGTTCCGTTTCCAAACGCAGGGGTTAGCCCCATCTAACAGATTCAAAAGGGGAACTCGCTGCGAAGGCGCAAAGCAGAGTTACGGCAGCCAGGCCGAGTTCCCCTGCATGACCCATTCAAACGCGCCCAAATTGCGTTGGGTTAAATTGCCTGGCCGGCCTATCAGACCCATGAATTTGGATGATTACGGCCAGCGAGCGTTCCGCGACGCAAGGGGCTTCGTTGGCAAACGCTTGCCAGCTCTACCAGCGCGGAGGAGGCCGAAAGAAATGCGGAGGGGAAAACGCGGACCAGCGGGGCCCCGCGGGAACGTCAGCTTGCCTGCGGATATAGAAGACCGGTACTAACGCCGCAAACGACAGAACCAGAAAGAGTTCTACCGGGAAGTGTGGAACGGGAGCCGGAGCGGCGAGCGTTTGGCCGACATTCCTGGACGCGTCGGCGGCCTGGAGCTTGGTGGAGCTCAACTCGACACGGATAGGACCATTGGGGCTGTACCAGCCGACCTTGGCTTCAACCGCAAATACGGCTGCCAGCAAGCATAACAAGACGCCCAGCGTGGAGATCTGCCAGGGCCGACGCCATTGCCTACCGTACATAGTCCGAGTTTACCATCCGCCTGAGTGTAAGACGCATTTGGATGCTGGTCGGTTTGCTCGACCAAGGGCCTTGGGGGCTAACGCGCCCAATTCAATTGATGGGCTTAATGTACGGGCTAAAGCTGGAACCCTTCAGCGGCGCGGAATCGGTCAGCGGGATTGCGGCTGGGAGTTGATTTCGGCCATCAACTGCTGCACCTTGTCCCGGGCTTCGTAATTTGGATTGGAGGCCAGGAGTTGCTTCCAATCGGCGAGTGCGCCGGGGCCATCGTGCTTGCCCTGCCACCTGACCAGACCGCGATTGAACAGGGCGTTAGGGCTAATTGGGCGGTAGTGAAGGGCGGTGGTGAACTCGGCAATCGCGGAATCGGCATTGCCCATGTACCAATAGGCGGTTCCCATGTCGGTGCGGACGTCGGCATTGGAGGGTTCAACGGCAAGTACGCGGGTGTACCAGTTGACCGCCGAAGGGTATTGCTGCGCGTCGTAGTAGAGGTTGCCGAGCTTGGTAAGAATCGCGGTGTTGCCTGGGTCTGCCTTGAGGACTTCGAGCAGCGGAGCCGCCTGGGAATCGGCTTCCTGTTTCAACCGAGCGGGGCCGGCGGCGGCGGGCGCCGTTGCGGCCGTTGGCTGAGACGCCGGAGCCGCGGTGGTTGTGGACGCCGATAAATCCGAGCCGTTCACACCGGCAATCAACCAGCCGCCTGTAAGGCCGATGACGAGGCAGACTGCGCCGAGGATTATCACCCGTTTGACAGGCCACAGCTCAGTTGAGGTTGGAGTAGTGCTGGTCATGGATTGGCGCTCCTTTCCGTTGCCGGCTGCGCGGTTGCGCTGGCCCGAACGCCGGCGATAAGGCGCCGCACGGTGGCTTTGCGGTCGGGGCTGAGTTGCGGATTCGATTTCAACAAAAGCTGCCAGGCGGCAAGGGCGCCCTTTGCATCCTGCTTGCCCTGCCAACGAATGAGTCCCAGGTTGAAGAGCGAATTGGCGTCGGTTGGCGAATAGCGCAGCGCCTGGTTCAGCTGGGCAATGGCGCCATCGGCATCGCCGGCACGGAAAAGACTGGCGGCAAGCTTGTTGCGAGTGGCGACATTCGCAGGGTCGGCCTGTGCGGCCTTGCCGTAATAGACGGCTGCGGCTGTGAACTGGTGGGTGGTGTGGTAGATGGTTCCCACCTCGACGAGGAGAGCGGCATTGTTGGGGTCGGTCTTGAGCTTATCAAGCAATGGGGCGGCCTGCTTATCGGCGATTTGCTTCATTTCTGCCAACGAAGGCAAACGGCCGTGGCCTGGCACGGAGGAGACAACTGCGGCTTTCGCTGCGGTTGCGGGCGTGCGGGAACCGCGGGCGAAAAAGCCGGCGATCAACCCCAGGACCAGGCAGACGGCGGCGATGCCGTAGGCCTTAGTGGCTGGCAGCGATCTGCCGGTGGATGTCGATGCGTCATTCATGACCGTTCTCCCCTGGGTCAGGAGTTGCTTGCGCAGCCGGCGATTGTGACCCGCGGCAGGGCGGAGACGAGAAGTTGAGCGAATGGAATCTGAGTCCCCCATCTGGGAAGTTTCACTCTCGCCGGAACTATTGCAATCAGAGCATCTGGGGTCCCGGAGTTTTGTGATGTCGATCACTCCATGCATACCCGAATGTGCTGAGGAGCACGATGGTGTGCACTTCTGGGTGTTAGGGGGTCAACAAGTGTGACGATGCTCACGTAAAAAATCCCTAATGTGGGGATTTACTGACAGTGGGGCCTGTAACCCAAGTCACTGTACGAGCCGTTCATGATGAAAAAGCGCCAACTACCGAAGATCCCAAATTCATTCCCATACGCAGGTCTTATATCGGCAATGAGGTACGAACAGCAGCCAGGAGTAGCCCCTGCCACTCGGCAAAGGCATGTATCGTGCGGAGCACACAATTATGTGGGAGCGGAACCGTTGAGCGCGCAAGCAGGAACGACGTCACAGATTAGCCGGAATAGCAAGAGACTGCGCACTAGGAGGCTTCAAGCCATGAAGCGAATTGCAATTATCGCCCTGATGGTGCTGGGAGTCACGGGATTTGCCAGCGCCCAGATTTACACGCCGAACACCGACGTCCTCGGCGCCCACCTTAACTACGGCCGTGGTTGCGCAGGCTGTCATGCACCGCATAGCGGCGCATACGGCAACGGCGCGGCCAAGACGAAAGACCCAAGCTCTGGCACCGAGGCCCTGTGGGGCGAGGATGTTGGCAGCTTGTACGGCCAGGTCCTCCAGTTCGGACAAACCGCCAGTTCCATTAACGGCAATGGCTCAGTGAGCGGGACAACCAACTCGGTAACGTTGAGCACCTATACGGAAACTTTGCCGACCTCACAGACCGCGGGAACGCCAGACGTTACCGGCGTGCTGATGTGCCTGAGCTGCCACGATGGCAATCTGGCCAAGGGCGCCATGATGAAGGGCGTCGTCTACGAGACACTGCCTTCCACCTATGGAACATTCGGGGGCGGCATACCGACGCTGTTGGGCAACGACGGAACCGGCACTGGGAACTACCTGAATGACCACCCGGTAGGCCTGAGCGCGGCAATGAGTTGCACAGGCCAGTAC
>CAWBIG010000160.1:0-57937 GCA_963788435.1 uncultured Acidobacteriota bacterium | reverse complement strand
GGCGGCGCGATCGTGGCCAGCGCACAGAAAGAACACCGGCAGATCTTCCCACAGCCCGGATGGTCCGAGCACGATCCGGCGGAGATCTGGACCAACACTCAGGAGGTCGTTGCCGAGGCTCTCGCCAGTTCGGGGCTGACCGCGGCGGACCTGGCTGCGGTGGGCATCGCCACGCAGATGGCGACGTCGGCGGTTTGGGATCGCAACGGAAAGCCGCTGCACAACGCGCTGGTCTGGCAGGACACGCGAACAACCGAGCACGTTGCCGCGATGACCGAGGACGGCGGTCCCGACCGGTTCCGCGCGAAGACGGGGCTTCCGCTGGCGCCAGTATTTTCCTCCCAGCTCATGCGCTGGCTGCTGAACCATCTGCCCGACGCGCGGGAGCAGGCCGGGTCCAGGAACCTTCTTCTGGGCACGATCGACGGTTGGCTACAGTGGAATTTGACCGGAGAGCACGTCACCGACGTAACCAACGCCAGCATCACGCAACTGATGAATCTCGCCACATTGGATTGGGATAACGAGCTGTTGGAGGTTTTCGGGTACCCGCGTCGGGCCCTGCCGCAGTTTCTGCCCTCAAGCGCGATCCGCGGGATCGGGCGCGGCGTATCAAAGGCGTGCCGATCGCCAGCTCTCTGGGCGACCAGTTCGGCGCGCTGGTGGGACAGACCTGCTTCGAGCCCGGAGAGGCCGAAAACACTTACGGAACGGCCGGCGTGCTGGTGATGAACACCGGTACGCGGCCGGTCCCCTCCGCTTCCGGGATGTGGACAACCGCAGCTTACCAATTCGGCGACGAACCGGCGCGCTACGCGTTATTGGGTCCGGTCGCAGTGGCCGGATCGCTGGTGCAATGGTTGCGGGACAATCTGAAGCTCATCCGGTCGGCCGGCGAAATCGAAACATTGGCCAGGTCCGTGACCGACAACGGCGGTGTCTACATCGTGCCGGCTTTTTCCGGGCTTTGGGCGCCCTATTTCCGGCTCGATGCCCGCGGGGTTATCGCCGGTCTGACGCAGTTCGCAAATACCGGGCACATCGCTCGAGCCGCGCTGGAGGCGGTCGCGTATCAGACCCACGATATTATTCGGGCGATGGAGCAGGAGACAGGAATCCGCGTTCCGGCATTGCGTGTCGCGGGCGGTATGACGGTGAACGAACTTTTGATGCAGTTCCAAAGCGATATCCTGAACATACCGGTTGTGCGGCCACAAACACTCGAAACAACGTCCCTCGGCGCCGCCTATGCCGCCGGCCTCGCGGTCGGCTATTGGCGGGGAACAGACGATCTCGTGCGCAACTGGGCGGTGGATCGGCGTTGGGAACCTTCCATGGACGCTGATCGGCGCGAGAACCTCGCGGCATCGTGGAAAAAGGCCGTCGACCGCTCCTTCGGCTGGGCGACCTGATTCACTCAAGGTCTATGGCAAGAGCTGCATTGAGGTAGTGTCGTACAGCGCCGGCATCTACGAACAGCGTTTCGCCAGCCAGTGGCTGGGCAAAATACCAGACGTGGTGAAGCGGCCGGAGGGCGGCTGACGCGTAACCGCCCGTGCCGATCGGAGAAGCGCGTCCGCTATCGGGGTGGACTGACTGGCCATGCCATTGCCGGGCATGGGTCGAAAGCGGTCAGAGGACCAACTTATCACAATGGCAGCTTTGTTCTTGCGTGCGCTCCCGAGCGGACAGGCAGCCCTCGGCCAGAACCGGACGCCGTCCTAGCGGCGGCGAAGGTCCGCTTTGGGTCGTCAGCGGTCGCGAGACGAAAATCGGGGTACTGCGGGTTTTCGCCTGGCCCTCGGCAGGCCGGATGTCCCCGATCCCGGCAAACCGGGTTCGTTTCAGTTTTCCGCTGGAAGGGCGATGTCGCAGCCGGGTCCCTTCCCCGGGATCGCAGGCCGCCGGTGGTGGCTGGTCATCTAGTTCCCACTATCGCTGAATTGCGAGTCATATTCGTCAGGGGTATGAGCAAACCGATTCCCCAGGCGACCGTGATCGCCTTGACGATCGAGGAGCGTAAAGCGCTCGAAGCGCTGGCTGCGCATTCCGGTGATCTTGAACGCTCATTCCGTTCGATCATGAACACCGATTCCGGTGATCATGAACACGCGCACGAGCCAGCCTGAGCAGGTGCTGGCGAGCGGCATGCGGTCATGTTGGTTCGTTGCCACTGACGGTTGTCCCGTCACATTTTTCCCTTTCGGTCGTCAAGCAGTCTCAGCTCCCGCAGCGTGTTTTTCCCATGTTGCGCCACATGGGGTTGGTCCGGATCTTCGGATATCAGTCACGTCCAAAGCCGCGCGGCGGGATGATCGCCTGGATCTCGGTCAGGTCGAGTTCGGCGATAGCCCGTAGGGCCTCGGCCGTGGCGGTCTCGCGTAACCCGTCGGGCAAGGCGTCGTACCATGCGGTGTATTCAACTTGGAGGGCGAGCAACTCGGCGACGGCGTCGTCCCAGCGCTGCGGCCGGGAGCGCCGGTCGGCCGGTCGCCGATAGCGCAACCGAATAACGGGGGT
Organism: uncultured Acidobacteriota bacterium; assembly: GCA_963788435.1. Classification (GTDB taxonomy): domain Bacteria; phylum Acidobacteriota; class Terriglobia; order Terriglobales; family Acidobacteriaceae; genus Telmatobacter. The sequence goes on along the minus strand of CAWBIG010000160.1, from coordinate 55,417 downwards.
CGGGCGATCATCTTTGTGGCGTGCACGATAGCGGGCCTGACGTTCGGCGTTGCTGAGGGTGGTCTCGCCTTCGGGTTGGCGGCCTCCTGGCATGGCTTGTTCTCCGTTACTGTAACGCAATGCAAGGGGGTGGACGCGGGTCACGTGGCGACCTGGCCGCCGCCTTCGGCGGGCGCACTGACAGCGTGACGCTTGCGTAGGCTGGGGCCCTTCAGTTCGATGCGGTGAGCCCGGTGGACGACACGATCCAGGATCGCGTCACCGATCGTCGGGTCGCCCATGAGTTCGTGCCAGCGCGCCACGGGAACCTGGCTGGTCACCAGCAACGACCCTTTCTCGTAACGGTCATCGACGATCTCCAGCAGGTGGCGGCGCTGCTCGGCGGTCAGCGGCTGGGACCCCAGTCGTCGATGATCAGCAGCCGCGTGCGTTCCAGCATCGCCAGCATCCGTGGCAGCCGGCCCTCGCCGCGGGCGGTGGCGAGTTCGGCGAACAGCCGCGGCGCCCGCCGGTAAGCACGGAGAAGCCTTCCCGGCAGGCTTTGTGCCCGAGCGCGCACGCCAACCAGGACTTGCCGACCCCAGTCGGGCCGCTGATCACCAAATGCTGGCTGTGGCGGAGCCAGTCACAGCCGGCGAGTTTGTGGAACAAGGTGCGGTCGAGGCCGCGCGGGGCGCGGAAGTCGGTGTCCTCGACCACCGCGTTCTGGCGCAGCCGGGCCTGGCTCAGTCGCCGGGTGAGGCGCTTGCTGTCGCGCGCGGTCACTTCCCTATCGAGCAGCAGGCCAAGCCAGTCCTCGCGTGTGAGATCGGTCGCGGCCGACTGGCTTTGCATTTCCAGGAACGCATCGGCCATGGCGGCCATGCCGACGGCACGCAGCCGCTCGGCCAGCGGGTGGATCAGCATCAGGTCTTTCCTTTCAATGGTAGTAGCCAGAGCCACGAATGTTCTCGTGAAACAGGCTGGGTTGTTCCGGATTGGCTTGCTTGCGTTCCTGACCATTCTTCAGGATCGCGGCGACCGAGCTGTACGAGCGGGTGCCCAGAAAGAGAGCCCGCGCGCAGGCGGCATCGAGCCGCTCGGCGTCGTATCGCCTCGCCAATCCGAGAATGCCGATGCAGGAACGGAACCCCTGCTCGGGATGCGGGCGTGACCGAAGGATGATCTCAACCAGCGCCGCGGTGTCATCGCCGATCGCGGTGGCTTCTCGCTGTATCCGTTCATGCGTCCAGTCGCGATAACGTCGATGCGAACTCGGCATGTGCTCGGCGACCGTGGTCGGACGATACGGACGCTGGCTCCGCTCATGCGCCGCCACAAGCTTGCCGCGATGGAAGATCTCCACCGTCTTCGCCGTTACGCGCGCGTCCACCTGTTCGCGAAGCAACCGGAACGGTACCGAATAGAAATGCTTATCGATCTCGACGTGGTAATCGAGATTGACCCGGCAGAGCTTCCAGTCCGCATACTCATAAGGTGTTGGCGGCAGCGGCCCGAGCGCGGGGCGGTCGAGTTGCTCGAAGAGCGCGCGTCTTGTCGTGCCCCAGCCGCGCATGATCCGATCATTGAGTTGATCGGTCAGGTCTCGGATCGCCTGGTTCAGTTCGGCCAGGGAGAAGAACCGCTGGTCGCGCAACCGCGCCAGAATCCAGCGTTGCACGACCTGGACGCCAACCTCGACCTTGGCCTTGTCCCTGGGCTTGTACGGGCGCGCCGGAATCACCGCCGTGCCGTAGTGCGACGCCATGTCGGCGTAGGTGCGGTTGACCAGCGGCTCGTAGAAGCAGGCTCGTGTAATCCCGGCGCGTAGATTGTCGCTGACGATCTGACGTGGCACGCCGCCCATGAAGGTCAGCATGTGCACGTGCAAGGCAATCCAGTCTGGTAACGACTGCGTCCAGGCCGCTTCCGCGAAGGTGTAGCTCGACGCGCCGAGCACGCCGACGAAGATCTCGGCGCGGCGGATCTCGCCGGTCGAACCGTCGATGACCTCCATGGTGCGGCCGGCGAAGTCGACGAAAACCCGTTCGCCCGCCGTATGCACCTGGCGCAGTGTTGGCTTCAGCCGTTTGGCCCAGTGGCGATACAGATCGCAGAACCAGGAATACCCGAAGCCGTCCTGGCCGCCGGCCCCGCCGCGATACTCTTCCCAGAGCAGCGCCAGCGTCATGTTCGGCCGGCGCAACTCGCGATGCACCACGGCCCAGTCCGGAACCGGTCGCCGCTCCGACGCCAAATCGGGCGGCGGCGGATACATTAATGTCTCGACTTCCGCGTCGCTGAACTCATCGGCCAATGGCCAGTCCAGACCCACCATCCGGGCGCGGCCCAGATAGCTGTTCACAGCGCCGGCGCTCAGACCCAGACTGGTTCCGATCGCCCGCTGGCTCAGTTCCTGCGCGAACCGTAACCGAAGCACTTCGCGTATCTTCCGCATCGACACTCTCTCGCCCGGCATCCCCGTCCTCCGCTGCTCGGCAAAGGATCGGGACTACCCGTGGTTGAAGACTGTCAGCAGCAGCGGAACGCCTTGAGGCCCCGGACGGTGTTCATGATCACCGGAATCGGTGTTCACGATCCGCCGGAATCAGTGTTCACGATCGACTGGAATTTATGTTCACGATCAAACGGAATCCGTGTTCACGATCCACCGGAATCCGCACGCTGGCTGGCTCGCGTAAGAGCGAGGCCCGGATGCGGGATCGGGCCCGGATTGTGTTGCTGGCAGCATCTGGTACGGGCTCCCGCGCCATTGCGCGGGAAGTTGGCTGCGCGCCGGGCACCGCGTCGAAGTGGCGCGTGCGTTATGCCGGCCAGCGAATGGCGGGTCTGAGTGAGACCGGCGATCGTGGTGCCGAACCAAGATACGGCCCGGAGCACGGGCGGCGCATCCTCGCGATGCTGGATCAGGCTCCACCCGCGGGTTATTCCAACTGGACGGCGCCGTTGATGGCTCGCGAACTGCTCGATATCCATGAGCAATATATCTGGCGTTTCCTGCGGGCGCATGGAGGCCGGAGACACATTCGTTACCCCGACAGTCTTCCTTGGTGCATTTTCCGGCGGGCCTGATGCCGCCGGAAATCAGCTTCGCCCGTGGGTTAGAGCCGTGCTCGGCAATCCAATTACCTGGAAAGATCCGCAATTTCCCCTTGTCGTGAACAACAGCTGGGGCGGCGGAATGGAGGTGGATGAGAAGCTTGCGCTGCGGATGATCTCCGACTCGAAGGATCTCGGCATGGAGATGTTTCACCTCGATGCCGGCTGGTTTCGCGGAGTTGGCGATTGGTACCCGGACCCGAAGAAGTTCCCGCATGGGCTGGCGGCGATTGCGGACGAAGCGCATCGCAAAGGTTTGCGATTCGGTATCTGGGTTGATTGGACGCAGGCCGGACTCGACACCGAGCCCGGTGCACTGAATGCACGTGATCCGAAGGTACGGGATTGGCTGGTCGCAGACGTTGGACCGGCGTGGAAGCCGGAGGAGTTCAAAGGCCAGACTGCAGACCTGGGTGTTCCGGCTGCGAAAGAATACTTCGCCGGGGAAGTCAACCGCATCGTCAATGATTATCACCTCGACATGATCGAACACGATGGCTATCTAGTCGCTCAGGGCTGTACAAAGGGCGATCATCCTCACGCACCGCCCGATCGAAGCACAATGAAGGTGACTCGCGATTCAGGTTTCGATTTTGTGTTGGATTCAAATTCGACTGACGTGAGTTATCACGCTGTCCGTGCATACTACGCCATTTATGCGCAGACTCGACAGCAACATCCGGGATTGCTGTTTGAAATCTGCAACGACGGCGGGCGAATGGTCGACTTCGGGTCAGCCGCGCACGGTGACTACTTTTCCATCACCGATACCTACGACCCGCTTTCGAATCGCCGCGCCTTCTTCGATACGAGCTATCTCCTGCCAACTGCAATGCTCGAAAGCTATGTGGAGAAATGGCCAGCGCCCAGTCCGGAAAACTTTCTCTACATGCTCCGCAGCGGCATGATGGGCTGGGTAACTCTTATGCTCGACACCACTTCCTGGTCCGCAGAGCAACATGAGGTTGCGCGCCGGGCGATCGCACTTTACAAGGAGAAGCTGAGGCCGCTCATCCGCGATGCACGCCTTTATCACATCTCGGCACGCCCCGACGGCGTGCATTGGGACGGGATGGAGTACATGGATCCTGTGCTCGGTGAAGGGGTTGTTTATGCTTTTCGCGGCACGGATCGCGGTGAAGGAGCACACAGGTTTGTTATCGAAGGCCTTGATCCATCCAGGAGATACTCATTGCATTTTCAGGATGATAGTTCGGCTGATATTGAGGTAGCTGGCACCCAGTTGATGAGCACCGGCTTGGTTGTCCAGCTCGCACAGCCACTGAGTTCGGAATTGGTGTTTCTTAGGGCCATAGGCAGAAACTGAACCGACAGGGCGGTAGTCCCGTGCGCGCTCTGATCCTATTCCTACTGCAAACCACTCCCGCAGCCGACTCGTCTCCGTGGCCCCCACCGACGTCACGCCCTTCTGGATCTCGGAAACAGCGGTGGTCGCTTTCCCGGTTTCGCGTTCTTGACCTGGGTGTCAGTCAGCGGCATTGGGGTAGGTCTTTTCGAAAATCGTAATCTACCCCAATTCCGACTGGGATGCCATGGTTCCGCGTGGCACGGGGTGGTACTTTGGTTTGGCGGAAACAAAGGGTTTAATGGAGTTTTGGTACGCGGTGGGACGGGGTGAATCGAAGTGGTGGTGGCCAGGGACGGGATTGAACCGCCGACGCCGGCCTTTTCAGGGCCGCGCTCTACCACTGAGCTACCTGGCCTCAGTGCAGATTGCGTTGCATTTCCTGTGCGGGATTCCGGTGTGATCCGGAAGGGTTAGAGAGTCCTCGAACAGTCGCCTGCAACTACTTTCCAAAGTATAACAATACCTGGACGGGCCGGCCAACCACTGCCTGCGGCGATGAGTGCTCAGTTTGGCGTCGTCAATGAATCTGTCTAACATTCTCGTCCGGCTGTCCTACACTGTTAGGCAATCATGCACGCTCCCCTCAAAGCCATCGCGCCCGCCCTAGCCCTGTCATGTCTTGCCGGAGCGTCAATTCTCTCCGCCAGCGCCCAGCCCGCAGCACGTGCGCCCGTCCAGCCCGCCGCGCAATCCGGACGAGCGGAGCCCGATCGCGGAGCCGAAGCTCGCACCGCGCGCGCCTACGATGAGGCCATGCGCGAGGGACCGCTCGCTGTCTACGCGTTCCTGCATCCATTCCCCAAGGGCGCCGATCTCCACGTTCACCTTTCCGGCGCGGTCTATGCCGAAACCCTCATTCGCGACGCCGGTAACGATAGCCTGTGCGTGGACACCGTAGCCCTGAGCATCGTCAAGCCTCCATGCACGGACGGGCTCATCCCCGCCAAGACCTTTTCCGGGAATATCGACCGCCAGACCCAACTGCTTTACGACAAATTGATTGACTCGCTTTCCTTGCGCAGCTTTGTGCCTTCCGCGGGCTGGAGCGCACATGACCAGTTCTTCGCCGTCTTCGATCGCATCGATGCGGTCAAGAATCATACCGGCGAATGGGTCGACGATGTGGCCAGCCGCGCCGCCGCGCAGAACCAGCAGTACCTTGAGCTGATGGTGACGCCGCCCTTCAGTCATGCCATGGCGATCGCGCGCGAGATCGGCTGGAGCCCGGAGTTGGCGCAGGCCGATCCGCTCGCATTCGCCCAGTTCCGGCAGCAGTTGCTCAGCAAGGGATTGCGCGACGAGGTAGCCGCGGATCGCGACGAGGTGCGCGCCGCGGAAGCCCAGCGCAAACAACTGGAGCACTGCGGCACTCCGCAGGACGCGCCCGCATGTCAGGTTGAAGTTCGCTTTCTCTGGCAGGTGCTGCGCGACCTTCCGCCCGAGCAAGTTTTTGCGCAAACCTTGCTGGGCTTTGAGACCGCCGCAGCCAGCATCGACGCGCACGATCCCGGTTTCGTCGGCATCAACTTCGTGCGGCCGGAAGACGACTTCGTCACCATGCGCGACTACACGCTGCAAATGAAGATAGTGGGCTACCTGCAATCCGTTTATCCGAAGGTTCACATCACATTGCACGCCGGCGAGCTCGCACCGGGCCTGGTTCCCCCCGAGGGTCTGCGTTTTCACGTCCGCCAGGCCGTCGAACTCGGCCATGCTGAGCGCATCGGCCATGGCGTCGATGTCATGTACGAAGATGATGCCAAGGGGCTGCTGCGCGAGATGGCCGAGAGGCACATCATGGTGGAGATCAACCTAACCTCGAACCAGGGAATCCTCGGCGTCAAGGGCGACATGCATCCGTTTCCCATCTATCGCGCCGCCCACGTGCCCGTCGCCCTTTCCACCGACGATGAAGGCGTCAGCCGGATCGAGATCACTCACGAATACGCGCGCGCCGCGATCGATTATCACCTGACTTATCTCGATCTGAAGCAGTTGGCACGGACAGGCATGGAGCACGATTTTCTTCCGGGGGAAAGTCTCTGGGCAACGCCGGATGAGTTCACGGTGGCGCGAGGTGCGTGCCGCGGCCAGGTCCTCGGTTCCGGAAATCCGTCTTACGCGTGTAAGACGTTCCTGGACGGCAACGAAAAAGCCTCCGCGCAATGGGAGCTCGAGCGGCGTTTCCGCCAGTTTGAAGCCAGGTTTTAAACCAGGGCCAGACGGGGGAAAACCAGCCACAAACGCATCGTCATATCATGATGCGTTGATAATTGCATAAAAAAATGTACATGCATACTTCCAGCGCATCATGATATGTTGATATGTTTTTGATGGCGATTTAGCGGCGTCCAAAAGCACGCGGGCGCGTCGGTGCTTGCACGGGAAGATGGGTCTTGCCCGCCGGGTACACCGCCAGAAAACGATCCTGCCCCTCGCCAGAGCTGGCCGTCTCCACCCCTTCCATCTCCTTGAAAGCAAGGTGGAGCAATCGCCGCTCCCGGCTGTTCATAGGCGGAAATGCATACGGCACACCGGTCTTAAGCACTTTTTCCGCCGCCGTTTCCGCGGCCATGCGCAGCTCCTGCGCCCGCAGCGCCTTGAAGTTCCCCGCATCGAAGCTGATCAGGTCGTGCTCGCGCTGGTCCAGTCGAAGCATCTGCACCGCCAGCGTCTCCAGCGCGCGCAGCAGCTCGCCGTTGTGCTGGGTCAAAGTGGGAACGTCCGGCCCGCCCAGCTCCACATAAATGAGCCGCGCTTCCAGCTCCTGCGGATCGCGCGCGCCATCGCCCGCCGTGATCCGGTATTTGAAATGGAATCCACCGAGCTTGTTCAAGGTGGAGAGGAACCCTGCGATTTTTTGGGCAGCTTGCTGGAGATCTTCAATCGGCATGACAGAACAGTATCGCAGAGCGGGGCGGGGGCTTGGAATCACCGGCGCAAAATTGCAGTCTGACCCGGAGACCTCTTTGATTGCGCCGTGGCCGCTGCACCCGCCGAATGCGAGAATGACTCCATATGCCGATCGCTCAACCCGTCGTTCTCACAGCCGCCCAGGCGCGCGTTCTCGGATCGCTTATCGAGAAGGAAGTGACCACCCCCGAGTACTACCCGCTGTCGTTGAACGCGCTGATCAACGCATGCAATCAACGCTCCAATCGCGAGCCCGTGACCACCCTGGACGAGGACGACATACGGTCTGCGCTGCGTGGCCTCGAGGACAAGGGGCTGGCCGGCCGCGCACGCAACAGTGACGGCCGCGTGACCAGATATGAGCATTGGCTCGGAGAGGCCTTCAACTTCAGCCGCGCGGAAACCGCCCTGATCTGCGTTCTGATTCTGCGCGGACCGCAGACGCCGGGCGAGTTGCGCGGACGCACCGAGCGCATGCACCGGTTCGAGGAACTGACCGACGTTGCCGCTGGCTTGCAGAAGCTGATGGAGCGCGAACCGCCGCTGGCCGCCGTGCTGCCGCGCCAGCCCGGAACCAAGGAATCGCGCTATGCGCATCTGCTGTCGGGAAGAATTGAGGCCGCAAGTACGACAGCCCCGCCGGTCTACTCGCACTCAGCCGAAGCGGCAGAAACCGATCGAATCGGCCGGCTTGAAGCCGAGATAGCGGAGTTGCGCACGGAGGTGGCCGCGTTGCGCCAGAGAATCGACGACTTATTCGGTTGACGACGAGAACGACCAGCGCTCCGCGCCTGCAAGCACGAGCATACGTTTCGCCCAGGCCTGCGGACCTAAATCAATTCATAACCTGCGAACCAGTAACCAATCTCAAAGGCCGCCGTTTCTTCGCCGTCAGAACCATGGATCGCATTCTCCTCGATCGATTCCGCAAACTTCCTGCGAATCGTGCCCTCGTCGGCATTGGCGGGATTGGTTGCGCCCATCAACCTGCGCAGATCGGCAATGGCGTTCTCCTTTGAGAGAACCATCAACACGATCGGCCCCGAAGACATGAAGTTGGTCAACGATTCAAAGAACGGCCGTTCCTTGTGCACGACGTAGAATCCCTTGGCCTGCTCTTTTGAAATCGACTGCTTTTTGATCGCAAGAATCTGAAATCCGGCCTTCTCGATTTCGGCCAGTATGGCGCCGGTGTATCCCTTGCGGACCGCATCCGGCTTGATAATGCTGAAAGTGCGCTGCGCCACTTGCTCGTTTTCCTCCAGGTATCATTTCCTCTTCCATTGTACCGGCCCGGAAATACCCACTGTGCCTTGGCTTGTCCATCTGCTAAAGTTTCGGCATGATTCGCGCAACCGCCGTATGCTGTCTGCTCGCTGCCGCTTCCACTGCCGCGCCACTGTTGGCCCAAAGCGCCCCGTCCACGTCTTCGTCCTCTGAGCTCCGTGTCTTCGATCCCTCGCTGATCGACACCACCGTGGATCCCTGCCAGAACTTCTATCGCTACAGCTGCAATGGCTGGTTCAAGAAAAACCCTTTGCCTGCCGACCAGACCTCATACGGCCGATTCACAGAGCTCTATGAGCTGAACCGCCTGCACTTGAGGCAGATCCTCGAGTCCGCGGCATCGGCGCATCCAGCCGCGCGCAGTGCCAACGAGCAGAAGATCGGCGACGAGTATGCGAGTTGCATCAATGTACCGGAGGTCAACAAGCAAGGCCTGGCGCCATTGCAGCCGGAGTTGGACCGCATCGGCGACCTCAAGTCAGTTGACGATCTTCCTGCGCTGCTCGGCCATCTCCATCGCATCGGCGTCAACGCGTTCTTCGACATGAGCTCCGGCCAGGACTTCACCGACGCCAACCGCGTGATCAGTTTTTACTATGCCGGCGGACTGGGGCTGCCCGAACGCGACTACTACACCCGCACCGATGCCAAATCGCAGGAGCAGCGCCGGCAGTATGTTGAGCACGTCGCCAAGATGTTCACGCTGGCTGGCGAGCCGCAGCTCGCTGCCCAGCAGGATGCCGCAACCGTTCTCGCCATCGAGACGCGTTTGGCCAAAGCTTCGCTCACTATCACGGAGCAGCGCGATCCGCAGAACCTGAACCATCCAACCGATCTGGCAAACTTCGGCGGCGGTCTCACGCATTTCAAGCTCGCCTCCTATGATGCCGCAGCCCATGCGCCCGCAACCGGCGGCATGAACGACACCGAGCCGAAGTTCTTCGCCGAATTCAACACCATCCTCGCCGATACGCCGCTGGATCAGATCAAGACCTACCTTCGCTGGCACCTTCTACACGCCTACGCCGGCACCTCCCTGCCCCAAGCCTTCGACCAGGAGAGCTGGCACTTCTACGCACACATCCTCAATGGCGCGGAAAAAGAACAGGAGCGTTGGAAACGCTGCACCAGCCGCGTCGATCGCGAGATGGGCGAGGCACTCGGACAGGTGTTCGTTGAAAGGTACTTTCCTCCAGACGCCAAGCAGCGCGCCCTTGCCATGACCCTCGCCATTGAGCAGGCAATGGGCTCCGACATTCAGTCTCTCGACTGGATGAGCCCCGCGACCAAAGCCAAAGCCGAAGACAAACTGCATGCGGTGATGAACAAGATCGGCTATCCCGACAAGTGGCGCGATTACGCGAAACTCGAAATCGTGCGCGGCCAGGCACTCGGCAACCAGGAGCGCGTGCGCGAGTTCGACTTCGACCGCGAGATGGCCAAGATCGGAAAGCCCGTCGACAAGGGCGAATGGGAGATGTCGCCACCCACCGTGAACGCGTACTACGACCCGCAGCAGAACAACGTCAATTTCCCCGCCGGCTACTTCCAGCCGCCGTTCTTCAGCGACAAGGAAGATGACGCGGCCAACTACGGTGACATGGGTTCTACCATCGGCCACGAGCTCACTCATGGCTTCGACGACGAAGGCCGCCAATACGACAAGGACGGCAACCTTCGCAACTGGTGGACCAAAATCGACGAACAGAACTTCAATCAGCGCGCCGAGTGCATGGTGAAGCAATATGGCGCCATCGAGGCCGTTCCCGGCGTCCATCTGAACGGCAAGCTCACCCTGGGCGAAAACCTCGCCGACCTCGGCGGACTCTGGATCGCCTGGCTTGCGTATGTCGACAAGGCCGAGGCCCAGCACCTGGACCTGAGCGCAAGGCTGGACGGCTACACGCCCGACCAGCGCTTCTGGATTGCCTATGCGCAGCAATGGTGCACGCAAACGCGCCCCGAGCAGCTCCGCACCCAGGCCGAAACCGATCCCCACGCGCCCGACGAATACCGCGCCAACACGGTGCTAAGCGATTTGCCGGATTTCGCCAAGAGCTTCAGTTGCAAAAAGGCTGACGAGATGGTGGCGGATCCGCCCTGCCGGGTTTGGTAACCCGTTGTCGACAACGGTCTGCGGCTTGGGGACGATCGATTGGAAGCCAGCGCTGTAGGACCTGTAAGACATCGCGTAAGACCGTGCCTTACGCACTTAGTGTGACTCTAGCCCGTCGTAAGTCCATGTAAGACGGCGTTAGACAGCGTATAACTGCTCCTCCGACAATCGCCTTCTCAGCCGGTTACACCTTCTTCGACTTCGTCCGTGCCGCCAACACCTTTTTGCGCTCGCGCAGAATCAGGTTCCGCTCCGCATCCGGCATAGCCAGAAGTTTCCGCGTCCCCTTCGGCAGTTTCGCATGGATCAGCTCATGCGCCCGCCTGAGCTCATCCTCAATCTCGCGCGGCCGCAGCACGTCCCAACGCTCCATGGTTACCCAGCGAGCCTTGGCCAGATAGGGCGATGCGGAGATCCCCTCGATTTCGAGCAACTCATGAAACCGCTCGGAGCCGCAATGAAACCAGAGCACGCCGAATCCGGTGCCGTCGAGATCGGTCATCGCGAACATCTTGCCCCCAATATCGCGATCCCCCACCCAATACACCAGGTGATGGCCCCAGTTCACCGTCTCCTTCGCGTGCGGGAACCCCAGGCAGATTTCGCGAATGCGCTCGTTGTCCATGTGCCGCAGTCTAAGGCGCTCGGCCGGAAATGAGAAGAGGATTTCAATGCTGCGCAAAAAGAGAAGGCCGCGCGATGCGCGGCCTTCCCCTTTGTGCTCCAACCCGCCTAGCCGTTGAGCATGTCCTGAAGCTTGTTGAGCATGCGCTGAAGGTCCTTGTCCGACCGCCGCAGCTCCTCGATTTTGGAAATGGAATGCATCACCGTGGTGTGGTGCTTGTTGCCAAATTGGCGGCCGATCTCGGGCAAACTGGCCTCGGTCATCTGCTTGGCCAGGAACATGGCGATCTGCCGCGGCACCACCACCGGCCGCGCGTTGTTCTTCTGCTTCAGGTCGGTCACGCGCATGCCGAACGACTCGGCCACGGCGCGCTGAATGGCCTCGATCGTTACCTTGCGCACCTGCATGTCGATGAACTGCTTCAGGCACTGCTGCGCGGCAGCAAGCGTGATCTCCACGTGATTGAGCTGGCACCAGGCGATGAGCCGGGTCAGCGCGCCTTCCAGCTCGCGCACGTTGGTGCGCACGTTGGAGGCGATGAACAGCGCCACGTCGGTCGGCAGCGGCGCCTGTTCGGTTTCCGCCTTCTTCTGCAGGATGGCCACCTTCGTCTCCAGGTCCGGCGGCTGAATGTCCGCGATCAATCCCCACTCAAACCGCGAGCGCAGCCGGTCCTCGATTTCCGCCAGTTCCTTGGGCGGCCGGTCGCTGGCAATCACGATCTGGCGCATGCTCTCATGCAGCGCGTTGAACGTGTGGAAGAATTCCTCCTGGGTGCGCTCCTTCTGGGCAATGAACTGGATGTCGTCGATGAGCAGCACGTCCACGGTGCGGAAACGGTCGCGGAAGCTGGTCATGCGATCGTTGCGCAGTGAAGTGATCATCTCGTTGGTGAACTTCTCCGCGGAGACGTAGCAGATGTTCGCCGAGGGCTGGCGCCGCTTCACCTCATGGCCGATGGCTTGCATCAGGTGGGTCTTGCCCATGCCCACGCCGCCGTACAGGAACAATGGGTTGTAGGCGCGCGATGGGCGCTCGGCAACGGCCAACGCCGCCGCCCGCGCAAACTGATTTCCGTTGCCGATGACGAAATTGTCGAAAGTGTAGCGGGAGTTCAGCTGCGCCGCAGTCGACCAGTCGAACCGCCCTTGCTCCGGGCCCCGCTGAGGCGGTGGAGGAGGCGCCTTGGGATCGTGCGACGGCACTGGAGGGAAACGGTTCGCCGGCGGCGTTGACGGATCCTCTTCGGCGGTCACAAAGCAGACTCCGTCGAACTCCAGCGACTGCGCCTCAATCGCTTCCTGGATCAGATCGCTGTATTTATCGCCGATCTGCTGGAACTCCGGTGACGGAACTCGTACAAAAATCATTCTTCCCGCCGCATGGCTGAAGCGCGTCGGCTTGAGCCAGGTTTCGAACGACTGGCGGATAACCTTCTTTTCCAGGGCCGCTAGAATTTGCAGCCAGGGATTAAGTGCCGTGGGGGCTGGAGACATTGCAAATGCCATCGAACTATTCCTTGCTGCGTCCCTATGTACTTCATCCATCCGTTTCAGACAACGGCTCGTCGCGAGCTCAGGTATCAAAACCCTGGACTCCTTTTCGATTCATGCGCAAATCAGCCGTGGTTGGTGCCCGTCGGTTTTGACCCTCGGGAGTGGGTGAATTCCGTTCCGTGGGACGTCGAGATCTTTTGTTGAACGCAAGCGATAGTAGCACATTTGAACGTCATTGCAATCCCTCATTCACACTTCTTTCGAATACGTTTTAGAGGTTGCACCATGCGTGGTGAAACCGTGACTCGCAGGTGACTTGAGTCACCGTCAATGCTTACCATGCGCGTGATTTCTTCGCTGCAGAATTGGAACCATCGCCGATCCTTCGGGTTGCCGCGATGGCGTTATCGCAAGCCGAACCCTCACTGGATTCGCACCTTCGCCTGCGGTATACTGAATATCTGCCGTTAAGGCCATTTTTTCATCGGAAAGAGGAGCGCGTTTTTTTATGCCCAAGCGCACATTTCAACCCAACCGCCATCGCCGAGTCAAGACCCACGGCTTTCGCGCACGCATGAAGACGAAGAGCGGCGCTGCCGTCCTCAGCCGCCGTCGCGCCGCCGGCCGCAAGCGCGTCTCCGTCAGCGCAGGGTTCCGCGACTAGCTCGCGTCCGTCGTTCGCGGCCGCAGCCTGCGCCTCCTGCCTCGCATTGGCTTCATGCCGCTTCGCCCATGACCGCCCCAATCCAGCCTGCCGTGCATAAGCAATCCCTGGCGCCTTTCCGCCTGCGCCGCCACGCCGACTATCAGCGCGCGTATGCCGGTGCGCGCAAACGCCAGTCCGCTTCCATGAGCTGGTTCCTCGCCCCCCATCCATTTGCCGCCGCTTCGAGCCCCGCCGAATCTCGCGTCGGGCTCACCGCAGGCAAAGTGCTGGGCAAAGCTCATGACCGCAACCGCATCAAGCGTCGCCTGCGTGAGGCCATTCGCCGCCACCTGGACCTGCTGCCTCCGGCTTCCGACCTCATCTTCCACCCCCGTCGCGCCGTTCTCACCCTCGAATTCCCGAAACTTGAGGACGAGGTCGTGCGTATCCTTTCGCAGGCCTGCGCCGAGGCTGCGCGCGCAGTCGAGCAGCCGGCCCGGTTATCGCCATGAATCGCATCCTTCTCGCCCTGCATTGGATCTACAAGCACACGCTTTCGCCCGTGCTGCATACGCTCGGCGCCGGCGGATGCCGCTTTCAACCCACCTGCTCGGAGTACGCCGTCCGCGCCATTGCCATGCACGGCCCATGGCGCGGCTCGGCGCTGGCTCTCTGGCGCCTGCTCCGCTGTCACCCCTTCAGCCGCGGAGGCCTTGATCAGGTTCCCCCGGCGCGTCCGTCTCATTCGGCCGCCCACAAGCCTTTACCATAGAGATAGCGGCCAACCAAGGTTCCCGCGCTTCGAACGACAGGAAGTTCCCTTTGCCCGAATTCCAAAATCCAAATCTCCAGCAGGGTGGTTCCGGCGACCACCGCGGCGGCGGCGATTTCAGCTCGCTCATGCTCATGGGCTTTCTCGCCGTAGCCATCTTCCTCGGCTTCCAGTACTTCCAGCGACCCAAGACCAACGCGCCTCAGCCCGCGCAGCAACAGCAGCAGGCGTCCTCGCAATCGCCCGCGCCGGAACAGGCCGCGTCGCCCCAGCCAGCTGCCCCAGCCAACTCCGTACAGCCTGCCGCCCCTGCGCCCAGAATTGTCGCCGCCTCGTCGTCCACCACCACCATTGAGAACCCCTACTACCGAATCGTCTTCAGCAACAAGGGCGCCCTGGTCCAGCATTGGATCCTCAATGACTATAAGGACTCCTCCGGCCATCCTCTCGACATGGTGCAGGCGCAGGCTTCATCCCTCTTCGGATTTCCTCTATCGCTCTTTACTTACGAGCCCGCGCTCACCAACCAGTTAAACAGTGCGCTCTACCAGGCTTCCGCTACCGGCACGCTGAAGTCGCCCGCCGCGCTCACCTTTCACTACGCGGAAAATGGCCTGGACGTGATCAAGACCTTCACCTTCGGTTCGGATTACGTGATCCACGCCGACGTTCAGGTCCGCCGCAACGGCCAACCCGTCCGCACCCTGCTCGCATGGCCCGCCGGCCTCGGCGATCAGGAGGAGTTCCAGGGCCGCAGCAGGATTCCCGGCCTCACCCGCACCCCGGCCACCTTCGACTGGTGCCTCGACGATAAGTCCGATTCAGAAGCCGCCGGAAAAGTCGGCAACGACAATACGCTCGAAGGCGATTATCAGTACGCCGCCGCCGCCGACCTCTATTTTGCCGCAGCGTTCCTGCCCGACTATCCTTCCCAGGCTACGGTGGTCACCCTGCATCGCACCATCGACCTGCCCGTCAACGTGTCCAATCCCAACGGCGAAAAGAAGCCCGCTGACGTTATGGGCGTCGCCGTCGGCGACGTCTCTGGCGACGACCGCCTGCGCCTCTACGTCGGCCCCAAGCAAACTGACTTGATATCTGCCATCCACGCCACGGGTTCCGACGGCAAGCCTGACGGTCCCAACCTGCGCCCGCTAATCCGCTTCGGCATGTGGACCTTCCTCGCCACGCCCCTTTTCTGGATCCTGCGCCTCATGCACTCGCACGGCATCCCCAGCTGGGGATGGGACATCATCGTCCTCACCGTCATCTTCAACCTGGCCCTGCTGCCCACCCGGCTCATGATGATGAAGTCGTCGCTGAAGATGATGCGCATCCAGCCCAAGGTGGAGGCCCTCAAGCGCAAGTATCAGCAGTTCAAAGCTACTGACCCGCGCCGCGCCGAGATGAACACCGAGATGATGGCGCTCTACAAGGAGAACGGCGTCAACATGTACGGCGGCTGCCTGCCCATGCTCCTGCAGATGCCCCTGTTCTTCGCCTACTACCGCGTCCTGCTCAACGCCGTCGAACTGCGCCAGGCCCATTGGTTCTGGCTCACCGATCTTTCCTCGCCCGATCCGCTCAAGATACTGCCCATCCTCATCATCATCACCATGTTCCTCACTCAGTTCATCACGCCATCTCCCGGCGTCGACCCCAACCAGCGGCGCATGATGGCCATCGCGATGCCACTGCTCTTCGGCTTCACCCTGTTGAACTATCCCTCCGGCCTCGCGCTCTACTGGATCACCGGCAACTTCATCATGCTCACCATGCAGATCGGCATCAACCGCTCCCACATTGGCGCGGAGATGCACGAGCTGGCCAGAAAACGCGCCGCCCGCAAGGCCGGAATCAACCCCAAGACACTCCAGGGCAAGAAGTAGCAGCGCCGCTTGTTTTCGCACACTGTCTTGCTACGGCCCCAGCACTTCAAGCCTTGGAAAACCGGTTGAAAGGTCTCTTGGTCCCTTGGTTCCTCGGTCCCTCGGTCCCTAGGTCCTACCGCCGCTCGCCCGGGCCAGGCACTGCCACCGGTCGCGGTCCCGGCGGAAACGCGCTCCGCGCCGGCGCAGCCGCCGCCATCGGCTGGTGCATCGCTACAATCAGCGCACTCGCCGCTTTGGGCCCATGGCACACATAGGAGTGCGCGGTCGCCGAATCGAAATACACCGCGTCCCCGGGCGCAAGCACACAGCGGTTCTCACCGTGCTGAATGGTCAGCTCCCCATCCAGCACGTACAAAAATTCGACTCCCGGATGCAGATGCGCCTTGGGCTCCTGCGGCCCCGCCAGCGGCACAAACTCCGCAAAGTACGGATCCATGTGCCGGTCCGGAACCATGTACGCCAGGCTCTCAAAAAAATACGACGGCGTCTCCACCCCCGTCTGCGGCAGCCGCACCCGCTCCTTGCGCCTGTGCACTCGGAACATCGCCTGCGGCTCCGTCTCAAAAAAATACGACAGGTCCTTTGAGAACACCATTGCAATCCGTGCCAGGTTCCGCAGCGTCGGCACCACCCGCCCCGTCTCCAGCTGCGACAGAAAACTCGCCGACAGCCCCGTGTGCCTCCCCAGCTCCACCAGTCCCATCGACTTTTTCAGCCGCAGCCGCTTGATCCGCTCGCCGATATGCTTTTCGGCAATGAACCGCTCCGTGGTCTCGGGGTCCACCTGCGTCTTCTGCGTTTCCTCGCTCCGTACTGTGGCCGGTTCCGTCATCAGAAACACTCCGGAGTAAGGGCGCCAACTGTTTGCCCGGATCAAAATCCATTCTCATCCTACCAAATTCCACACTCGCCATCAAACCCAACTAACCAGCCCTCCCAAATTCCAAGGTCTCTAGGTCCCTAGGTTCCTGGCTCCCTGGCTCCCTGGCCCCCTGCCTTACCATGAACCCACCATGCTCCGCATTCCCTTCACCGACGTCCTCACCCGCCTCGCCGCAATCCTTGAGTCTCTCGGCTTCTCCAGCCCTCACGCCCAAGCCTGCGCCCGCCTCTTCGCTGAAACCACCTGCGACGGCGTCTATTCCCACGGCGTCAACCGCTTTCCCCGCTTCGTCGCCACCATCCGCAACGGCTCCGTCAATCCCTCAGCCGAGCCCATCTGCACCGCCCGCTTCGGCGCCATCGAGCGCTGGAATGGCCGCCTCGGCCCCGGCAATCTCAACGCCCAGGCCGCAATGAATCAAGCCATCGCGCTCGCCCGCCAGCATGGCATCGCCTGTATCGCCATGGGCAACACAAATCATTGGATGCGCGGCGGCACCTACGGCTGGCAGGCCGCCGACGCCGGCCTCATCGCCCTCTGCTTCACCAACACCATGCCCAACCTTCCGCCCTGGGGCGCAGTCAATCCCGCCATCGGCAACAACCCCCTCGTCCTCGCCGTCCCCCGCCCCGCCGGCCACGTCGTCCTCGACATGGCGATGTCGCAGTTTTCTTACGGCGCGCTCGAGTCCCACCGCCGCCGCGCCCAGCCTCTCCCCGTCCCCGGCGGCTTCTCGCCCGCCGGCCAGCTCACAACCGATCCCGCCGCCATCGAGCAGTCGCAGCGCGCTCTCCCCATCGGCTATTGGAAAGGCTCCGGTCTCTCCATCCTCCTCGACGCCATCGCCGCCACGCTCGCCCTCGGCAACGCCACCCATCAGCTCTCCACTGACCCGCTGCGCGAGTCCGCGCTCTCCCAAACCTTCATCGCCATCCATCCCGCCGCCCTGGGCGATTCCGTTCGCCAATCCCAGATCGCCGATGACATCGTCGCCTCCATCCACGCCGCCCAACCTGCCGATCCCGCGCAGCCCGACTCGCCCGCGGCGAGCATCCGCTATCCCGGCGAACAAACTCTCCGCCTCCGCGCAGAAAACTCCGCGCTAGGCCTTCCCATCGACGAATCCACCTGGTCCACCATCTCCAAAATGTGAGATTGCGCATCGTTCATTGCCGCCGTGAAACGGCAGAGCTGTGCCCCATCCATGCGCAGTTTCATCGCGCATGGGTGGGAAGCCACGGTCTCCACCCGCCGTCCCAACACGCACCAACAGCGCATCCGCTCAGGATGCGCCGTCAGAGCCAGCAACTGGAAGCGGCGTCGCCCGTCCCGCACCATTTCCCTTCCTCCACCCGCCGCCTCCTGCTACCATTCCCCGTCGGCTTTCAAACCCATGCCCTCCACGCAATTCGCCGCCCCCATCGCCTCTCGCCCCGCCGCCATCCTATGGGCCGGCCTCATCGCCGGTACCATGGACATCACCGCCGCCTTCCTCGTCTACGGCGCCATGGGCGCACGCCTCATCCCGCTGCTTCAGGGCATCGCCGCCGGCCTGCTCGGCACCCGGGCCTTCTCCGGCGGCCCCGCCGCCGCCGCCCTCGGCCTGCTCTGCCACTTCGTCATCGCTTACGGCGCCGCCGCCACTTATGTAACCGCCTCGCGTTTTTTCCCCGCCCTCATCCGCCTGCCGATCCTCTTCGGTCCCCTCTACGGCATCGCCGTTTACTTCTTCATGCAGGTCGTCGTCCATTACTCCGCCGCCATCCACCGCCCGTTCTCCTGGCAGATGACGCTCATCGGCTGCGCCATTCACATCGTCTGCGTCGGCTCCCCCATCGCCCTCGTCACTCGCCGCCTCGCCCCACTCTGACACCCCGTACCCCAAAAACACCAACGGCGCACCCCTCAGGATGCGCCGCTTCACTCCTTCACTCCTTCACTTTTTCACTTCTTCACTCGTTCACTTCTCTCACTTCCTCACTGTCCGCCAAGCTGCACCAACCCACCACTCCCCGGCGAAACCTCCCGCGTCTGCACTCCCCGCCAATGGTCGATATGCGAAATCCGGTGCACGCACCCAATCGTGCAATTCGGCGCGCAGCTCTTCGCCGTCAAATACTCCCGCTCTAAATCCGCCTTCGTGTATTGCTCCACCGGCACGCCCGGATACCCTCGCTGCTGGCTGCAATAGTGCACCAGCCCGTCCTCGCAAATGTACAAATACCGCGAACCCGCCCTGCACCGCCAGTCATTCGGCTCGCCCTTCGCAATCGCGTTCTGGAACGCGTCGAACTGCGCGTAGTTCGTCTTCCTGCGGTCCCGCATCTTGAAGTACACCTCGGCCTCGTCCGGCTTCAGCGGCTTCAATTGCCCGTCCCCATCGTGAATAATCCCAATCGTCGATTCGAACCCAAGCTCCAGCGCCCGCCGCCCAATCGTCAGCGCATCGTGCGGATCTTTAAACCCTCCGCCCACCACTGAGTTGATATTCACGTGGAACTCGGCAAACTCGGCCAGCATCTCGAGCTTCTTGTCCAGAACCTTCAGCGACTTTTTGGAAATCTCATCCGGCTCCACGTTATCAATCGAGATCTGCATGTGATCCAGGCCAGCCTGATTCAGCCGCTCGATTCTCTCCACGTTCAGCAGATACCCGTTGGTGATCATCCCCGCAATCGCGCCCGTCCGCCGCATCCGCCGGATAATGTCATCCAGTTCCGGATGTGTCAGCGGCTCTCCGCCGCTGATGCCGATCATGGCCGTCCCCAGCCGTCCCAGCGCATCGATCCGCCGAAACATTTCTGGGAGCGGCACCGGCTTTGAAACCTTGTCGTACTCATTGCAATAGCCGCAGGACAGGTTGCAGAACCGCGCCGGAACAATCTGCGCCAGCACCGGATGCGAAGTAGAAGCCAGCGCCCGCGCCACCATGGCATACTCCCGCGTCTTCCGCCGCGCAAAAACCAGCTTGCCCCGTACCGTATCTCGCCGATACCTCGCCATCCTGTATCTATTGAAACACAGGGCCTGCATGCCAGATCACGATGGGCGGGTGGCAAGTGTGTCATCCCGAAGGGCCGCACGCCTGGGGCCGCGCCGCGGCTTCATGCGGTGGGGTCAGCGGACCGAGGGATCTGTAGTTGCTCTCCCCCGCACCACCACAACGCCAGCTCAACCGGGAACGCGGGCGCCTGCACGCTCGCCCGCGATGGGATCCCCATCCCCGCCCGAGGACGACAAACGAACGTACCGACCGGTCAGTATGTTAAACAGAATCGCTGCGCGGACCCTGAATTCTGGCAGAAAACCAGAGAAAAACCCATAAAAACAAGCGTCCTGCGTCCGTGGCCATAACATACCAACCAGTCGGTTTCTTCCTGCGAGCAACTACCGTTAAATCAGTAATGTCGCAGATATGAACTCTCGCGATGCTGACTCCTTTGCTCCCTCGGTCCCTTGGTCCCCGCTTCTACTGGAACAGCCGCGGCGCAAAGTCGTTCAGGTCCCGCCGCCACGTCTGCCACTCGTGGTTCGTCCCCGGCGACTCGTAAAAGACGTGCGTCACCTTCTGCTCCGTCAGCTCGCCGTGCAGCTTCTCGATGCCCGCGTGCATCATCTGCGGCTCGTCGGTGCCCACCCCGATCCACAGCAGGTGCACCCGCTTGGCAAACGCCGCCGGGTCAGCGAGCTGGCCGTTGAAGTCCGTCTTGAAATCCCTCGGCTGGTTGGGGTTGCGGCCGATCATGCCGCCCACGCCCGAGAATCCGCCGATGTAGGAGAACAGGTCCAGGTGATCGAACGTCACCTGGAACGTCTGCATGCCGCCCATTGAAAGCCCCGCCATCGCCCGGTGATCGCGGTCGGCCAGCGTGCGGAAGTGGCTGTCAATGAAGGGGATAAGTACCTCGACCTCGTCGTCCTCGAAGGCCTGCATGCGGTGCCGCATCGCTTCCTGGAACTCGGGCGAGCCGAAGCCCTTCCCGTTCATGTCCGGCGCCTTCCAGCCGGCGGGCTGCGCGTTGCCGTTCGCCATCACGATGATCATGGGCTTGGCTTTGCCGGCAGCGATCAAGTTGTCGAGGATGAAATTGACGCGCCCCTGGCGGACCCAGCCGGTCTCGTCCTCGCCGCCGCCGTGCTGCAGGTAGAGCACCGGGTAGCGCTCCTTCAGCCTGCTGTCGTAATCCGGCGGCGTATAGACGAACGCATGTCGCCAGTCGCCCGTAACCTTGGAGAAGTACCAGATCTCGCGAATCTGTCCGTGCGGCACGTCCTTAATGGAGTAGTAATCAACGCCCGCCTCCGGAATCTCCACCATGCTGGCATCCTTGCCTCCTCCGTAATACGCGTAGGAGCTGGGGTCGCTCACTTCGGCGCCGTCAATCTTAATGGTGTAGTAGTGCAGGCCGGGCGCCATCGGCGGCGTGGTGTAGGTCCAGTTGCCGTCCGCCGTCTTCTGCATGTCTTCCTTTGGCCCGCTCCAGAAGTTGACGGCTACCTTGGTGGCGTCGGGCGCCTTGATGCGCAGCTCCACGCGGCCGGTGGAGGCTTCCACCTTGGGATAGTCCGCGCCAGGGACGTTGGTGGTGGCGGGCTGGAAGCCAGTTTCCTGCGCGGCACACACACTGGCGGCGAGCAACAGCGCAATCGCGAAGTTCTTCATACAGTTCTCCCTCAAATCTCTGGGCGCGGGCCCTGTGCGGGTGATCACGAGAAAAACGATTTCGCTACTCAGGAAGGGACCGCAGCCGAACACAGGCATCCTACACGCAACGGCGAGGACGGGAGAAGCTGCGCGGGGAGGATACGCGCGCCGTGGCGGAATTCAGCGGGTTGCGGCCCAGACCTGATAGCTGCCGAGGAGGAATCTGCCGCCGAGAATGAGCAGGCAAACCCATAGGGCGAAGCGCATCGGCCGGCGCGGAACCCGCAGGCTGAGTTGCGTTCCCGCCGCAGCCCCGAGGACACCGCCAGCGACGAGCCGCAGGAGAAGCGCAGGGCTTTGGGCAAACGAAAACCAATGGGCGCCGGCGCCGAGAAGCGAAAGCAGGAATCCGAACGCGATGTCAGTCCCCACCACCTGCGCGGGCTCGAGCGGGGTGAGGCTGAGCAGCGCGGCACTGCCCAGCGCGCCCGCGCCTGCCGAGGAAAAGCCCACCTCCGCGCCGACCGGCAACATGAGCCACGGCAGGAGCGAGCTGCGGTCTTTCCGCTCCCCGCCCGGGCGCAAGGGGCGGAACGAAAACTGGATCTGCCACGCCGCCGTCGCTACCAGGATGGCGCCGAGAATTGCATTCAGCTGGTTCTGCGCTCCGGCGGTGACGAGGTGACGGAGGAACTGAGAACCAATGAGGACGCCCGGCGCACCGCCCAGCGCCATCCATCCCAGCGTGCGCCAGGCGATGGTGCGGCGGACAAACTGCACCGGAAGAAGAATCGACTTGACCGCGGTAGAGAACATGAGGCCAATGGTGACGGCGTCGGCCGCGGGCACTCCGAGGAAGAGCATGAGCACCGGCACGGTGAGCGTTCCTGCGCCGACGCCGGTGAGCGCGATGAAGAGCGCGATGAGGAAACCGATGAGATAGGGCATGACGCTCCGAAAAAGCTCGTGATATTTGTTGCAGATCAACTTCGTTCGTTCGAGATCCTTCACTCAGGGGCTAAAGCCCCCGTTCTCTATTTGCGTGGCTGGCGGCGGGACTGAAGTCCCGCCCTGACGCGTTTTGGCTTTTCAGAACCCTTTTAAGTCGTTTTCGTTCGAGGCCCGGGTTGCAGAACAGCTTCGACTTACTTTGCTTCGATGTGAATGCCGCACTCCACCTTGCGACCGGACCAGCGGCCCGAGCGCGGATCGCCGGGATCGAGAGGCAACAGCGTGCACGGCTCGCAGCCAATGGAGGTGTAGCCGCGCTCGTACAGCGGCAGCAGGGGAATGTCGTGCTGCTGGCACGAGTACCACACGTCGCGCGTGGTCCAGTGGGCAAGGGGAGCCAGCTTGAGAATCTGCGCCCCGCCGGGAAGCGCGAACCGCGACGACTCCTCCAATGCCGCGCGGCTCTTCGCCTGCTCGCGGCGCAATCCGGTGAGCCAGACGCAATAGCCGGCGAGAGCTTTGAACAATGGCTCGACCTTGCGCATCTTGCAGCACTGGTCGGGCGCGGATTGGTAGAGTACGCCGAACTCGCTCTCCTGCTCGGCCACGGTCTTCACCGGGAGCAGATTGATGAGGTTCAGATTCCACTTGCGCGCAATGCGGTCGCGATACTCGATGGTTTCGGCGAAGTGGTAGCCGGTGTCGAGAAACAGAATCGGAATCCGCGGATCGAATTCAAGCGCGAGTTTCGCGAGCAGCACGTCCTCGGCCTGAAAACTGCAGGTGAGACACACATCGGCGACGCCTGAGACCTTTGCGGCGAGAAGCTCGCGGACGCGGGACAGCTTCAAATCGATATCGGACAAGAACTGCGCAGTACTCATCAGATGTTTGCCCCTTCCGGTGGAATCAAAATGCCGATCTCGCGCAGCAGCTGGTGCACAGCGGCGATCACCGCCCGCGGTTCGGCTGAGTCGATGGAGATTTGCTGGTTTGCGGCGCGCGTCTTGAAGGTTCCATCCACATTGGTGCGCAGGAGCAGCGACAGAACGCCCGCCCGTGCGTGCAGATCGAGGACGGATTGGAGCAAATTGGGATAAAGTTGGAATTCGCCGGCTTCGGAGTCGATGCGGATGGTCACGGCCCCGATGGAAAACAGGGAGCGTTCCACCTGGTCGACAATTTCCGGCGACCCCTCGAGCTCGACCCATCCGCCGGCATGTCCCCAACGCGCCTGGCGCTCAGCGGAAGTGACCGGGCCCAGGTGGCTGTCGCCGGAGAAGACTTCATACGCGGCATCTTCGCCGGAAACGATCATTCCCGCGGCCACGGTGCGATTGGTTGCCGGATCGACGAGGATCAGCGCGCCGGTGGCGTGGTTGGCGGCGTAGGGGTCGAACGCGATGGGACGCGACAGGCTCAACCGCACCGAGCCAATGTGGTTCGTCTCCAGCGTCTCCGCCGGCTCGTGGGCGAGGGTCTCGATGTTGATCCTGTGATCCACAGGGCTGACGAATGCGGAAACGGTGTGGCTGGCGTGTTTCACGAGATAGCGGCGCGCGCGGTCGAGTGGCTCGGCATCCATCCACACCAGCGAAGCCTGAATTCTCTGCGCCATTGCCGCAGGCGCATCTGCGGCAGCGATCAAATCGCCGCGGCTTATGTCCAGTTCGCGATCGAGCACCAGGGTGATGGAGAGCGGCGCGGAAGCTTGGTCGAGATCGCCATCCCAGGTGACGATGCGGCGGACCGTGCTCTGCAAGCCCGAGGGATGAACGACGATGGAATCGCCGGGGCGAATGATGCCGGAAGCGATCTGGCCGGCGAACCCGCGGAATTCGCGATCGGGCCGAACCACGCGCTGTACGGGCATGCGGAAGGGCTGCTCGCGCTGCTGTCGGCCTGCGGGCAAAGCCTCAAGCGCAGCAAGCAGCGGCGGCCCTTGATACCAGGGCATGGCCTGCGAAGCGTGCACGACATTATCGCCGGCGAGAGCGCTGACGGGAACGAAAAGCGCGGTTTCAAATACCATTCCGGTTTCCGCGGCAATCTGCGCGAGGGCTGCGCCGAAGTCGCGCTCAATGGCGCGAAAGACGTCTTCTCTGTATACGGCCAGATCCATTTTGTTGACGGCGACCAGGATGTGGCGCACGCGCAAGAGCGCTGCGATATATGCGTGGCGACGCGACTGCGGAAGCACGCCGCGGGTGGCATCAATGAGCACGACGGCCGCATCCGCTGTGGATGCTCCGGTGGCCATGTTGCGCGTGTACTGCTCATGGCCGGGCGTATCCGCAATGATGAATTTTCTGCGCGCGGTGGAGAAGTATCGATAGGCGACGTCGATGGTGATGCCCTGCTCGCGCTCGGCGCGAAGGCCGTCAGTGAGGAGGGCAAAATCGATCTGCCCGGGCGCCGTGGTTCCCTTCCCTTCAATGGAACGAATTTGGTCGTCGTAGACCGATTGCGTGTCGTAGAGCAGGCGGCCGATGAGCGTGGACTTGCCATCGTCCACGCTGCCGGCGGTGGAAAAGCGCAGCAGGTCTTTCTCATTTTCCTGGCGCAGAAAACCGTCGATGGAGAATGGAGTGAGCGTGGCCGCGGACATGATCAGAAATAGCCCTCCCGCTTCTTGATTTCCATGGAACCTTCCTGATCGTGGTCGATGGCGCGATTGGCGCGCTCCGAAGAACGGAACGAGATGAGCTCGGCGATGATGGCGGGGATGGTCGTCGCATCGGAGCGGATGGCGCCGGTGCAGGGGCTGCAACCGAGGGAGCGCAAGCGCGAGCGCACCATCTGGGGCTTTTCGCCGAGATGGGCCACAAACGACTGCTCGATGGGCAGCAGCGCTTCGCCGCGCACGTACATGGGCCGCTCCCGCGCGAAATAGAGATCGACCACGGGAATGTTTTCCTGATGGATGTATTGCCAGACATCCATCTCCGTCCAGTTGGAGAGCGGAAAAACGCGGATGCTTTCGCCGGGATGAATGCGCGCATTGTAGAGGTTCCACAGCTCAGGGCGCTGGTTCTTTGGATCCCACTGGCCGCTCTGGTCGCGGAAGGAGTAGATGCGTTCCTTGGCGCGCGATTTTTCCTCGTCGCGGCGCGCGCCGCCGAAGGCTGCGTCGAAACCATAGTGGCGGAGGCCGTCGAGCAGCGCCTGGGTCTTGAGCAGGCCGCAGCAGCGCCTGGTGTCGAGCGCGATGGGATTGGTTCCGGCGGCGATGGCCGATTCATTGCGCCAGACGAGCAGTTCCGCGCCAATCGACCGCGCCATGTCGTCGCGGAAGGCGATCATCTCGCGGAATTTGAATCCCGTATCGATATGAAGCAGCGGAAAAGGAATTGGTCCGGGATAGAAAGCCTTCTGCGCCAGGCGCAGCATCACCGAAGAATCCTTGCCGATGGAGTAGAGCATCACCGGGCGCTCGAATTCCGAGACCACTTCGCGGAGAATGTGAATGCTTTCCGCCTCAAGCAGGCGGAGATGGCTGAAGCGCGGAGTGTCCGCGGGGCGCTGGGAATTCGCGGCGTGGAGGTGGGATGAAGGCGAGGACAGCGTGGATTCGGCAACCGGCATGAGGACCTCTCAGGTGAGGAGTGGAGCTGGAGATGCCGGAAGCAACACAGACGGCCGGCATGGGAGCCAGCGACGGGTGTGCAAGTTCAGATCAGAATGTCAGAGGAGATCAGAAGACTAGCGGGGACACCCGTCGAAGATGTTCGACAGGCGACAACAAGAGCGGAGATGGGGAAGACCGGCCATGCAGTTTCTTGATGGTAACAAAAGATGGGGAATTGAACAACAGCGGAGGGTGTGCGGCTGACGGGTGAGTGGGATGACGGGTGAGGGCATCTGCTGTGCGGCGGCGCTTCGGCCCGTTATCATTCCCTGAGCAAAAAGAATGGGTGAAGCGATGACGAATTCGGCATCGGGCCAGCAGGAACCGCGTGCGCAGTTGCGCAAGACGATGGGTTTCTGGGATGTGCTGCTGTTCAACATCGCCACGGTGCTGGGACCACGATGGATTGCGGCGGCGGGACACAACGGGCAGTCGTCGATCAGCCTTTGGGTGCTGGCGGCATTCTTCTTTTTTGTGCCGGGCGCGTTCGTCATCAACGAGCTATCGTCGCGGTTTCCAGAGGAGGGCGGTCTCTACGTGTGGGCCAAGGAGGCGTTCGGGCCGTTTCATGGATTTGTGGCCGGATGGACGTACTGGATCTACACCGTCTTCTATTTTCCGGGACTGCTGCTGGCGTCGGCGTCGATGTCGGCTTATGTGCTGGGCGGAAAAGGCGTGGCGCTGGCGGAGAATCGCGAGTACTTGATCTGGTGTTCGCTGGCGCTGCTGGCGGTTGCGGTGGGGTTGAATATCATCGGGCTGAACATCGGCAAATGGCTGCAGAATGCGGGCGGCGTGGGCACGTATGTGCCGCTGATGATCCTGGTGGGGGTGGGCGCGGTGGTGGTGTGGAAGCACGGCTCAGCGACTCACTTCACGCTTGCGAACATGATGCCGACGGTGAACTGGGACACGGTGAACTTCTGGTCGCAGATTGCGTTTGCGTTTACCGGCCTGGAGCTGGTGAGCGCGATGAGCGAGGAGGTACGCGATCCGCGCAGGACGCTGCCGCGGGCGGTGTTTGGAGCGGGCGCGCTGATTGCGCTGATTTATATTGCGGGGACGTTTGCGATCCTGGCGCTGGTACCGGCGGGGAATATCGATCCGCAGAGCGGGGTGTTCAACGCGATCACGGTGGGAAGCGTGGCCCTGAAGATCGGCGTGCTGGGAGTGCTGGCGGCGCTGCTGGTGACGGCGGGGAACGCGGGCGGGGTGGGATCGACGGTGGCGGGGATTGCGCGAGTGCCGTTTGTGGTTGGAATCGACCGGTATCTGCCCGCGGCGTTTGGGAAGATCCATCCAAAGTGGAAGACGCCGTGGATTTCGATCCTGGTGCAGGCGGGGCTGTCGGGGACGATTCTGATGCTGAGCCAGATAAGGACGGAGTCGGCGATTGCGGCGTACCAGGTGGTGGTGGACGCGGCTATCATTCTGTACTTTATTCCGTTTCTTTACATGTTTGCGGCGGTGATCAAGCTGGCGGGGCGGCGGGACCGCGCGGAGAATGCGCACGCAGTGCTGGTGCCGGGCGGGAAGCTGGGCGTTTGGGTGTGCGGCGGGCTGGGGTTTGCGGTGGTGCTGCTGGGGATTGCGCTGTCGTTTGTGCCGCCGGGCGAGGCGGGAAGCGCGCTGGTGTTTGAGACCAAGCTGGTGGGGAGCACGGTGGTGACGGTGCTGATTGGGCTGGGGCTGTACTTGCGCGGGAAAAGGCAGCGGAGTTAGCGGGGCTGGAAAGGGGACAATCGAGGCGGGGGAGTTTGCGTGCGAACGCAGGGAAGAATGCGATGCGACGCCAGGCGGAGGAGAGAATGTCCGCCTGGCGTTACGGGATTTACCAGCGAGATATGGTCAAGCTGTCGACGTAGACAGTGGTTGAGCCCGAAGACCCGTAGCCATCCACCTGGAACTGGGTATTGATAATTGGGCCCCAGCCGAGGTCAGCAGCGCCGAACGCCTTGGCGTTCAGAACGGTTTCCTTGCCGTCGAGCCAGATGGATTTGTAGGTGATGGTGCCGGAGTCATCGCGCGAGAAGTTGTACTGCACGTGGTGCCACTTGTTCTGCGCCCAGGAACGGGGATTGCAACTGGAACCGCTCTTGCCGTACCACTTGGGTTTGACATTGCTGGCGGAGCCCGTGTTTACGGTGTAGTCCCACTTTCCGGTATAGCCATCGCACTGAACGCCGGCCAGGACTGTCTTGCCATCCGACATGACCTGGTTCAGATCCAACTCGATGTTGCCGATCTTATCGGAGGAGCCGGTCAAATACACCCACGCATCGTAGAAGAAGTTCTGGGCGCTGGTATCGTCGGAAAAAGTCTTGGAGAACCGCTCGTCGCCACCGCTTTTGAAGGAGGTTTCAAAGCGGCGAGTGCTGCCGTAGAGGGACGGCGAGCTGACCATGGTCGTGGAGCCCGAGGAAGATCCCGATCCTCCCGTGTCATGCTGCGCGTTCCATCCACTGAGGGCCTGGATAGAGCTGACAGTCTTCGCGTCGGATGGAATCTCTGAGCTATTGCTGTCGCTGCTGGAAGATCCGCCCGACTTCACATCGACCACAACGTCCTCGACGCAGGAGGCTCCATTGTCGCCCCACGCCTTGATATGGACGGTGTGCGTGCCGGTGGAGGAGTCGATGGATTGATCGATGGACTGGCCTTTGATGACGGTTGTATCTGAGCTGGAATCGAACGAATAGCCCATGGAGGAAACGCTCTGGGAGGAGCAGCTGGACGCGGATGCCGAAAGCTTGAAGGGCGAGGAGACGGAGGAGTTGTTTGCGGGCTCGTTGACAGTTACGCCAGCGAAAGCTGGGATGCAAGCAGTGACGACCGCGCATGCGGCGATCAGGAATTTCGAAACAGTGTTCATGGGCAGAGTCCTTTGTGGTTGAAAGTTATTTAGCCGGCCCCAGCACACACGTACAGCGGGACGCCCTTCTCTACGGCTTTTATGTATTTGGGCTGTTCCGAGGGCACGAGGACTGTGCCGGATCGTTCTGCTCAGCAACCTCTGATTTTTAGCTATCTTACTGGCGGAATCCCATCCAGTCTGTGATCGGTGACATTCAGCCGACTTTTGAAGACCGGATTCCTTCGCAACCGCAGTGTGGTTTCAAGGCGTTTTTTATTCTTTCGCGCCATTTCACTACTTCGCCCAGGATTCAGGCCTTCTGGCAACCATCTTTAGTACTGCACTGGGAGCATCCTTGCATAGCGAAGCCATAGAAACAACAGTATTTTCAAAAAAAAGCGAAAAAGACAGCCATCCTCAGACATCCCGGAAGGAATTACACGCATCCTGCAAAAAGTTCCGCCAAGATTTCCCTCGGGTGGGTAAAAAGTGCGTTGATTGAGGGCGGTTCAAGGCCTCCCAGGCCAAGTGCAAGGGGGTGGCGTGTCTCATGATGAGACGGACGGATGGACCAGCCGAAAAAAGGAATGGCGCGGCCCCCAAGAGTGGGTTTCCGCGCCATTGTGGCGATGCGTGAGCTTCTGAGCTGCCGGGTCCGATGCAAAGTCACGCTTGGGCACACATCGGCTCAGCAACTGCGGCGGCCGGGATCACCAGCGATAGATGGTGAATTTGTCAAGGTAGAGGGTTGAAGATCCGCTGCCCGATGTGCCGTCAACCTGGAAGTTGGCAATGAGGTCGGCGGCTGCCCAGCCCAGTGCAAACTCCGACATCACGGTCTGGTTGATAGGATACTCGACGCCATCGAGCCAAACGGAGTGATAGGTCACGTTGCCTGAACCATCGCGCGAGGTGCTGATCTGCACGTGATGCCATGCGTTCTTTGTCCAGTTGGCGGGATTGCACGTCTGGTTGGACTTTACCCAATGCACTTTGGGGCTTGCGGGCGTCCCGGCGTTCTCGCTGTAATCCCAGGTATTCGAATCTCCAGCACATTGGAACGCATAGATGATGGTGTCGCCGTTAGAAGCGACCTGGTTGTTATCCATCTCCAGGTTGCCGATTTCCGATCCCGCCTCAATCCACACCTCCGCGTCGTAAACAAAGTTCGTCGAAGTGGAGTCGTGATCGTAAGTGACCGAGTAAAGAACGCCGCCGTAGTCAGTGAACGTGGTGTCATACTGCGCGGCCTGGCCGCTCAGCGAGGGGGTGGTGACGATGCTCATGGCTCCGCTGGCTGAGCCATTGGTGGCAGGATCGAATTTGGTCCTCCAATTGGGCATCAACTGGATTTGAGTATCCACGAGTGCGTCGGAGGGGATGGATGGCCCGGAAGTGGGCGCGCTGCCGATGACATACTGGGCGCGAGCGAGGCCGCTGTTGGAGCAGCCGGAGCATGTGGCCAGCGCCTCAATCACCATGGAACTGGCCACAGAGATCGGCTCCTCGTATGGCGTT
Organism: uncultured Acidobacteriota bacterium; assembly: GCA_963788435.1. Lineage (GTDB taxonomy): Bacteria > Acidobacteriota > Terriglobia > Terriglobales > Acidobacteriaceae > Telmatobacter. The sequence continues at coordinate 24,723 of CAWBIG010000160.1, read as the reverse complement.
GACGAGGCGGATGGGGCAGAACCATCCGTGGTGAAATAAATGGCTGCGCCGGGCGTGGCATCGGAGAGGCTCACCGTCTGCGCAGCGCTGTATTGGCCGGAGGGCAGTGAGAACTGCGGGGTGGCCACGGTTACAGGCGATGGCGATGATGCGCCTACGATGATTGGCAACTGGACCTGCTCGGCGGTGCCTTTGCCCCAGCACTTGACGTGCAGCGTGTGCGAGCCGGAGGTTGCGGACACGGAGGCCGTAAAGGGAACGGGTTCGATGACCGCTTTGCCGCTGTCAATGGAATAGCCCATGGAAGCTGTGGAGACTCCACCGCAGGTGGCGGAACTTGCGACCACCGTAAACGGCGAAGTGACGTTGGCGCCGCTTGCCGGGCGGGAGACAACGATGTCGGGGGCCGAACTTGCCTGAGCAGCAGCGACGGTGATGGGCAACAGGACCTGCTCCGCAGTGCCGTTGCCCCAACACTTGACATGCAGCGTGTGCGCGCCGGAGGGCGCGGTGACGGAGGCCGTGAAGGACGCAGGTTCGATCACCGCCGAACCGCTATCAATGGAGTACCCCATGGAAGCCGTGGAGACTCCTCCGCAGGTGGTGGAATCTGCCACGACCGTAAACGGCGAAGAGACATTTGCGCCGCTTGCCGGGCTGCTGATGCTGATGTCTGAGGCCGGACTCGACTGAGCCGCGACAGTAATGGGTATCTGCACTTGCTCGGAAGCTCCGTTGCCCGAGCATATAAGGTGCAGTGTGTGCGAGCCGGGGGGTGCGGGGACGGAAGCCGTGAAGGAAGCAGGCTCGATGATTGCTGGGCCGCTGTCAATGGAGTAGGCCATGGATACGGCGGGAACCGAACCGCAGGTGGTGGAACTGGCTTCCAGCTGGAAAGGGGAAGTGACACTTGCTCCAGTGGTTGGGGTGACGACGGTGATGGCGGACGCCGTGCGTGTCATGACACTTTCTGAACAACCAGTGAAAAAAAGACACACGAGCGCCAGGGCGGCAGAGAGCAGAGTCTTCATAAAAAGCGCCTCGAATCCCATTGAGCAAGCTCGTCCAAACTTGGCTTGCTTCATCGCTAAGAACAGGAGGGGGGAGTCCTAACTGTTTCTGTTTTTAGAGCAGTCCGGCAACGGATGAGGGCGTCCTTGTCTGCGTGTTCATGACTGGCTGGACTGATAGGGCGGGTGAGCGATGATTGATAATCTAGACGCGACGCGCTGCGCCCGGTGGAATCAAGGAGCAATAATTACAGGCGATGAACGCTCATCGCCGGAAAAGTCTTGACAGGCACACATCTACGCTCAGCCCAGGAAAACTTCTGGGTGCTGGACGAGACAATACCGCGACGGAAAATTCGAACATCCGGGCGATTCTTGTGTTCTCTCAAGTGCCCACTTACTCGGCCCTTTTAAGATGAAGTCCGCTCCAAGCTAGAGGATTTGCTTTATCCCTCGCATCCTGGGCAGATCATTTGAAGATTAGTTAGCGGAAGTATATTGGTAAGTGATGGGGAGCACAACGGGAAACAAACGAGCGATCCGTTACCAACGTTGTAGACGGTAACATTCGCCAAATATTCGCAGACGCGGCCAAAGTGGCGACCGCCGGGGATCGAGTTTCGCGACATCCCTCTCGAGCGAATGCACAATGGCCACAGCCGGATCCATGCAGGAATGCCGGCAGCGGCGCGTCGAAATCAGATCGACGAACCGCTGCCGGCAAAGGACCCTGGTGAGAGTCCAGTTTCCGATTTGACCTACTCGATGCTGACGTCGATCGTTGTAGTCGCGTTAACGGAGCCGCTGGTGCCCGTTACGGTCACGGTGTACTCGCCCGGTGTTGTACCGCCATTCGTTTGTTGAGCCACTTCGCCTCTGGTGTTGGCGCACCCGTTGGCTCCGATAAGGAACGCGCCGAACAGAACAACTCCCAGCAGAGCCCGCCACGCGCGACGGCGAGGAAGGAAAAGCAGGAACAGCGCGGCAAGGGTGCTTCCGCCCAGAGTGGCGAGGGAATTATGGGCAACCTTAGAGGGCACGGGCGACGTTGACAGGGTCAAGGTGGCTGTTACTGCCTTCGCGCCCGCAATGGACGGCGGCTGGCTCACGGAGCAAGCGGGAGGATCCGAGGCGTTGTACGGGGCAGTGGCGATGGCGCAGGACAAAGCCACGGGGCCGGTAAAGCCGCCGCTGGGAGTGATGGTGATGGTCGAAGTTCCGCTTTTCCCTGCGGATGGGATGGTGATGGCGGTGCCGCTAAGGGCAAACTGGCCCGTTCCGGACCCGGATCCGGGCGAGAGAATCGTAATGTCAACGGTTGTGGAAGCGCTCATGGTGCCCGATGTTCCATCGACCGTCATGGTGTAGTTGCCCGCGTTGGTGGAAGCTTGCGAGTTGACGGCGATGGTGGCGTTGACGGATTGCGCGCCGGTGATAGCTGCCGGCTGAGCCACGGTGCAGGTGGGAAGGTTGGCCGCGCCCGAGTTACCCATGATGGCGCACGACAAAGAGACGTTCCCGGTAAAACCGGAGCTAGGCACCACGGAAATGGTGGCCGCGGCCGATGCACCCGCGGCCAGGGTGACCGGCGATCCCGTGAGTGAGAAGGAAGGATTGCCCGACGCACCGGGGCTTATGACATATGCGGCGCTGACGACGTTACTGGTTCCCATGGTCTTGCTGACGGCGAGGGCATGGATGGTCTCGGACTTCGACACCGCGATCGGTGCTGTGTATTGGGTTGACGAAGCGCTCGGAGTCGATCCGTCGGCGGTGTAGTAAATCACGGCATCGGCGGTCTGGCTGGAAAGAGTAACGTTCTGCGCGGCGCTGTAGGAGCCCGCCGGCGGCGCGAACGCGGGCGGCACAGCCTGCGTGGCGTAGGTCCAGTTGAGGAGGTATTGATCGGCAGATAGGCCGCCGGTTCCACCGGTAAAGCCTACATACGCGGTATTGCTGCCTACCGTCTGCGGAATATTGATGGGCCACGATGTTGTAAAGCTGTCGTTGTTGGTGGTGTCATGAAGGGTCAAGGTCAAGGTGGTTCCGTCATAGACGATTTGCGCATTGATGGCATCGCCGCTGCTCAGCTGAATTCCGCTCGGCGAAATGTCCACCGTCGGCGTGGACGGAGCTTGTCCGTCGGTGTAGAGACCCGTCGAATCGCTGCCCTCGCTGTTGTAGTTATAGAAGTTGAATTTTATGGCGACGCTCTTCTGGATGTTCTGGTATCCGAGGCCCGCGGAATCGCCACCCAGTGAAGTCGGCCCCACGTTCTGAATCGTAAAGGTGAAGCCATTAGCCTGCCCATTGGTGACTTGGAATTCGAAACTCGTTGTAAATGCCTGGACATTGATGGGAGCGTTCCAGAAAAAGCTGCCGGCCTGGCTGACGCCGCTGGTCAATTGCAACTGGCTTGTGTTCGCCGGGGCGGCGCTGCCATTGAATGTCAGGCCCTGGGTGTTGGAGAAACCTGAGCCGAAGTCGACGGTTGTGCCACCGTTCTGGATCACATAGGCCGCGGTGCCGACGGTGCTGTCGGTGAGAGCCGGATCGATTCCAATCGCTTTTATGGTTTCCGACGCAGCCACCGGGATTGGGCTGGAATACGGGCTGGACGATGACGATGGTGTCGAACCGTCCGTGGTGTAGTAAATCTTCGCGCTCGCATCGGAGTCAGAGATCGTGACCGTCTGAGCGTTCATGTAAGTGCCCGCGGCCGGGGAGAAGCTGACAGGAGGAGTTTGGTTGCTGAAGTTGAATGTTGCGCTGCTCACGCTGCTCTGAGCGTAGCCCGCCGCGGTGGCAATGGCCTTGACGGTCGTGTCTGTGCTGACCGTAATCGCCCCGGTGTATTGGGTGGATGCAGTCGTGGGAGTTGTTCCGTCCACGGTGTAATAGATGGTGGCGGAGCCTGTGGACGAGGACATCGTGACCGATTGAGACGCGGAGAACGTGCCGCCGTCCGGCGTGATGGCCGGAGCTGCGGCGGTCTGCTCTGCGTTGACCAGCCCATAGACATCCACTTCGCCCTTGGCGGCGACGTACACCTTGCCGTTGGTCACAACGGGGACGGAGAACTTGTTGGCGGGACCGGCTGAGTCGCTCGATTTTGCGTCGCTTTCGTAGAGAATGTTGGCCAGGTCGTCAGGGTCAAAAGCATAGAGGACGGCCGGCCCGCCTGAGTTGAACTGGTCGGCCTTTATCGCCCACACAATGCCGTTCTGGGTTCCGTTGGAGGAGACGGAGAAGGTCGGCCCCGGAAAAGCGGAGGTAAAGGTGGTCTTGCTGCTGGGCGTCGTGCTCAATGTGCCATTCGTCAGCTTGAATGCCATGCCCGCGTTCGGCGTGCCGCCATCGTCGCCACCGGCCCAGTCGTAGACATTCCCATTCCAATAAGCTGCCGTGCCCCAAAAGCCTTCCCCTTGTGGAATTGAGCTGACCGTGAAGTCCTGTACCGCGGTGCTGTTGGATCCGGATGCCAGACCGCCGAGGCTGTCGCGATTCAATAGCGAGATCCGCCCTTCTTTGCCGGCCGCGAGAATGAGGTGAGGATAAGTGCCCGACTGATCGGGCAGCATCAGCAGGCCGCCCGAACCCAGATCCCAATCTGGAGTATTCAGCGCCTCGTAGTTGTAAGTGGTCCACTCATCCGATGGTGTAAGAGTTCCATTCCCGAGATTGAAAGCAAGCACACTCTCGCCGTAATCGCTGTTGGACTTGAACGGAGTGTTGCGATCGCCATTGGAGGTTACGATGAACAGCTTGCCGGCACTCGTATCGATCGGCAATCCCGCGCCCGAACCCCACACGCTGGCGCCCTGATCATTCGGGGAAAGACACAATGCCCCGGTTTGCTTCAAGGTGGTTGCGTCGTACGCGAATACCCAGCCGTGGAACGGGCTAATGTCTCCATGGGATGAGTACGCAATGTAAACGTAGCCGTTGTAGTAGTCGAGCGCAGCGCGCTGATTGGTCCACAACGCAGAGAATGGGACCACTCCGCCCGAGCTGCCGTCTCCGGTTCCCGTTGCCGACGCGGTAATGTTTACCGGGCTTCCCGATTGTTCGGCTCCGGTGAGGATATTGATGGCGTGCAGGCGGGAGAAGTATTGGCCGCTTTCCTTGGTATTGGCCACCACGTACATGGTATTGGTTGCGGAGTTGATGGCGGGCGTGCCGGTGATTCCGATGTTGGGTCCGATATCTTGCGATGGCGCCACGTCTGTCTGTGGCACCGGGGTGGCGCCCGAACCCGCACCGTAAGCTGCGGTCAGCAGGCTGACTTTCCAGATTGGATTGCCCTTGGTATCGGCGTCGAACGCGTAAATGGAGTCGTTCTCCGTAGCCACAAACAGCACGTTGTGTACCAGGCCGTCGCTCATCTTCAGGGCTGGCACGTAGAGCGGCTGCGCGAAGACGTGGTCATCGACAGAAAGGGAAAAGAGCTTTCCAAAGGCGTTCGAGTCCACGTTGGCGGGGGTGAGCGCAGTCTCCTGCGTATTCTGTCCGGCGTGAGTCAAGTCGTATCGCCAAGTGAGAGCCGGCACTGGAGTTGGCGTCTGTGCCCAAGCCGCACGTACGGTGCCGGCAGTTGCCGCAGCGATGAAAATGCCGAGAAGAATCAGTGAAGAGACGGTTGCAGCACTGGCCAGCCTGGGCAGACAAGAGAACACAGAACGAAACCTGGGATGCACAGACATAAACACCTTCGCAACAGAAAACAGTGAATGTAAATGTCCGCCGAAGACGCAGAAATGCCTTAACCCGCGAACAAGTGCCGGGCCACAATCAGCTCTGCAAGCTGCCACAAAATGGAGGCAAAGAAAGTCCTGTCATTCCGCGCCCGGAGGACGTGCCACAGCGCCCTGCTCAAAACTTTGTCAGCAATCGAGGGAAAATGGACCTGATAAGCGGCATGGCATTCCATGCAGTGTGGAGTTTGATGGTCTAGTGTCTCTCGGCGGTTGCTTTCGCATCCAAACGTGAAAGGGAATTCAACAATCTGGAGCAAGGAATGAGGATTTTTCGCCTGATGCGGTTGGGTTTGTCCGCTTTCACCGACAGCCTTTTCTGCCGGGTTCTCTTTTGTGGCCTGTTCTCCGCCTCCATTTCGCTTCCAATTCACGGCGCTGCAACAAACCACACATCGAATCCACCGGGGATTGCATGGAACGTGAAGGGAGCATGGCATGTTGAAGGAATGCTCGAACCGATTCATTCCGGCGATGCCGTTCAGGCCGGAGCCCTGCTGGAACCGGAGGTAGAGGACTCCGCCCACTCCATCACAATCTTGCTTCCGGATGGGCAGAGCGTTCTGTGTGAATGCTTCACGGCGAAAGATTGCGCGCGAGGGTTCCGCGTGCCGAATCTGTTTCGCGATGCGGACCCATTCACGGCAGAAATGCTGGGGCGCATTCGCGCCCAGCTAATGCACCAGCGCGACCAGACTACGGCAACGCCGGTCGAAAGCCGGCAAATCGCCAAGGAGGAAGCAGTAGCTCAACTCGGCGCGGGAAGCCGTATTGAAATTGGGGGGTTGGCTGCCAAGCTCTCAAACGGAAAGTACTCTGGCGCCCTGCGTTCTTTCGACGCGCGATATCCCGAGCAATCCGACATTCCGCTGGAGAAATCCGGCCCCACTATTCCATTGACGGTTCCCGGGCCGGGACTCTTTTTGCTCACCATCGTCGATTCCATGAAGTGGCCCAGGATTGAGTTCATGATCGCCGCCGTGCCTCCCCAGGACGACACAATCCTGAAGGAGTTCCAGAAGGAGCACGAGTTGTTGGCAACGTGGAAAGAGTATTATTTCGGCTGGCCGATACACGATTTCCAGCGCGCCTATCTCGAATCGCTGATGTTCAATTTGCCACCGGATTCAAGCCGCGGCGGCCTAGCGACAACGGCGGATCCTCCGCGACCGGACACAACCGCAGAGCCGGCGTTTACTCCCGCGCCTGGACTCAGTGCCGGAAACCTCGCTATAAGCCTGCACTGCGCAACACCTGGTGCGACGATTCACTACACCGAGGACAGTTCGCAGCCCATGGAGAATTCGAGTGTGTATCACGCGCCCATCATCATGAAGACCATTCCCATCACCATCAAGGCGTTCGCCGAAGCGCCGGGAAAGAAAGACAGCAGCGTGGTCACGGGCAATTTCCGCATCGCGAACCCGTAGGCACCGAACGCGCAATCTGAGGGATCTCAGGGTTTCGCCGATGCAGCCTTATCGACGACCTCAATCGCTTGCGGCGAAGCACCATTCTCCGTCCGAAACGCGTGTCGCGCGCCGCTCAGGCCATCGCCGGCCAGCACCACATTGGCGGAGTTGCTGCCGGAGACGGAAAGAAAGGTGTCGATGCCGGCCGGTGCGGTCGAATCCGCTATAGTCACGCTTCGTGCGTCCGCCAGGCTCACCACCGGCGAATTACCGCGCACTGGAGTGCTTTCGAGATTCGTCACGTGAACTCCCTCCACGTCGTCAAACATCAACGTAGGCCGCGACTCATCGCGCGTCGCGCTGAAATCAAGATGATCGAAATGCAGATTCCGCGCGTGCCTCACGTACAGGCCTGAAACCGGCAGCATGCCGAACATCCGCGCTTCCGGATAGGCGCTTTCCTTCTCCGGCACATTCGAGCCATCCAACTTGCCCTTCACCTCCAGCACACTCTGCAGGCGCACATTGCTGAGCGTGATGTCCTCCACCATGTCGCCAGGAATGCCAGTGATCGAGCTTGCCAGCACAGCCTCCGTGGCCTCAATGTCGCGGAGGACCACCCGCCGCAATCCGTGTTGCGCGTAATCGTGAACACGTTTGCGATTGCCCAGGCGAATGAAGAGCGGCGTACGTGTGCGCTGCATCTGGATCCCGGTTATCTCGACGCCGTCGATCCACCCGCCGTCGATCACTTCGAGCGCCACACCGGAGATTACGCGTTCGGCCAGCGGGACGGCGCCGTTTTGGATGACAGAGTTGGAGAAGACAATGTTCTCGAATCCTCCTTCCGACGAAGTGCCCAGCTTGAACCCGTTGCAGCAGGTGGAAAGCGTGCAGTTTGTCACCGTAACATTTCTCACCACGCGCGGTTCGGTGCCGGGAGGGCTCTCGCTCTTGAGACAGATCGCGTCGTCACCCGTTGCAATGTTGCTGCCGCTGATCGTGACATTCTGGCAGCAGGTCACGTCGATACCATCGGTGTTGGGGCCGTTCACAGGGTTGGCGATCGTAATCCCAGTGACCTGCGCGTCGTCGCAATTGAGCAAATGCAGCGTCCAGCCAGGCGAGTTTTCCAGGCGAATCCCGTCCACCCTCACTCCTCGGCAATTCGCGAACAGCACCATGGGGCTCGGACGTCCGGAACTCTTTGGCTTCAGCCAATGCGAGGCCACATCCGCCCACGCCTGCTCCGGAGGCAGCGGAGCCTTCCCTGAATCCTCCCAAAAGCTCGTCCCCTGTCCGTCGATCCGGCCTGGCCCGATGAGCGATATCTCCTCTGCATTCTTGGCATAGATCAGGTGTCGCTGGCTGCTATCTTCGGCATCTTCGTAGTCACTCAACGACGTGCTGCCCAGCAATGTTGACCCGGCGTCGAGGTACAGCGTCACGTGGCTCCTGAGATCAAGCCGGCCGGTCAGGAACGTTCCCGCCGGAACATGCGCCACGCCGCCGCGGTACCCGGAAGCTTCGTCTATAGCGCGCTGGATCGCTCTTGTATTCATGGTCCTGCCATCGGGCAGGGCGCCATAATCCAGAATGCTTTTGGCCGCATCCCGCGCCCATCGAAACACGCCGCGCGAAGCGCTTATGGCTGCGGTGAGCGATGATTGCACAAGGAAATCTCTTCTGAGCATTCGAGTTCCCATCCTCTTTGGATGCGAACCAGATGCCTGATTCACTGGTCTATTAAGGAATACGGGATTGCGTTTTTGGATCTGCGATCTAAGCGCGAATACCAAGCGCCTGTGCAGGTTGTTCGCGCAAAAAAAAGAGGCGAGGCCTTCCCGTGGAAAGTTGGCCTCGCCTGAGGAACAAACGTGTAGCGCAGTCTTGTGATTGCGGCAAAGTTAATGGATGGTGACGTCCCCCGAGCCTGTTTGAATGCGCACGGTGGGTCCGCCACCATTGATATGTCCAGCAATGTGATGCTTGTCGAGTGAACCTTGCACTGTCATCTCGCGGTCGGTGTGAACGGAACCGGAGCCCGTGGAAGCATCCAGCGTGAAGCCCGTGCTGCCGGGCCAGAATTCGATGTTTCCTGATCCCGTTTCCAGCTTCCATTCCCCTTCCGGCGAGCCGCCAACCTTGATATCGCCGGATCCGGTGCCTGCGCGCAGCGCGCCGTGAAGGTCGCGTAGTTCAACATTGCCCGAACCGGTCTGCGCGCGGATATCTCCTCCGCCGCCAGCCTGCTCCGCAAAGATGTTGCCGGAACCGGTGTTGACCACGAAGCCTCCTTTGAGTCCCGTGGCGTGAATATTGCCTGAGCCGGTGTTGAGTTTCGCGTTCTGCCCTACGCCATCGTCGGTCACGTCGCCCGAGCCCGATCCAGCCTCAAGAAACGCGTTGGCGGGTGCTTCGATTTCGTAATCGATGCTGATGTTGTGCAAGTTCTCGTTATGCCCGCCGATGCGAATAATGTTCCCCGTCTGTTCAATGGGCGGGTTCGCTGCTACTTCGCGCACGCGCTCCTCGCTGGAGCCCCAGTTTGACTTGACTCGCCCGTGGATTTTCACCTGGCTGGAGGATCCGGGCACAATGTGGATATTGCCAGATCCGGTTGAGACATTCAGCTCCACCTGCCCGCCGACAGAAAGGGTGCGATCGAAGCTGGCCTCCGACGCCAGCGCCGGAAGCGCCGCGAAAGCCAACGCAGTTGCTGCCACGATTGCGATCTTCATCGTTCTGTTCCTCTTGACAAAAAACGGAGAGCGAATCTCCGCTGTTCGGCGTCTCTGGCTCTCGGCCAGAAACGGATGGTAGCTACGACATCCTTGTTGCAAGCCGACTGCCATGATTGAAATTCGGCTCTAACTCATAGAATCGCTACAATTTGAGTCACTTTGCTCAGAACTCTCTTGCCGCCCTGGATTGTCCGCTTCCGAACACACCTGTGCGCAGCTGAACATTCCCGCCGGTTTCCAGCGGACAAAAACTGCCGGGGAAATCCGCGCGGCGTATCCAGGATCGTGCCCACGCTCTTCCATACGCAATTCTGGAAAGAAGGTTCAGTCGAACTTGAGCCGGGAGTCACTTCTGGCAAGCCGATTCCGGCTGCCCCGCACCGCAAGTCCTTCAAAATGCTATGCTCTTGAGCGAGATGCACGGTCTGCTGCTACTGGAATGCGTCGCCGTGGCCTTGCTCATTCTGGCCAACGGCTTCTTTGTGGCTGCCGAGTTCGCGCTGGTTTCCATTCGCGACACCCGCATCCAGCAGCTCCTTGCTGCCCAGGTCCCGGGCGTCCGCGCGGTTCGCCGGCTGCAACACGATCTCGACGACTTTTTGCCCGCGGTTCAGCTCGGCGTCACTCTTTGCTCCCTGGCGCTGGGCTGGCTCGGCGAACCTCTGGCCGCGCGCGTCTTTCTGTCGGGTTTTCTCCTGCTCCCGAACCCTCCGGCGCAGTCCAACCTCTACGCTCACATCATCGCGGTAGCGGCGGCCGTCCTGGGCTTCTGCCTCATCACCTATCTCCAGGTTGTCGCAGGCGAGCTGGTTCCCAAGGCCCTCGCCCTGCGCCGCGCTGAGGCTCTTGCCGCCGCGGTGGCTCCGCCCATGCTGTTTTTCATGGCGGTCACTCGCCCCGCCGTTCGCCTCCTCAGCCGTTCTGCCGCCCTCATCCTCCGCGGTTTCGATATCCCTGCCACCGAACGCGCCAGCATCCACTCTCCCGAGGAACTCAAGCTCATTGCCACGGCCGCGCGGCGCCTGGGCGTTCTGCCCCGCTTCCAGGAGACCCTGGTGCATCGCGCGGTGGAGTTGAGCGAGGTGCAGGTTCGGGAAATCATGACCCCGCGCCAGAAGATCTTTTCGCTGCCCTCGAACATGCTGGTGGAGGAAGCTGCGGCCAAGGTTGTGGAATACCTCCATTCCCGAGTGCCGGTTTACGACGAGAATCGCGGTCCGGAGGCGATCGTCGGGGTGGTGTATTCAAAAGACCTGTCGCGCTTGATGTTCTTCCGGCGCGAGCCGCAGAGAACCGCGGGACAACCGGCGACTCCGTTTGTGGAACTGCGCCTGAGCCAGGTGATGCGGGATGTCCTGGTGGTGCCGGAGACAAAGAGCGCGCTGGACCTGCTGCGGGAGTTCCAGAAACGCCGCAAGCACATCGCGATCGTGGTGGATGAGTACGGTTCGACGGTGGGGCTGGTCACCGCCGAGGATGCTATCGAGCAGCTTACCGGCGAGATTGAAGACGAATTTGACGATCCGCAGCGGCCCCTGATTACCAACGCAGGCGGCATTCTGCTGCTGGACGGCAGTGTGAACCTGCGCGACCTGGAAACGCAGATGCAATGGAGGCTGCCCCGGGAAGGCGGCGTGGAAACCCTGGCCGGATTTCTGCTGGCTCGTCTCGGGCACATCCCCAGGCCCGGCGAGCACACCGATTTCGAGGACCGCCGATTTACCGTGGTCGAGATGGACGGCCGCCGCATCGGCAAAGTGCGGATCGAACCGTTGTCCCATTCATCCTCGCAAGCAGGAGCGGGTTGAAGGCCGGCGGCATTCGCGTACAATCCTTCCATTCCGCGAACTTACCGGAGATCCCCGTGTCCCGAAATATTGTCTGCATTCTGCCGTTTTTGGCCGGGATTCTGCTGGCTGGGCAGCCGGCTGCCCAATCTCCAGCGCGAATCACCGGCGAAGTAGTGCCCGGAGCCGAGTGGCAACAGGCAGTTCCCGAGTCCGCCGGCTACTCAAGCGCCAAGCTGGAGGCACTGCGCGTGTGGCTCAAAACCCAGGGCACCACAGCCATGATGGTCGTGGTGCAGGGACGCGTGATCTTCAATTACGGCGACGTCGCGCATGTGAGCAAAGTGGCATCGGTGCGCAAAAGCGTCCTGGACATGCTCTACGGAAAATACGTCATGAATAACACCATCGACGTGGGCAAGAACGTGAAGGAACTCGGGCTTGAGGACAAAAAAGCGCCGTTCTATCCCATGGAGGCAAAAGCCTCGCTGATCCAATTGCTGGCGGCTCGGTCCTGCATTTATTTGCCGGAACACGAACATCCTGGCGACCTGTCGGACGGCGATCAGGGCCGCTACATGCCGCCGCGTAACTCCTGCTTTCCTGGCTCCCAGATGGTCTACAACAACTGGGACTTCGACATGGCGGGAGTAGTTTTTGAAAAGGCCACCGGCAAAAAGATCTATGAAGCCCTGCGCGACGACCTCGCCGTGCCCATCGGCATGCAGGATTACGACGTGAACCGCCAGGAAAAGGAACACGCTGCCTCCATCAGCCATGAGGGTTACCCGTTGTGGCTTTCGACGCGCGACATGGCGCGGCTGGGTCTGCTCATGCTCGATGCCGGCAAGTGGGGTGACAAACAGTTGATCCCCGACGACTGGGTACGCTATTCCACGGTGTTGTTAACGCCGTTCCACGATGTCCATCCCATCCAGTTGCGCAATGACGGCGAGCCCGCCCGCTGGGGCTACGGTTCGATGTGGTGGGTTTGGGATGAGCCGGCGTTTCCGGGCGGCGCCTACACCGGCTTCATGCAGGGTGCATACACCGCGATGGGCGGCGGAGGGCAGTTCATTACCATACTGCCGGCCAAGGACATGGTGGTCGTTCACAAGGTCGACATCGACCTCAGCCCGCATACCGACGTCGGCGACGCAGCCTACATTGCGATGCTGACCATCATTGCGGACGCCAACTGCGGCGACCGCTGCAGGTGAACTGCGCCCGCGTCGCCTGGTCTTACTTTTGCGGCGGCGCCTTCTCGACCGGCGTATCCGGCTTTTCCGATTCCCATACCGCAATGTCCTGGATGCGCTTTTCAATGCGCGCAATCGCATCGCGGTCGTGGGCGATGATTTCGCCGGCTTCCGTGTTCCCAGCCAGCTTGTCCATCCGTTGCTGGTGAGCAATAACCAACTGATTCAGCAGCGCAGTGGAGTGCCAGTCCTGTCTTTCGATCTCGGCCTCGCGCTGCTCCGATTGAACCAGTTGCGCATGGAGCTTTTGCCGCCCCGCCTGGAGCGGGTCAGGCACGGTAACCAAAGGCTCCTGGATGGCGCGCGAAAGATTGAATCCTATGGCGAAGATGACGGTAACAAACAAGGCCGCGGCGAGGACCAGCTTATTCATGGCTCAATCTGATCCCCAGTGTATCGCCAAAAGCTGGCCGGTCGGCCTGGCTCAACCGGGAATGTCTCTCATCTTAAGCTCGGCGTAGATGCGCCGTACCGCCTCATCCCGCGCCTTTTCGCACTCGCTTGAGAGTTCCATCCGGATCGGTTGCCTGGGGTCAATCGTAATCGCGTACAAAATCACATCGCGATATCCCGATTGCATGTAGAACGCGTCCAGAAGATCCTTGACGCCGATATCGTGCGCGGTAAGCGTTGGCGGATAGTCGCCGGAAAACTTCGGCGTTGTCCGGGTCACCGTGCCGATGGGATTCTCGTCTGTCGTAGCGTCTATCAGGATGATGCGGTCCGCCTGTTGCAAAGGTTCCAGCAGAATGAAGCCACCCGTCCCGCCGTCAAGGCACTCGATGCCCGCAGGCAGGTTCTCCTGCTCAAGCGCCCGCACCACGTGCACGCCTACTCCCTCATCGCCCATGATCACGTTGCCGAGACCAAGGACGAGGGTCTTCTGTGTATCGCTGGAAATGACGGCCTCCTGCATCGAGCGGGGAAATGCCGGCGACGCCGGTCGTCAGCCGCCAGTCAATTAGCTCGGCGTCGAATCAACCGCCGCCGAGCCGTTCCTATTTGTCCTTTTCGAGTTCGCTTTCCTTGTCGAACTTCCATCCGCCGACGATGGACGAAATCGTACCACGTCCCTCGATGTAGTCGTGATAGAACGACAGGTAAATGTGCACGACCACGAACGCGACGAAGAACCACATCAGCGTATGGTGCCAGTAGCGTACGCCCATCTCGCCGCCCATCAGCGGCACAATCCACGTAAACATCCGCGGGATCCACGAGCTGCTCATGCTGGAGTAAAGCGCGAACCCGGTGATGGCCTGCGCGCAGAACGCCAGGAAGGTGAGGAAATAGATGAACGCCGCCAGCGAATTATGCCCGGTGGAGATTTCGCCGTGCATTTGCGTTTGCAGCACGTCGGTCTTGATCACGTCCGCAATTTCCTGCCGCTGCCGCCGCGTCAACGGGAAGAAGTTGTTCCACTTCGCGTACTTGTTACCGACAAACCCCCAGTAAATGCGGGCGGCAAAGTTGAACACGTAGATGTATGCGACCACGAAGTGGATGAATCGAACCCAGCCGAACCAGTATTGCTGGTAGGCTTCCGGGGCGCTGCCCAGCCGCACCGGGTGTCCGATCAGAAAGCCCGTCACGCACAGCAGCGTCAGCGCGATGGCGTTGATCCAGTGGTATGCGCGAACCGGCAGTTCCCACACGTAGACGCGGCGGTACTCGACCGGCGCCGAGCCGTTGGCCTTGAATACGTCCCGTACCACAACTCTTTGCGTGCTCATCGGCGTCACTCGAAGGAAATCCGGTTAAGGTGCCGTCCCTGCGGATCGTACAGATGTACCGCACAGGCAAGGCACGGGTCAAAGGAATGGATGGTGCGCAGGATTTCTACGGGCTCGTCGATCTTCGCCACCGGCGTGCCAATCAGCGCCGCCTCAAAGGAACTGCGCTGCTGTTTCGCATCGCGCGGCGAGCCGTTCCACGTGGTCGGCACTACCAGCTGGTAATTCTCGATGGCCCCGTTTTTGATCTTGATCCAATGCGCCAGTGCGCCGCGCGGAGCTTCTACCAGGCCCACCCCTTCGCAATCCGCCGGCCAGTTCTTCGGATCCCACTTCTCACCGTTGAAGGTGGAGACCTCGTTGATTTTGACCCGCCCCATCAGCTCGCCGTAGAACTCCTTGAGCCAGACCATCGCCAGCGCCGCATCGATGCCGCGCGCCGCGGTCCGTCCCAGGGTGGAGAACAGCGCGCCCACGGGCACATTCAGCTTGCCCAGCACCATTCCCACCAGTTCCTTCACGTCCGCATGGCCCGCGGCGTACGACACCAGCAGCCGCGCCAGCGGACCCACTTCCATGGGATTCTCTTTCCATCGCGGCGTCTTTAGGAACGAGTACTTGTCGTAGCCCGCCAGCGTCTCAAACGGCGGCTGCGGTCCGCTGTACTTGATCTCGGTCTCGCCTGCCCACGGGTGCATGCCCACCGAATCGCCGCCCTCATAGGTGTACCAGGAATGCGCAATGTACTCCTTGATCTCCTGCGCATCGCGCGGGTTCACCGGATAAACCTGGCTCAGATCGCGCCCCAGCACCGCGCCGCGCGCGTACTTGAACGCTTCCGGATGGTTGTAGCCCTTGGTCGGAAATTCGCCGTAGGAGAGGTAGTTCTTCAGCCCGCCTCCGTAGCTGGCCCAGTCCTTGTAGAACGAGGCTACCGCCAGCAAGTCGGGAATATAAACCTGATTGACGAACTCGTCTGCCTGCCCGATCAGCTGAGAAACCAGGTTCAGCCGCTCGCCGTTGATCGCAGCAACTTCGTTCATGTCGATAGAGCACGGAACGCCGCCGACCAGGTAGTTCGGGTGAGGATTCTTGCCGCCGAACACCGCGTGAATCTTGACCACTTCCTTCTGCCACTCCAGAGCGTCCAGGTAGTGGGCCACGCCGATCAGGTTCACCTCCGGCGGCAGCTTGTAGGCCGGATGTCCCCAGTAGCCATTGGCGAAGATGCCCAGCCCGTTCGCCGCAAACGCCTTGATCTTGTTCTGCACGTCGGTAAAATGCGCCGCCGTGTTCTTGTCGTAGGTTGAAAACGACTGCGCCAGTTCCGCCGCCTTTTTGGGGTCGGCCTTGAGCGCGTTGACGATATCCACCCAGTCCAGCGCGTGCAGGTGATAGAAGTGGACCACGTGATCCTGCACGTACTGCGTGGTAAGCATGATGTTGCGGATCAGCTCGGCGGTGGGCGGAACGCTGATGCCCAGTGCGTCCTCCACGGAGCGCACGCTGGCCAGCGCATGCACCGTTGTGCAGACGCCGCACACCCGTTCCGTAATGGCCCAGGCGTCGCGTGGGTCGCGACCCATCAGGATCTTCTCCAGGCCGCGTACCATGGTGCCGGCGCTGTACGCGTCGGTGATGACGCCGTTTTCTACCACCGCCTCAATGCGCAGGTGGCCTTCAATGCGAGTGACCGGATCAACTACGATTCGTGTCGCCATAAATCCTCACGATTCCTTATGCTCTTCGGCATGAACTTCTGCAATCACTTTGTGCTTGCGGATATTTGTTACCACGGCATGAGCCGCAACTCCGGCGATCGTCGTCAGCGCCACAGCCGTGCCCACCGAGTCCGCAGTGCTCTCAATTCCAAATCCCGGGAACGACGCCAGGTGCTGGTAGAACGGACCGTTGTCCCAGAACCCTTCCTCGCTGCACCCGATGCATCCGTGCCCCGACTGGATGGGATAACTCGTGCCTTCGTTCCACTTCACCACCGAGCATGCGTTGTAAGTCACCGGACCGCGGCAGCCCATCTTGTACAGGCAATACCCCTTCTTCGCGCCCTCGTCGTCGAACGATTCCACAAACAGCCCGGCATCGTAGTTGGCCCGGCGATAGCACGTATCGTGCACGCGGCGTCCGTAAAACTCTTTGGGCCGCCCCAGGGAATCGAGCGCCGGCGTCTGCCCCAGCACAAGCAGGTGCGTCACCACGGCCATCATCACGTCCGCAATCGGCGGGCACCCGGGCACGTTGATCACCGGCTTGTCCACCAGCTTGTGGATCGGCGTCGCTCCGGTCGGATTGGGCTTGGCGGCCTGCACGCAGCCGTTCGAGGCGCAGCTTCCCCACGCCACCACCGCCGCCGCATCCTTCGATACTTCCTGCAGAATCGACTCCGCCGTCTTGCCGCCGACCATGCAGTAGACACCGTTTTCCTTGGTCGGCACCGCGCCTTCCACCAGAACAATGTACTTGCCCTTGTTGTTCTCGATCGCGTCCTTCAGGCTCTTCTCTGCCTGGAAACCGGAAGCCGCCATCAGCGTCTCCGTGTAGTCCAGGTTCAGCACGTCCAGCAGCACGTCGCTCACAATCGGGTGCGACGCGCGGATGAACGATTCGCTGCAGCAGGTGCATTCCTGGAAATGCATCCACACCACCGCGGGCTTCGCCTTCTTCTCGAAGGCCTCAATCACTTGCGCCACTCCCGATCGCTCGAACCCCGCGACCGTGGCCGCCACGCCGCAAAATTGCAGGAATTGCCGCCGGTTGTAGCCCTTGTCCTGCATTGACTGCCAAATGCTCTTGCCCATGCCTGCCTCGCTCGTGTGCGGGTTTGGCGGCTGGGTGTGATCCAGCACACTCGCCGCGCCCACCAACGAATGCGAAGGTACCCATTTCAAAACACGCCCGGCTGTGCGCCTCATCACACTTGTGTGTTTGCAATGGAGATGAACTGGATCGAGAGGTATGACGCGGATCACCTAACTCCGTGTATACCTTTCGATTCTGTGTGTTTGGGCGCACATTTGCCCGCCGCCCGCGGTGCTGCTCTCAGCTATCTTTTCCCGTCTCCGGCGTCTGTTGGGCAGCGATTCTTTTCGCCATGCCACTAATTACCGGCCTGCCGTCAACGTCTCGTCGATGATCTAACCCGGCCCTCAGAAGGGTGCTTGCTTCCCGGGGCGCGCCGGACGCGGTCCAACATTTATCATGATCGGAAGGGGAGTTTCTTCTCGATGATTCGTAGATTCGCCTGCATTTTTGTGGTTCTGCTGTCATGCTCCGCTGCGTTCGCTCAAAACCCAGCTCCCGCGCCCGAGGGCGCTGCTCCAGGGGCAACCACAACATCCAGCACCCAGGTCCAGGAATTTCAGACAATTGAGGACAAGTGGTCGGACGCGGTCAACAGCCGGGATCAGTATGGCCTGGAGCTTATTCTTTCTCCGCTCTTCGTCGACATCTCCGGGTCGGGCGATATCACCACGCGGAATCAACAAGTTGCCGGCGTGATCAGCGAGCCGGACAAGACCCGTCGCCTGGAACAGCGCGTCATCGCGGTCCGTCTCCTCGGCGATATTGCCGTGGCCAACGGAACCTACGTCCTGCATCATAAAGTCGGCAACAACGAAACGGATGAGAAGGGCGTGTTTACGCACGTATTCGAGCGCGCGCACAACACCTGGGTCTGCGTCAATTCGCAGCGGACCGCGCTGCGCGAGGATGGCCAGCAAGCCAAGAACAAGAAGCGGCAGTCGCAGGCCGATCTGCCGTTCCACATTCCGCTGTTTTCCAAGAACTAAAGCAGCTATACCGAAAACCCCGTGCAGTGGCTATAACCGAAAGCCCCGTGCCCCATCCTTGCGCCTTCTTTCTGGCGCAAGGGGTGGGGCACCCCACACTCTCACGCCGCTCTTTTTGCTTTCGGATTCACCCGCTCCGCAATCGAACTCAACAAGTGATCGGCATGCGCTTCTTCCTTGAGCGACTGATCCAGCAATTCCGCCATCTCATACTCGCCCAGCAGCCGCGCCCACTGCCGCAGGGCGCCGTAGGACGCAATCTCGTAGTGCTCTACCCGCTGTGCCGCGGCAATCAGCACCACGTCTCTTACCCATGCATCCCGCGCGTCCACAATCATCTCTTCCGCTTCCGTACCCAGCGCCGAAATCGCCTTGCACTTCATCGGCCCAGTCCCATCCACCGCCGGATCCTTCATCTTTTCATTCGCCAGTATGCGCTCCAGCCGATTGATGTGCTCTTCCGTCTCCACAAGGTGCGTCCGCAATGCCCGCTGCAATTCTTCGTCGGTAGCGCGGATAAACAGGTTCGGCAGTTCCCGCACAATCTGTTCCTCGGCCGAAAGCATTACCCGGAGCTGGTTCACGTAAAGCCCGCTCAGATTATTGAAATCGTTGGATAACCACTTCATCCCACCACCTCCAGAGTCATCGAACCCTCTCGATTCGGTGTGATGCCGGATGGGCGAAAGAAGGAGGTTCGCAGCGGCACAACAGTACACCGCGCCCACGCCGGGTGCCCCCGGTCCCTCGTCCGCCGCGGCGGAGGGACCGGGGAGGCTTGCGCGGACATTCAGGTTTCGCCCGCTCAGTGCACCGCGCCCTCCGGCGCCGCGCTCTCTCCCGGGCGGTTCTTGCTCAGCAGAAATGCCAGCAGGATCAGCACCCCAGACATCCACGCCAGCTCCATGTAGACATCCTGGTACCCCTGCATCTGCGCCTGCTGGTTCAGCTGGTTGTAAATCGATCCAAGGGCCAGCCCACGGCTGTTCGCCCCCCCGTATTGCCCGCCCAGAAATCCTGAAAGCGCGTTGAGATGCTGCTGGTATCCCGGCATCCCTGCCTGCATGTCCGTCTGCAGATGCTGCTGATGCCACATCGCCCGCGTGGTCACCTGCGCGTTGGTCACGGCAATCAGAATGCTCCCGCCGATGTTGCGCGCAAAGTTGATCAAGCCCGCCACCTGGTTGCTCTGCTCCTTGGGCAGGCCCACATACGCCGCGTTGGTGATGGCAATAAAGCAAAACGGGATGGGCACCATCTGCACAACGCGCAGCCACGAGGCCTCGGCAAAGCTCATCTGCAGATTGGTCACCTTGGCAGCGTAGACAAAGCTGATCACAAACAGGATGAAGCCGCCCATCGTCAGGTTGCGCGCGGAGATCTTGCTGGTTGCCACTCCGGCCAGCGGCATCACCACAATCAGCGCAAAACCGCCCGCCGTGAGCGCCAGCCCCGCCGTGGTCGCGGTGTAGCCAAGCAGTTGCTGCGTAAACTGGGGCTGCAGCACGGTGTTAGCGTTCAGCACCCCGCCCACCAGCATCATCAGGAAGCAGCAGATGGCGAAGTTCTTATACCGGAACAATCGCAGGTTGATGATGGGCTTGTCGGTATGCAACTCCCACACCACCAGGGCGATCATTCCGCCCACAAACAGAACCGCGAAGAAACGGATGAAGTTCGAGGCAAACCAGTCGTTCTCTTCGCCCTTGTCGAGCATGATCTGCATGCCGCCCATCGCGATCGACAAAAAGCTCAGTCCCAGGTAATCCATCTGCCCCAGCAGCCGCCGGTCCGGCTTGATCCACGGCGGATCATCGATGAGCCGCGAAACCAGAATCACCGCCAGAATCCCCACCGGAATGTTCATGAAAAAGATCCAGCGCCAGGTGTAGTTGTCGGTAATCCAGCCGCCCAGCGTCGGGCCAATCGACGGCGCCAGCACCGCCACCAGCCCGTATAGCGCAAAGGCCTGCCCGCGCTTGTGCGGCTCAAAGCTGTCGGCCATGATGGCCTGCGCCATGGGCTGCAATCCGCCGCCTCCCGCGCCCTGGATCACCCGGAACACCAGCAGCAGCGGTAGCGATGGCGCAATGCCGCACAGAAAACTGGACGCCGTAAAGATCATGATGCACACGACGAAAAAGTTCCGCCGCCCCATCAGGTTTGAAGCCCAGCCGCCCAGCGGAAGCACGATAGCATTCGAGACCAGGTAGCTGGTCAGCACCCACGTGCTCTGGTCGGTGCTGGCCCCCAGGCTGCCGGCGATGTGGGGCAAGGCCACGTTGGCAATGGTGGTGTCCAGCACCTCCATGAACGCCGCCAGCGCTACCGTGGCCGCAATCAGCCACGGGTTCACCCGCGGCTTCCACGCGGCCTGCACCGCCGTCGCTGAAGACGGACTGGCCGGCGCTGCCGATGTCATTGGGAGACTGGGGGCGCTATCTGACAAAAACAAGGCTCCTTGAACCGTTCAAACGCGTTCGGTTGTTTGCGCCGGCGGCATGAGGGAAGTCACGCCATGGGAAAGGGATCTTCAATCCCTGCTTCTGGTCTCTACTTAGATTCACGGAGAATGCGAAGAGGTGCACAAACCTGGGTGGGAGGATGACCGTTCGGATTGGCCGCGACGCCAGCGCCCCGGGGTATCCCAAATCCGAGCGGGAGTGACGGCCCAATCGTCTACTAGCTGAACCCTTTCCGGAGAAGTGGAGGCAAAGCTCTATGCGGAAGCTCTCGGTCTCATTGCTCTTCGGCGTTCTGATGCTCCTGCCTGCCGGCGCGTGGGCACAAGCGGGCCACCCCGATTGGGACGACCAGGCCGATCGCCAGGCGCGCGAAAAAGCCTACCGCCTCGAAATGTCAGCTTTGTTCGCCGAAGTCCCCTCCGGGATCAGCGCGGGTCTAGAGCGTTTACTCTACGACCACTATGAGGAAGCCGAAAAGCAAATCTACAGCGGCAGCCGCCTGCCCGTGAACGGCAGCATGGCGGCGGCGTTCCGCGCCCACCGCGAGCATGACGGGCAATTTCAAAGGTTCGATGTGGTTTCAGCTCAGAACATCACTCCGCGCCTGCGCGTGATCTACCTTGCTCTCGAATACGAGAGGGCGCCGTATTTCCTCAAGTTCACGGTTTATGGCACCAGCGATGGATGGATCGTTCTGCGCTCGTCGTGGGTCGACGAAGATGTGATGGAAACCATCCCAATCCTTCCCGCCGAGACCACGCCGTCTCAATAAAACAAATACTTCCGCCAGCGGTCATCGCCACGGCCCAGCATGCGCATGATCTGCCGGCTGGTGTGCAGGCTGAACGGCCTCGGCTCCCGGATCAGCAACATGTCCTCGATCTCGCCCAGCATGCGGTTGCCCTTCCTGCGGTTGCATACATGGCAGCAGGCCACCAGGTTTTCCCAGGTGGAGTTGCCACCCCGCGAGCGCGGCACCACGTGATCCAGAGTCAGGTCGCTCGACGCCAGCACCACCCCGCAGTACTGGCAGGTGTTGCGGTCGCGTAGCAGGATGTTCTTGCGCGAGAGCGCCCGGGTCTGGTGCGGAATCCGGCGATATTCAAGAAGACGAATGACGGAAGGCATGGCAATGCGGCTGCGCTGCGCATGCAACATCAGTCCGTGCTCTTCCTCGGTGCGCGCAATCCCCTTCAGCACCAGCACCAGGGCGCGGCGGGCGCCGCAGATGTTGATAGGCTCGTAGGAGGCATTGAGCACCAGCACCGGCATCTGCAGCAGGTGAATCGAGTGCGTTACCGGCGCCGCCGCTTCGCCCGCGTAAACGGCGGCCCGGGCAATCGCTTTCTGCTTGCGTGCATGAATCATGGCTTTTCCCAATGACATGTCCGTGGCCTCAAAAATCAGATCCTCTTGCCGATTCCCGCCCGCGCGGCTCGCCCGCACCCGCCGTGCCGCCCACCACATCCGCGGTTAAGTCGCTTCCCAAACCTCGTCTCCCCTGCAGTTCCGCCCGTCCCGCACGCGCCAGCGTCGCCACCCACACGGTGGCCGCTCCCGCTCGCTTCAAAGTCTTTGACGCAGCGCGCGCCGTGGCGCCGGTGGTCAGAATGCCGTCCACCAGCAAAACATGCTTGCCCTCCACCGCCGCGGCATTCGCCACCTGGAACGCCCCCTGCACATTCATCCGCCGCTGCCGGGGCGAGAGACCCGCCTGACTCCCGGTGGCGCGCAGTCGCATCAGCGTGCTCGGCGCCAGCGTCAGTTTCCATTCCGGATGCGACCGCCGGAGCGCGCGCAGCGCATGCACGGCTAGCACCCGCGCCTTGTTAAATCCGCGATCCACCAGCTTGCTGCGGTGCAGCGGCACGGGAACCACCAGCAACTGGTTCGGCGCCTCGCCGGCCAGCTTGGCCACCGCTTGCGCCAGCATGGCGCCCATCCGCCACGCCGCCGGATGCATGCGGTCGTACTTCAGCGCATGAATCGCCGCCCGCATCCGCTCCTCATACGGTCCATATGCCACTGCCCGCTTGAAATCCGGCGGCACCATCCGGCACGCCCGGCAAAGCGCCGCCCCCGTGCCCGCTCCGGCCTCCGGCAACGGATCCGAGCAGCGTGCGCACACGGGGCCGCTCAGGACGGAGATTTCCATCCAGCAAACTTCGCAAATTGGCGCAAGGAAAAGGCGCGGCAAGGGGGAGCCGCACAAAGCACAGGAGGCGGGAAGCAATGCGCAAGCAGCAGCGTCCATCGGACTTCGCAACACGCGAACGACCGCTCGCCATGCGGAGGTCTGGGTCGCGGACGTCTCCGCCGGCGGAACGTCGATCGTCAGTGAACCGGAGTCCCTGCTGAAGACGCACCTCGAATCGGAAGGCGCAAGGCTTGCCGCCCTCTGCTTCTATCTTTACGCACTCCTTTGCTCCAGGGCAAGGGCAGAAAGGCCATCTCGCGGCGCCCCGGTGGAAATTCTCACTCATTTCACTGGCGCTGGCGCGGATTACCGCGGGAAAAAAGAAAGCGGACCCGGACTGGAAAATCCGGGTCCGCGGTTGGTGGCCCAGCTTTCTACGGCCTGTCCACGTCCTCTGACCGCTCCCGGTCGATATCCTCCGCCGTCGTATGCGCGTTACGATCCCGATCGGCATTGCGCACAGCTTCCTTCACGTTGCCAACCGCCTTCTCCACCTTTCCTTTTACCTGTTGCGCGGCGCCGTCGGCTTGCGTCTTTGTGTCGCCTGTCCATTCGCCCACCTGGCGCTTCACGCGACCCGCGGCATCGTCCATGGTTCCCTTTACCTGATCCTTATTCATTCGTCCACCTCCGTGGATATTTCCCGGTTCAGTTTCCGCGGGCGCATTGGTTCGTCCCGCGGCCATTCTTTTCGGAGCCTTTTTCTAATATTGGCTCCCAGGCCGGCATCACTTGCCCTCAAACCACCGGCCTGCGCCCGGAAACGAGCTGAATGATCAACACCACCACCGCCGCCACCAGCAGCAAATGGATGAATCCTCCCAGCGTGTAGCTGCTGACCAATCCCACCAGCCACAGCACCAGAAGAATTACAAAGATTGTCCAAAGCATCTTTCTTTACCTCCCGGGCCCAGGTGATTCAGACTTATCCCAGCCCCGCCTCTCAAGACAACTGACTCTTTGATTGCCCTCTACGCGGCATGGTTGTTCGCGCGCTATGCTACTCGCGCTCTGACCGTGAAATACAACATTTACTCAAAGCCGGCATCGAACCTTCTACCGTGGCTCCGACCCTAAGCGAGCCCGATGGAGACAATATGCTGCTGATAATCCTGCTTATCATCCTGATCTTCGGAACTGGCTATGGCGGCTACCGCGTCGGGCCCGGGTGGGGATACTATGGCGGCGGTGGCCTCAGCCTCATCCTCACCATCGTGCTCATCCTTCTCCTGCTCCGTATCGTCTAAGCACGACTTCGCGGTGCTGCTAGTGGCCTGTCCCTGGAATTCGCAACGAAAATACTGCCGTCATCCTTAGCGAAGTTTGCCGCGTCTTGTGCGGCAAACGCAGTCGAAGGACCTGCATTTCGCGTGCTTGCGGATGCGACGAACTTCTGGGACTCCGTCCCTCTGTCCCTTTGTCCCTCCGTCCCTCGTCCCGTACACTGCAAGTGTCGTTATGAATCCGTCTTCCCCGCTTCCCCTGCGCATCCTTGCGGGTGCATTCTTGCTACTCTCCGCCGTCACCCTTCGCAGCGCCGCGCAGCAGGCACAGCC
>CAWBIG010000159.1:0-5751 GCA_963788435.1 uncultured Acidobacteriota bacterium | reverse complement strand
AGAATGCAATGCAGCTTTATTTCAACGGAGTGTACATCGTCTCGGCTAACGGACAGACCGGCCACCTCGGAATGGTGGATGAATCCCACTTCCACGAAAGCCCGTATCAATTCGCCACGAAAGTCGCGAATGCCGATAAAACCATCATTTTGTTTTGAGGTCGGTAAAAGCATACAGTGAAAGGATAAGAGGCGCCCGGGCTTGGTCACTCGGTAAAGCTCATGGATTAAGAACTTGAAATGCTCCCCAAAACTTTCCATGCCATTGCAGTTTCCCATATCACGGGAACTGGCCGAATAGGTGTACAGAGAGGCAAACGGGGGCGAAAAAATGGTGTAGTGGATGGAATTATCCGGTAGTCCTTTCACCACATCCACGCAATCCGAGTTATAAAGCGCATACTTTTCTTTAATCGCTTGTTCTAGCACTTTCATCGCCTATCCATTCCGGGACGATCATTTCAATTTTCGGCTTGTAATCGTTCCATTCTTTTTTAGTTCCCCGGATTTCCGAGGATAAAATATCGCAGACTCGCGCCGTCATTTCACTGCCCATCTTTTCCGCATCCTTTTCCTTGCGCTTCAAGTTCCTTAAAATCGAAGTCTCGTTCTCGGAACAAATAATCGTTACTTCCACCGGCTTCTTTTGGCCGAATCTCCAACAACGGCGGATAGCCTGGTAGGTTTGCTCATATAAACGACTGCTTCGATAAAAATAATCTTGTGACAGTTTTGCCAGTTCATTCCAAATCCGGCTGATCTGGCTTTGGTCACCAAAACCCGATATTCACCATCGGCGAATCCTAAAAGCCTTTCCGCCTTTTCCTCAAGTTCATCAGCAGCGTCCTGTTGCTCGCTGGAGGTGCCCCCCGACGTCGTCTGCTGTCCGGGTGGAGGAGGTGTTTCCGAAGAGGCTTCCTGCCTGTCCTTCTCCCGCGCCGCCAGAATCTTCGGACCGTATTCCTTCCGGAGTCGCTCTAAGCTTGCCTCCAGCGCCTGCTCCGACGGCATAGTTCCATCCTTGATCATTTGCTCCGCCAAGGCTTGCATAGCCTTTGGGTCGAAGTCTGCTGACAACTTCGGTCGCGTTGGGATACAGTTCCTTTCCCGTGACGCCGCAATCGACGGCAGTTTCCGGGCCGCTGAACTGCCGGCTGGATTCTGCTTTTTTTCTCCCGATTCGGCGGCCGAGGCGGGCTGCAGAGCCTCCGCGACCTCAGCTGATTTTGCGAACACGCGGCACAGGATGGTGTCGTCGCGCCAGACCTCGACGGACATGCGGGCTTCGCCCCGGTTCTCGCATGGCGCGATCCTGACGGTCAGAGCGGCGTCTGCGCCGGCGTCGACGGTGAAATACGGCGTAGGCAGGGTGTCGGGCAGTACAAAGCGTTTCGTCATCTCGGTTCCTTTTCTCCGGGTTGGTACAGCGGCAGGCCACGCCTGCCGCTGCAGCGTTCGAGCGATCTGCTCACATGACAGAGACTTGAACAGGCGCGGCGACTTGTCGCTTTTGTATTTGCCACAGGTCTTGGAGGACCCGCCCCAGGTCCCTCTTTGCGTCTCCATAGTCGGGATACACTTCGAGCGCTCGCGTGAAGGCGTCCCGCGCCTCGATCAGCCGGTTGAGCGCTCCCAAGGCGACACCTTGGCCGTGAAGGCACCTCGCGATAATCCAGGGCGGAGCCCAGGAACAGATTGTGGCCCCGGTCCGGAACGCCTCCAGCGCCTCTTCAAAGCGGTCCTCCCAGTTCAGGGTGTGACCCTTTGCCATCCAGAAATGAGCGCGATCCGGTTCAAGCTCCAGACACTTGCGTAAACACCCATGAGCGAGGTCCAGGCGGTTTCCCCGCGAGTAAACGCCACCCAGAAGGTAGTACAGCCTTGATAGCGAGGGAACTCCCCAGAGCGTCGGCTTGGCCACGTCCGCGTGAAGCCTTTGGAATGCCAAAGCTTCGCTCTCATTCCAGAATGCGCGGACTACGCAATCCTCTCGCTCCTGGTCGGGCTTCCAGTCTTCCGGAACGGAGCGAATGGCTTCCTCGATGAAATCGCGGGCCTCCTCGAGCCGAGAGTCATCGTAGAAATCCCTGCATCGATTCTCGATGACGAGGCAGATCTTCTTTTGCTCGTCGGCGGAGTGGCGCGGATCGAAGCTGAGAATGGGCAACGCATTGTCTGACCCTGGCCGAAATGAATACTCAACCCGAGGCGCGGTGTCGGCCCTCATGATTGTTGCTGAATCGGTTGTCATTGTTTTCTCCTTTTAGCCGCATTCGACTTGGCGTCAGGGGCGGCAAGCTGGAACAAATTCCCCTCGGTCGTTCTCCTCGATGGCAGGTGACCGGCCTGCGGAGCCACGCGCGCCGATGGAAGGCGTAGCGGCATCCAGAATGCTCACATCAAGAGTGGGTCAGGCCAAAGAAAAGGCCCTCCAGAATTGGAGAGCCGACGTTTGGTTGCTTCCTATTGGAAGCCGCATCCGCTTTCGCGAATCCACCTTGCTCGGCAGCAGGCTGGCATCGGGCGTCGGCCCTACTCTTAATGCTCGACCAACAGTAGCACCGCAGGGACTGGAAAGCAAGCGGAACGGAGCATGGGTAGTGTCCAAAATCAGGACACTACCGGAGCATGAAGTAGCTGTTGCCGGGTACGGTCCGTGATTTGCCGTAAGTTATTGCAAAACATGCGAAAATGAAAGCAGGCGCTGCTTTGAGCCTGTTTGGGCCGCGCCGATCCCCGGGAGGCTCGATGCTGCGCGTTCTCTCCACCCACCTTTTCCTCAACCAGCGCCTGCATCCCGGCTTGTTGGAGCTTGCCGGCCGCGCCGGCGCGCAGGGTGTGGAGATCTTTGCCGCGCGCCAGCATTTCGACTACACCAGCCGCGAAGCGGTGCGCGAGCTGGCCGAGTGGTTCCGCTCCAATACGCTGCAGCCGTTCTCCATGCACGCGCCCATGTTTCCCGATCGCGAAATGGGCCGCGCCGGCGCTCTCTCAGCCAACCTGATTCACCCCGACAAATCGCGCCGCATCGACGCCATGGACGAGATCAAGCGCGCCCTCGAAGCCGCTGAGCAGATTCCCATCAAGCACCTGATCGTCCACCTGGGCGAGCGCGAGGACGGATGGTCGCAGCGCACCATCGACTATGCCCAAACCGCGCTCGAACACCTTGGCGCTTTCGCCCGGGCTCTCGGCGTGCGCGTGCTGGTGGAAAACCTCAACAGCGAGCCGACCACCCCCGAGCATCTGCTGTCCATCCTCGATCTCGGCCATCTCGACTCGATCGGCATCTGCCTCGACCTGGGCCACGCGCACATGACCATCGGCATCCCGGAAGCGATTACGACGCTCCACCAGCGCATCGTCACGGTGCACGTGCACGACAATCACGGCGTCAAGGACGATCACCTGTGGCCCGGCGACGGCTCCATCGACTGGAAGGATACGGCGGAGCGGCTGAACGCACTAGCCAAGCCGCCGGCCGCGGTGCTGGAGATCGGCTACAAGCTGGGCGATGCGCCGGCCACGATTCCGGGTCGAATCCAGCGCTCATTCGAGTTGCTCGGCTGAATCCGTCTGCTGCAAGTTTGGACGCTTGCTGCTTCTGCTTTATGCTCACCTCATGCTGGAATACATTGCATGGGCCGAGCTGCTGCTCTGCTGGATTGTGTGGATGGTGGCCTTCGTCAAGCCGAGCCGCGAAGCCGCCGGCCAGAAGAAGACTGAGCGAGCGCCGGCCTCGCGCTGGGGCATCGGCTTTATCTTCGTCGCGTTTGCCTTGGTGTGGACATTCATCCGGCCGGTGGGCTATCACCAGCCGGCTGCTGAATCCATCGCCTCAATGATTCTGGGCCCGCTGTCGGTCGTGCTCGTCTGGGCCGCCGTGCCCCGCCTGGGAAAACAGTGGCGCTACGAAGCCGCTCTCAGCGAAGATCATGAGCTGATCCAGACCGGCGCCTACCGCTGGCTGCGCCACCCCATCTATGCATCCATGCTGGGAATGTTCGTCACCACCGGTCTGGCGTGGTCATGGTGGCCCAAGTTCCTCGCCGGCCTGGTGTTCTTCATCATCGGAACCGAGATTCGCGTCAGAGCCGAAGAGCGCCTCCTCACCGGCCGATTCCCCAGCTACGCCGAGTACCGTACGCGCACGAAAGGCTACATTCCGTTCATTCGCTAACGCGTCCGCGGAGCGCGCACTTTCCTTGGTCCCTTGGTCCCTCGGTCCCTGCCTTTAGCAGATTCGCGGCAACTGCTCGCCAATCTGCATCGCGATGACCCGGTTAGCGCCCATCCCCGTCCGCGCCACCAGCATGCGCTTGTGCTCATCTGTCACGCGGCCGATGATGGCCGCCTCGCGCCCCAGCGGATGCGCCTGCAGCACGCTCAACACCACTTCGGCAAACTCCGGCTCAACGATGAACACCGCCTTGCCCTCATTCGCCACGTACACCGGATCGAGGCCCAGCAGCTCGCACGCCGACTGCACTTCAGCGCGCACCGGCAGCTTCGCTTCGTCGATGGCGATGCCGACGTTGGAGGCCGCGGCGATTTCATTGAGCGTTGACGCGAGGCCACCGCGGGTGGGGTCGCGCATGGTGTGCACCGCGCCGCCCGCCGCGTCCAGCACGCCGGCAATCATGCCGTTGAGTGAGGCGCAGTCCGAGCGGATGGGGCTCTCAAACTCCAATCCCTCGCGCACGCTCATGATCGCCATGCCGTGATCGCCGATGCAGCCGGAAACCAGAATGGCATCGCCCGCCTGCGCGCGCTGCGGCCCGACCGAAATGCCTGGGCGCAACATGCCAATGCCCGCGGTGTTGATGTAACAGCCGTCGCCGTGTCCGCGCTCCACCACCTTGGTGTCGCCGGTGACGATCTGGACGCCCGCCGTCCGCGCCGCCGCAGCCATATCCTCGACAATCGCTGCGAGTTGCGCCAGCGGAAATCCCTCTTCCAGGATGAAGCTCGCGGTCAGGAATTTCGGCACCGCGCCGGAAACGGCCAGGTCGTTGACGGTTCCATTCACCGCCAGCGCGCCGATGGAGCCGCCGGGAAAAAACAGCGGCTGCACCACAAACGAATCCGTGCTCATGGCGATGTTGCCCGCGGGCAGGCTACGCCCGCCGGAAAGATCGAGCACCGCCGCGTCGCCCAGGTTCTCCAGTGCCGTATTGCGAAATGCCGGCAGAAACAGGTGCTCCACCAGCTCGTTGCCCAGCTTGCCCCCGCCGCCGTGCCCCATCACGATTGTTGGATAATCGGCCAGCGGCAGCGGGCAGCTCCAGTTGGAGAAGTCGGGCGTATCGGCGGCTTTTGTTAGTTGCGACATGGAATCCTCGTCGAGCTATTAGCCGTAAGCTTAGAACCTATTCCGCCTACATCAACTTGAATAAGCTGAAGGCTGGGGCTGACGGCTGAAGGCTATGCTTGAAGCTCCCGCCAACTCTTCCGCGCTCAAAAACCGCCCGTAATTGAAGTACGCCGCGCAAGCGCCTTCGCTTGAAACCATGGTCGCTCCCAGCGGATGCCGCGGCGAGCATTCTTTGCCGAACGCCGGGCACTCTCCCGGCTTGATGGCGCCGCGCAACACGTCGCCCGCCTTGCACAGCGGCGACTCCACCGTGCGGATGCCCGAAATCCGGAACCGCAGCTCCGCGTCGAACTCCCGATACGCTTTGTTTAGCCGCCATCCGCTCTGCGGAATCACGCCGATCCCGCGCCAGGCCCGGTCCGTCACCTCAAACACTTG
>CAWBIG010000158.1:0-7201 GCA_963788435.1 uncultured Acidobacteriota bacterium | reverse complement strand
CCTTTGCCAGCGACGAGCCAGCACTGTTTTTTTTTTTTTTCCTTGGCCTCCAACTCCTCTTCCAATTTAGCCTGTAGAGTCTCACTCCAGTCGGTGCAGCTCCGAGCCGGCCAGACCGATTAACGGCACCAGCTCCAGCCTCCTTCCACGTGCCCACGCCCCACTCCGCCCCCATCGTCCACCGTCCAGCCATGCAGGACGCAGTTGCCACCGGAGGAGTTGAGCAGCCCCGATGCGTTCGGCATGCGCAGCTCGAAGCTCAGGCACAGGGTCCTTTCGTTGACGCCGATGATGCGCCCCACCTGGGTCAGCATCTGCCGCCGCTCGAAGTTGAACACCAGTCCGACCGGCTGCCAGGCCACGGTCAGCTCCCGGCAGATAATCTCCACCACGCTGGCCAGGATCGATTCCTCGATGTCGGTCAGTTCGCGGAGCGGTCCTTCCTTCCCCTCGCCCCCAAGCAGCAGGTCGATCACCGGCGGCGCCAGCGACATCTCTAACTGAAGAACAGACAGCGCCCCCAGTGGCTCGAGGCGCACCGAAGCCACGTAGCTGATCTCGGGGATCCGGAGCAGAAACTCGTTGAATGGGAACTGCTCGGCCGAGACCAGGTTTACCTGGACCCGCGTGCGCAGCGACGCCGCCAGGTTATGGGTCAGGTTGCGCGCGAACAGGTCGTTCAACATGCTGATGGCGCGCAGCTGCTCGGTCGAGATCTGCCCCGACGAGGCAAAGCTGTATGGGGTAACCCTGGCCGGGGATTCGCCTCCCTTTTCCTCCGGTGCGGTGGCGTGCGCCGCCGCGAACAACGCATCGATCTCGTCCTGGCCCAGCATCTTCTCAAGCGCCACGATTGCTTACCCTGTCCCCTTCTGCACGCCGCCCGGCTGCCGCGCCCCGCCGCGGTCGAGCACGCCCTTTGCCACAAGGTCCCGGAGCGCGCTCCGCAGGTGCACCACCGCCGACGCATGCACCTGCGAGACCCGCGATTCAACCACTCCCAGGGCAAGGCCGATCTCCCGCATCGTCATCTCTTCGTAGTAGTAGAGCGTCATCACCAGCCGCTCCCGGTCGGGCAGGTCCTGGATCGCCTCTGCCAGCCGTTCTTCAAGCTCTCCCTTCAGACAGCGGAATAGCGGATCCTCTTCCGGGCGCCCCGGCACATAGGCCAGCTCCTCCTCTCCTGAATCTTCGTTGCGTTCGGCGTGCAGGGTGCCGATCTCCAATCCCTTCAGATCGCCCAGCAGCAGCTGGTATTCATCCAGGCCCAGTTCGAGCTCCGCGGCTACCTCCGTCTCGCTCGGCGCCCGTCCCAGCCTCGCCGTTGCCGCCCGGATCGCCTCTTCCACCGCCCGGCCCTTCCGCCGCAGCTCCCGCGGGCTCCAGTCGAGCGTCCTCAGGCTGTCCAGGATGGCGCCCCGGATGCGGAACTGCGCGTAGCTGCGGAACTGGACCTTTTTCGCCGGATCAAACTTGGTGAAGGCGTCCATCAGGCCCACAACCCCAGCCGAGACCAGGTCCTCGAGATCGACGTGCTGCGGCAACCGTTCATGGATTCGCCGCGCCAGAAACCGCACCACCGGCAGATGCTCCAGCAGCGCCCGCTCCTGCTCGGCCGTCAATCCCCCACCAGCAGCGGGCGCCGGGGGATACCCCCCCGGCATGGCCGCTCTCTTTCTTGCATCCGGATTTATCCCAACGGCAGATTCCAGCATTGGCATCCCCTGTTCCATCCCGCTCGTGTCAACTCAATTCGAGGAACGTGCTCGCCTGCCCGGTTCAACGCACCGTACCCACAGGCCGCAGCCGCACCTGCGGCGGAATCTCGCCCGCCGATACCACCGCCAGCCGCGGGAACAGAGGCTCCAGCCACCGCCGCACGTGATAGCGCGCCGGACTTGGACACAGGAGCACGGGCGGAACCGTCGGCGATGCGGAGGCGATAAGAGATTTCACAGAATCGGCCAGCCGACGCACCAGCGGCGCGCCCGAGGTCGAAGCTGCGCCGAGCAGCCGCTGCCCCCCGTCGGGCGAAACCGTGGCCAGGATCTCGTCCTCGATCGCGGCATCGAGCAACAGCACCGGCAGTTGTCCCTCGGCGTCGAGCAGCGGCTGCACCAGGCGCCGCCCCATCGCCTGCCGCGCTGCTTCCACCAGGGCCTCCGGGCTCTTGTTCACCGGCGCGGTCTCGAGCAGCGCTTCCAGAATCGCTCCCAGGTCGCGGATCGACACCCGCTCCCGGAGCAACTGCTCCAGCACCCGGCCCACTTCGCCCAGGCTCAGCAGCTTCGGCACCAGCTCTTCGATCAGCTTGGGATGCGAATCGTTCAGCGCATCCATCGATCGCTTGATCTCCGCCCGGCCCAGCAGCTCCCACGCATGCTGCCGGATCAGCTCGCCCAGGTGAGTGGTGATCACCGTGGTCGCGTCCACCACCGAATAGCCCGCGGCCACCGCCTGTTCCTCGAGCGCGGGCTGAATCCAGATCGCGGGTACGCCAAAGGCCGGCTCCCGCGTCTCCCGCCCCGCCAGCGGCCTCCGTCCCGGCTCGCCGGAGACCGCCAGCATCTGCGCGCCCTCGGTCTGCCACCGCCCAAGCTCCAGGCCGCGCATCGAAAAGACATACTCCCGCGGCTTCAGCCGGAGATTGTCCGATATGTGCACTGGCGCGATCAGAAACCCAAGCTCGGCGGAGAGATTCCGCCTGAGCGTGCGGATGCGGTTCAGCAGCTGCCCGCCCTGCTTCTCATCCACCAGCGGAATCAGTTGGAACCCGATCTCGAGGGTCAGGTCCTCAAGCTTCAGTAATCCCGCCATCTCCGCTGCGGGGGCCTTCTTGCTCTCCACCGGTCCCTCTGCAGCCGGCGCCACAGCTGCCGCCGCTGACACCCTCCGCCCGACCAGGAACAATCCCGCCGCCACCAGCAGAAACACAAACTTCGGCAGTCCCGGGATCAGGCACATCGCCGCGCACACCAGGCTGGAGATGTAGAGCGTCGCTGGCCGCCCCAGCAGTTGCTGCCGTATTTCGCCCCCGAGCTGTCCCGCCGAGTTGGCCCGCGTCAGCGTGATCCCGCCGGCCACGCTCACCAGCAGCGATGGAATAATCGTCACCAGCCCGTCGCCCACCGTGAGGGTGGTGTAGGTGCGCGCCGCCTCGGCCAGCCCCACTCCCTGCTGCAAGGTCCCGATCAGCAGCCCGGCCACGATATTGATCGCGGTGATCAGAATCGTCGCCAGCGCATCCCTCTGGTTGAACCGCGCCGCGCCGTCCATGGCCCCGTAGAACTCGGCCTCGCGCGCGATCGCCTGCCTCCGCCGCCGCGCTTCCGCCTCGTCGATCAGCCCGGCGTTCATGTCCGCGTCGATTGCCATCTGCTTGCCCGGCAAGGCATCCAGGGTGAACCGCGCCGTCACCTCGGCCGTCCGCACTGCGCCGTGCGACACCACCAGGAACTGGATCGCGATCAGCACCAGGAACAGCACAAAGCCCACCACGTAGTTGCCGCCCACCACAAATTGTCCGAAGGCCTCAATCACTTTCCCCGCCGCGGCCGTGCCCTCCTGCCCGTGCAGCAGGATCCTCCGGCTGGAGGCGATGTTCAGCGACAGCCGGAACAGCGTCAGCAGCAGCAGCAGGGTGGGAAACACGCTCAGCTCCACCGCCCGCCGGATCTGCACCGCGCTCAGGAACACGATCATCGACGCCGCCATCGACAGGGCCAGCAGCAGGTCCAGCACCGCGGCCGGCACCGGCACCAGCATTACGAAGATCACGCTGATCGCCATGGCCGGCAAAACGTAATCCTTGAACCGCATCAACCCGTCCAGCACCTTTAGCGGCGCCGGCGCCACGGCCGTCGTGCTCATCGCTCGCCTCGTTCCATTCCGCCCCGTTCAAATCCCGGATTCGCTCTGGCCCCGCTACCCGCAGCCGCTGCCGCCTTCGCCCGCGCCGCCTCGCGCGCCCGCCGCTCCCTCACTTCGCTCTCCACCCGCTGCCGGTAGAGGTAGGCCAGAATCGTCGCCACCGCCGCATACAGGTCCACCGGGATCGCCTGCCCAACCTCGACGGACCGGTACAGCGATCGCGCCAGCGGGGGATTCTCCACAATCGGCACGCCCGCCCACCGCGCCTCCGCTTTGATCTCCTCGGCCAGCAGGTTTCTGCCCTTGGCCAGCACCTTGGGCGCCTCCATGTTGCTGAAGTCGAACCCCAGCGCCACTGCATAGTGGGTCGGATTGGTCAGCACCACCGCCGCCCGCGACACGTCCGCCTTCACCCTTCGCCGCCGCATCTGCCGCTGCAGGTTGCGGATCCGGCCGCGCACCTGGGGCGAACCTTCCGTCTCCTTGTATTCCTCGCGCATGTCCTCGCGGCTCATCCGCAAACGCGACTCCCGGCTCTGCCACTCGACCATGTAGTCCACCAGCGCCCAGCCGAACAGCAGCCACGCCGCCATCTGCAACAGGCTGAAGACGTCTTCGCCCAGAATCTCCAGTCGCGCCGTCGAGAATGGCGGCATGGTCATCTGCTGCCCGATCCGCTGCACCGCAAACACCGCCAGAAGCGACGCCGGCAACAGGCTCTTGCCCAGCCGCGCAGCTGCACGCAGCGAAAACAGGTTCTTCGCATTGGTGAGCGGGTTGATCCGCTCCAGCTTGAAACCAACCGCGCCGGCATGCACCGTCACGCCCCCCGTCTGCGCCACCGCCGCGGTCAGGGCTCCGGCGGCCACCGCCGCCATCACCAGGGCCATCGGCCCCAGCACCTTAACGGCGAGCCCGCGCAGCGCCAGCATGGTCCCGGCCACTTGCGGCTCCTCCCAGTGCTGCGCCCGCCCCAGGTCAAGAAACGCTGCGAACACCTCGCGCCACGCCACCAGCGTCCCGCTTCCCGCCACCGCCAAGGCCAGCACGCCGGCCAGCGTTCCCGCCGCCGCCGTCAGCTCGCGGCTGTGCAGGATGTCGCCTTCCCTGCGCGCCTTGTCGCGCCGGTGCTGGCTTGCCTGTTCGGTGCGGTCGCCGGGCATCGGTTATCCTCCCGATCCGATCAGCCGCTCGGCCATGTCCAGCAATCCGCCGAAGCGCGCCTCAATAAACCGAGCCCACAACGCCAGCGACCCGCCCAGCACTACGAACCCAGTCACCTGCTTGAAGGGCACGGAGAGAAACATCACCGGCAACTGCGGGCTCAGCTTGCCCATAAGCGCCGTCGAAATCTCCACCAGCATCGTCGCCGCCAGCACCGGAGCGGCCAGCTCCAGCGCCGCCGCAAACACCCCGCTCGCCGCCTGCGCCATGGCCAGGCCCGTCGCCGGTGTCATGGCGTAGCTACCCAGGGGCGCGGCGCGAAAGCTGCGCACCACGCTCGCCAGCAGAATCCGGTCCAGTCCCGCTGAAATAATCACCAGCGTGCCTGCCAGCTGGAACAGCGTGCCCAGCAGAGGCGTCTCAATCGGCGACGATGGGTCCATCAGGTTCACCAGCGAAAAGCTGAACTGCATGCCCGCAATCTGCCCCGCAAACAGCAGCATCTCGTTCAGCATCGCCAGCGCCAGCCCGTACACCAGGCCCACCGCCAGCTCGCCCAGGATGGCCGCAAAACCGATCTCCGCGTGCGCGTTGGGCAGCGCGGCCACCAGTGGCGCCAGCAGAAAAGCCACCGCCAGCACAAACACCGCCTTGGCGCGCACTGGCAGCGCGGTCGAGGAGAAGAACGGCGCGAACACCACCATGCCGCTCACCCGAATCATCGCCAGCACCATGGCGCTCAGGAATGTGGACCAGTCTGTCATCGCTGCCTTTTCCCTGTTCCCTGATCCCTGTTCCCTGTCTTTCTCACCCCAGGTATCTCCGCAAGTCCACGAGCAGCATCCGCGTGTACACCGTCATCCGCTCCAGGAACCACGGCATCCCGACCAGCAGCACCAGCGCCACCGCCAGCAGCCGCGGCACCGTGGTCAGCGACTGGTCCTGCAAGCTGGTCAGCGTCTGTCCCAGGCTCAACAGAAAACTAAGCAGCGCCGCCATCAGCAGCACCGGCGCCGACAGGATCAGCGCCTCCCGCATCAGTTGCCGCAGCAGCTCGGAAACCATGTCCGGATTCATCAACCCTCCTCAAAAGCTCTTCAACAACGAGTTGGCCAGCAGATTCCACCCGTCCACCATCACGAACAGCAATATCTTCAGCGGCGTCGATACCACTACCGGCGGCAACTGGAACATGCCAATGGAAGTTGTGATCGCGGCCGTCACCATGTCGATCAGCAGAAAGGGGAGAAACAGCACCGCCCCAATGGCAAACCCAGCCTTGAGCTCTGAGAGAATGTAGGCCGGAACCACAACCCGCATCGGCAAGTCGTCCGCCGTGTTCGGCCGCGGAACCTGCCCCGCCGCCGTAAACAGCGCCAGGTCCTTCTCCCGCGCGTAGCGCAGCATGAAGTGCTTCACCGGCTCGGCACCCTTGTCGATCGCCTCCATCCCCGTGATCTGCCCCGAACGGTACGGTTCCACAGCCTGCTGATCCACCTGGGTCAGCACCGGCGTCATCAAAAACCAGGTCATCATCAGCCCCAGCCCCAGCAACGTGGGGTTCGAGGGCGCCGTCTGCGTCCCCAGCGCCTGGCGCAGGAAGTGGAACACTACCATCAGCCGCACCATCGGCGTCATCGCCATCAGGATGGCCGGCAGCAGCGTGATCAGCGTCAGGACGAAGACAATCGTCCACGGCGTCGAATCCGATGCATGCAGCTTCGCGTTCAGGTCCGGAATCAGCGGCGCCGAGGTTGCCGCCGCCGTGTGCGCCGCGGCCACCAGAGCTAGCACGTCACCCTCCGCGCTTCTCTCGGTTGCCGCCCTCGGTCGAGCGCGAAAAATGCGGGCGCTCCGTCAGCCGAAGTTGCCAGCAGCACCCTGCGCCCATCCACCTCCACCAGGCACAACGTCTGCCGGGGCGCCGGAGTGATGCGGTCTACCACCTTCATCCGCGGCGCAGCCGTCCTGCTCCCTCGCCACCGCCGCAATAGCCATCCCGTCCAACCGCCGGGCAGCGTCGCGCCGCTTTTGCCCATCCCTTGCACGCCCCTTCACCTCTCTCCCGCGGGTGTCCCGCACTCGCCGCGTCTTTGTTTTTGCGGCTTGGGTGGGACTCAGTTCAGGCGCGTCAACCGCGCCGCCAGTTGCGTATCCACCACCTCGA
>CAWBIG010000157.1:0-4732 GCA_963788435.1 uncultured Acidobacteriota bacterium | reverse complement strand
GTATCTGCTGCCGCTCTTCGCCCAGTCGCAGCTCTCCGCACCGCATGACTACGTCGTCTACGTCATCGGCCTTCCCGACACCCACGTGGCCGGCCGCCCGGCGATGAAATCCAACCCCAACAACGATATGCATGCCGGAGAAACCGAAACCTCCAACATGCTCGTGGCGCGGCCCGATCTCGTCCACCAGGACCGCGCCGCTCAGGAGTCCGGCGCCGACCAGCACCGGCTGAACCTGCCGGACAATGTCTACACCGGGATCTGGTGGTACGCGCGCTTCCCCAATCACTACTCGGGCGACGGCGCCGCGGCCACAAAGGAGTTGGGCGAGTTCGACCAGAAGGTGTGGGCGAAAGAAATCGCCGACGCGCTTAAAGCCATCAAGGCCGACAACGAGAGCCTGAAGCTGCAGAACGAGTTTTACGAGAAGGCTCTGCACCCGATTGATACCAAACAGTGAGTTCGATGCGCCATTGGTAATGTGACGGGAACATGCTCCCGTTTGCTACCATAGCCGAGTCGCAATGCCGAAGACTCCAGCCGCAATCATCCAAGTTCCCCGCCGTCCCGATCCCTCCCGGCCACCCGTCCTGATGGAGCGCACGCAGCCCGTGATCGAGCGCCTTTCCGCAGCGCTCGGCGAACCGGTGTTCACCTACTGGAACTCAACCAAGGGCGCCATCTGCCAGAACGACGTTGCCGGCCTCTACGCGCTCGTGCGCTCGAGGGGGCAGGTCGATCGGCTGTCGTTGTTCATCAAGTCCGACGGCGGTTCCGGCCAGGCCGCGCTGCGCATGGTGAACCTGCTGCGCCGCTACGTGAAGCACCTCACCGTGCTGGCGCCGCTCGAGTGCCAGTCCGCCGCCACCATGCTCGCGCTTGGCGCCGACCGCATCCTCATGGGTCCGCTGGCGCATCTCTCCGCGGTGGACACTTCCCTCACCCACGACCTCTCGCCCATCGACCGCGACAACGATCGCGTGTCCGTTTCGAACGACGAGTTGTTGCGCGTGATTCGCCTGTGGAGCGAGCAGGCCAAGGACTCCACCCAGAATCCTTACCAGGCGCTGTTTCCTTACGTGCACCCGCTGGTGATTGGCGCCGTGGACCGCTCCAGCGCGCTCTCCACGCGCATCTGCGAAGAGATCCTCTCCTACCACATGCAGGACCTGGACCGCGCCCGCGAAATCTCCAACATCCTCAACTCCGGCTACCCCTCGCACAACTATCCCATCACCCTGCGCGAGGCCAAGCGCATCGGCCTCAACGTCGAGGCCATGGATGACGGCGTGAACGGACTGCTCTTTGAGTTGAACGAGATTTATTCAGAGATGGGCCAGAGCGCGACCACCGATTACGACGAGCGCAACTCGCACGATAACTCCATCCTGAATGTGCTGGAATCGAGCGGGCTGCTGATTTATTTCCAGCTCGACAAGGACTGGCATTATCGCAGCGAGGAGCGCCGCTGGGTGGCTCTGAACGACAAGA
This sequence comes from uncultured Acidobacteriota bacterium, assembly GCA_963788435.1. Taxonomy (GTDB): domain Bacteria; phylum Acidobacteriota; class Terriglobia; order Terriglobales; family Acidobacteriaceae; genus Telmatobacter. The sequence continues at coordinate 3,241 of CAWBIG010000157.1, read as the reverse complement.
GCAGCTGGCGCAAAGCGGAGATGGTCAAGGGCAAGGTGGTCATTTCGCAGTTGCATGTGCGCTGAGCGCAGACACGGGGCACGGCTCACGAGCCACGCGCTGGTTCCCTATCTCGCGTCGAACTTCAGTTCCTCGACCATGCTCCGCCGTTTCCGCTTGGCTTCATACATGGTGGTATCGGCGACGCCCAGCAGCGCATCCTTGGTGGCGCCGTCTTCAGGGAACACGGCCATGCCCAGGCTTCCCGACCCGCGCAGCGAATAGCCGTCCAGGGACAACGGCTCATCGAAGCAGCGCTCCAGCCGCTCGGCGATCTCCTCCACGTCGGCGCGGCTGCGCACCTGGGGCACCAGCGCGGCAAATTCGTCGCCGCCCAGGCGCGCCAGCATGTCGCCCGGACGCAATTGCCGCTTCATGCGCTCGGCAATTTCCTGCAGGTAGAGGTCGCCTATGCGGTGTCCATAACGGTCATTCACCTGCTTGAATTCGTCGAGATCGATGTAGATGAGTCCGAAGGATCCGTTACGCGCATGCGCCTCAACCACCAACCGGTTCAGCTGCCGCTCCAGGCTGAAGCGATTGTGGATGTCGGTGAGCAGATCGAAATCCGACCGGTGCACCAGGTCGGAATAAAGGCTGCGCGTCTCAATGGCCAGAGTGGCCAGCCAGGCGCCCATGGGAAGTGCCTGCAGCGCTTCCTCGTCCGCAACCGCGGTCCTTCTCAGCGAGGCGTAGATGGTTCCATGCAGCGAACCCGCGCGCGACCGGATCTCCTGCCGCACCGTTCGCGCTTCGGGGGATTCCTGCGCCACCGTACCAATCGGTTCGGAGTTGGCCACCCGGATCCAGCACTCCGCTCCATTCAGGCTGGTTGAAACCAGCCCCGTAATCTGCTCCAGAATCTCTATCAGCGGCCGGGCCCCGTTGATGTCCTCGAGGATCTTGCTCCGCCGCCGCTCCAGCATCGCCTCCGCTTCAATGCGCTTGGCCAGCTCGGAGGTTTTGATGTGAACCTTGCGCCGCAGCATCGCCACCCAGATGGTAATGCTCAGGACGATCAGAGACAGCCCGCTGACCACCCCCAGCAGGTTGCGCACGTTGAGCCACGAGGCCGGCGCCAGCACGGCAACGTCATCTTCAGAGCGAAGCAGAATATTGAAGCCCACCGGCCCGGCATACGGGTTCCCCGATTCCAGCGCCACCACTCCCGTGACCCGCACCCGGCTCCCCGGCCGTATCTCCCGCATCGGCAAGCGCGCTTTGGGCGCCGGCCAAACGTACGTAAACGGGCGCGCCAGGCTCGCCGACAACAGGTTTCCTCCGGCTGAGATCACCCACACATCCTGGGTCTGCTCCCGCACCTGGGTTACAACCGTCCCTTCCATCGACACCAGGTCGAACGGGTATTTCCCGGAAGCCAGCTCATCGAAGGTAAGAGGCTTCGGACTCACGGGCGGGGCCGCACCGGCGCTGCGGATCGATCCCATCTTCAACGTCAGCAGATTGTGGTCGACTGCGGGCACTCCGATCGCTTCCACGCGATCGCCCACTCTCAGCCTGTCGATCTGCGAGGTATCCACGCGAATGCTCCTGGGCCCATCCTGCAGCACTCCCATGCGCGTCTGGTGATAATAGGTCAGGATGCCTTCAACGCGAACGCGGGAAGTTTTCTCCACTACGTCATAACCCCGCATCACCTTGTCGACGGGCGTCAATGGCAACTTCCACACATCCACCGGCGAGCGCTCCAGCACCGTGATGTAGTCGATCGAGGGCACATGCACACGCACCCCCGTTTGCTCCATCTTGCCGTCGAAAGTCTCGCCTGCAACCGCCCGCATCTCCACCTGCGCATCCAGCAGCCCGGCAAGCCGGGAGGGGGCGTTGCCCTGCATCATGATTTCAGCCATGCCGCCGTCCAGGCTCAGCACGATGTGCGAGACCACCACCCCCGAGGTCCTTCCGATCTCCGCCACTGCCACTCGCCCCCGCACCGTCACCCAGCGGCAGTCGTATTTCGCACTCTCCAGGTCTGCCCACGTTGCCGCCACCGGCGCAGGCATTGGCCCATGCCCCACCACCGTAAGACTGCTGGAGATAATGATCGGATTGAAACTGTCTTCCGTCGTGCCCTGAATCCGGATAACGTCACCCGGCTCCAGGCGCAGCTTGGTCGTGGCCCAAACGAAGCCCGCCGTGTCCCCGTCCTGCACAAACAGAGTGTTCTCAAAGCCGCGGAAAAACGTTACCGTCGCCTGTGCGTCCACCGGCAGATGCCGCGCCGCATCCGCGTGGCTAAGCATCCGCACCTCTTTCACGGAATGGAGCACGCGCGGGGCTTGGGCTGCGCAGCAGGCCCACGCAACCGCAAACATCGCCAGGATGGCCGCAATACCCTTCATTTCTCTTTTAAGGTGCAGAGTCACCTTTCCCTTTATGGGTTATCGGCAGTTTGCACGCGCAGATCACATCCTCCGGCACCGTTTCCTGTGGGATTCTTCGCAGCCACCGCCACATTATCCCCTTTTCGCTCCTGCACATCCGGTTCCGGCCACCTGTCTCTGCGGCAACGCTATCCGTCCCGCGCTTCCGGGTAACGGGTTGCCGCAACACACTACGCCTTTGACCAGCTCCCCTTTCATTCTGGGAATCCGCCGCCTGCAGAATTGTGATTTATCTCACGCGCGCGCGGACCTTCCATCCTCCTACCGCCGCGTGTGCTTGTTTACGTACATGGCCGCGTCGGCCGCGCTCAGCAGGCTATCCTTGGTCGTCCCATCCTCGGGGTAAATCGCCACGCCCACGCTTGCCGATCCGCTCATTACATGACCGCCGATGCGGAACGGCTCGCGGAAACAGTTCTCCAGCCGGCGCGCGACCTCCTCGACGTCGGCGCGGCTGCGCGCCGACGGAACCACCACTGCGAATTCGTCTCCACCCAGGCGCGCCAGAAGATCGCGGGCCCGGAGCTGCCGCTTCATCCGCATCGTCACTTCCTGCAGGTACAGGTCGCCCACATGATGCCCGTAAACATCGTTGACCTGCTTGAACTCGTCGAGATCGGCGTAGATGAGCCCGAAGATCCCCGCCATGTCGCGCGCCCTCTCGATGACCGCATGCAACTGTTTTTCGAGCGAGAAACGGTTGTGCACGTCCGTGAGCAGGTCAAATTCCGACCTCCGCACCAGGTCTGCATAGGCCTTGTGCGTCTCAATCGCCAGAGTAGCCAGGCGGGTGCCCA
>CAWBIG010000156.1:0-24179 GCA_963788435.1 uncultured Acidobacteriota bacterium | reverse complement strand
AGCTTTTTGTAGCGAAGGGAAGGACCGTTTCCAGCCGATGAGCGGCGTCCGCATATCTACCCGCCTCATAATCGGCCACGGCCGACTGATAAATCGCGTCGAGTTTCTGCCTCGATGCGTCCTGCGCGCAGAGAAGCGTGGTGCAGCCGCATACTGCAAGCAATGCCGACCACCCGAGCCGAGACACTTTGCTCACACCTTGTCTCCCAGTTCTCCGCTTGAGCAAGGCGCCCTCAAGAAGAACGCCCCACTCCGGCACCCGCGAAACGTGCCGAACCGGGGCGTTCATCATCTTAACCCATCACTCGTGAACAGTACCGGCCTTTCCTGGTACTGTTCACAGGCCTCAGTAATACAGCTTCAGCGCAAATTGGATCTCGCGCGGACCGTTGGGATTGTCGCGCGTCGATCCGATTGCTCCGAAGGTACTGCTGGTGTAGTCGCCCGAGCCGCCGACCGATACCACGCCGTTCCCGCCGAAGTTCGGGGCGTTGAAGTTGGGATGGTTGGTGATGTTGAAGAACTCCGAGCGGAACACAAGCCTGAACCTCTCGGTCAACGGGAAAGTCTTGAACAAAGAGAAATCAAGCTTGTGGTATCCCGGTCCCGCGATTTGCCCTGGTTTGCTGCCCAGCGCCGCGGCCCCGTTCAAAGCAATACAATTGGGCGCCGATCCTGTGATCGGGGTGAGCGCTCCCGGTGTTCCGCCCAACTGGCAAGCTTGCGAAATTGCAGACGGGTTTCCGATCCAGAAAGGTCCGTGATATCCGCCCTCGTTTTCGACCTTGATCCCAAGCTTCGGGCTTTGGCCGGGAACGAGAATATCGTTGCAGCCCAAACCCGAGGTTGTGCCGGAATGGCAGCCAAAGTTGATGGGCTGCCCGCCCTGTAGAGGCGCCAACCAGTTGATGGACCAACCTCCGAGGACTTGATTGGCAACGCCTCCCTGGTTCATGAATTGCCTGTCCTTGCCGAAGGGCAAGTCGTAAGTGCCGCTAAAGTGAACGACATTGCGGAGATCGAAGTCGGCCAAAGCATAATCGAACTTGGGACCGAGGCCCGGGACCGCATAGGCGCGGAGTCCGCCCGTGCTGCCGCCGTTCAGCAGGTCGCCTGCATCGGTCAGGGCCTTCGCCCACGTCCAATCGAGCAGGAAGGTTAGCCCGTGCGAGAATTGTTGCTCCAGCTTGGTTTGCAACGCGTGATACGAACTGGTGCCGTAGGTCGCCTGATAACTGCCGCCGCCGAAATCCGGGAATGGATAACAACTCAATTCTCCGGGGTGCGTGCCGACGGAGTAGTTTCCATACGGGCAGCCAGGGCCGGTACTGATGCCGGCGGGTAAAATCTCCGGCACGTTCTGGTAACCGACGCCACCCTGCAGATCGCCGTCGTGCGTGTACACATACGCCGCCGTCGCCGCCAGCGAAGAAGTGATGGAGTATTCGAGGGTAACGTTTGCGCTGTATGTGCGCGGAGTCTGGTAGTCGAATTGCAGACCCTGCAGCCCCAGTCCCAGAGCGTTGACTGCCGTCGGCGTCAGTGGGATACAGGAGAATCCCGACTCGAGCGATGCGGTGCCGCCCGGGCCGGCGGTGGAGCAGCCGGCAAATGGAGTGTTGTAACTGACCGGAGAGACCTGCGAAACAATCGACGCATGTGGGCTGGAAGGGTTCCCGTGCACGGAAGGATTGAAGTTGAATTGGAAGGGATAGTTCTCGCCAATGTTTGGACCGTACCCCTGATTTTCAAACGAGTTGTAGAACAGGCCAAAGCCGCCGCGTCCTACCAGCTTCCGGGTGATCTGGTAGTCCAGGCCAAGACGCGGAGCAAAGTTCTCCTTTTGCGTCTGGAGGAGTCCTTGCCCGTACCGATTGGTTTCGTCGAGCGTGATGCCATCTGCCGACAGAAGGTTGACCAGTCCCCAGCATCCCACTCCTTGACAGCTGCCTGAGCCTGTGCCCGCGCCTGTGGACAGGGTGCGATTGTCTTTTCCGGTGGCTGGAAGGATAAACGTCGGGTTGCCAATTCCCTGCGCCGGCAGGGGGATGGGAACGAAGTTGGCCTGGCCTCCATTTTGCTCGTTGATTGGGCCGAAGTAATCCCAACGGACGCCGAGATTCAACGTCAGCTTCGGGGTCATCTTCCAGTCGTCTTCGAAGTAAGTGGCAAAGTACATCTTCTCGTCATAGGTTTTGCCGATGTTGGAGGCGTAGACACTGTCGGCTCCGCCGGAATAGCTGAAGCCATTAGGATTCGGATTCCCGCTGATGGTCGTGGGCGCCGCCACGGGAGGCAGCAGCATCTGGGCCATACCGCCGGTCGTGCTTCCCTGATTCGGAATATCAGTGAAGTTGCTGGTGTAGTCCCAGGCGCCGCGCGACCAGGCAGGCTGCAAAGTGGAGAACTTCACGTGTTGGTACTCGACGCCCATCTTGAAACTGTGCTTGCCGTAGATGCGCGTGAAGTCATCGGTGACCTGGAGAGTAGCGGTGGCTTCGTCGGAAGGCAAGTAGTTGTTGCTGCCCAGATTGGTCAGGTTGCCGATGTAGAAGTCGGGCAACCCGCCGTTTTCAGCAACCTGGGGAATCCCCTGAATCCCATATTGCGCAGGCACCCCCATCTGGCTGCCCACCGGCCCATAGCGCGTGGTGTGCAGGTGGGCAAAACCCGCCCGGACCTGGTTCACAACGTTGGGGCTGAAGACGCGGGTGTATGCCGCCACCATCTGGGCCGCTTTCGCGGTCTGAAGGCCCTGCTGGAAGGCGCCGCCGTCGGCTACGCCTGCAAACGGCCCGGGAATGAACTGCGGGTCGTCGGAATAGCTGAAGCGGGCGAACACCTGGTTATTGTCGTTCGGGTTGAAGTCTCCACGCGCATCGAATTCATTGGAGTGTTCGTACAGGGCCGGGCTGTCCTGGTAGGTGCTTTCGGGCGCACTGCCTGCATTCGGCGCCGGATAAAGCTGCAGCAGCTTCACCGCGTTGGGATCGATGCGGCTGGTCGGCAGCTTGTTGAGGTCGGGACAGGTAGTAACGGTAACGGTCATGGTCCCCGGTCCGCACACGCTGCTGAACGGATCGCGCACATAACCGTCGGCGCCTGAACTGTTGGTCAGGTGCGACACTGGATCGACGGCTCCAGCAGCCACGAACCGGGTCGTGCCCGGATCCAGGATAGTGCCGCGTTGGATCGAACGGCCCAGAATGTCGGTTCTGGCGGCTCCCGCCTGCTGGGTCAGGATGTCCTGGAGGTTTTGGAAGTTGCTGCTTCGCTCGGCCAAGGTCGGCACGGAACTGGTAAACGACGTACCCTGCACACGGCGTTTCCCTTCGTAATCGCCGAAGAAAAAGACCTTGTTCTTGATGATCGGGCCGCCAATCGTTCCTCCGAACTGATTGAGGCGATATTCGCCCTTTATCGGAGTCGTGGAGTTGTCTTCGAACCAATCGGCCGCGTCAAGTTTGTCGTTGCGGAAAAACTCCCATACGTCCCCATGGAGCGAATTAGTGCCGGATTTGACGGTGGCGTTCAAAACCGCGCCAGCGGCCCGGCCCAGCTGCGCGCTGTAATCTCCGGTCTGGACTTTGAATTCCTGAATGGCGTCAATCGGGGGCAGGATCACGTAGTTGGTGCCATTGAGGAAGTCCACGTTGTCCGAGTTGTTGTCGACGCCGTCAAGAAGGTAGTTGTTCTGGGCGGGCCGCTCGCCATTTGCGGAGAAGGCGCCCGACCCCGCGTTGCCCCGCGTGTCCGCCTGCGGGGTTTGCATGCCCGCGCCAAGCTGCGCCAGAAAGGTGAAATTGCGGCCGTTGAGGGGCAGCGCATTCACTTCCTGTTGGTCGATCACTTGCCCCACCGAGGCTTCCTCAGTTTGCAGCAATGGGGGCGCGGAGGTCACTTCTACGGTTTCTGTGGCCGCGCCTGCCTTCATCGTGACGTTTACCTGAAGCACCTGGGCCACTTGAACGGTAAGGTTGGTTTGCGTGGTGGTCTCGAAGCCCTTGCCCGTGACCTTAATGGTGTAGTGTCCGATGCGCACCGGCGAAAACGTGTAGCCGCCGGTGGCACTCGTACGCGTTTGCATAGTAATGCCCTGATCAGTGTTGACCAAGGTCACCTGCGCACTCGGTATAAGCGCTCCGGTTGTGTCCGTTACCGTTCCCGTAATCGAGCCTTCATCCACCTGCCCGAATGCGAAGTGATTCGGAAGCAGGATGAAGAACACGCAGGAGAAGGCCATAAAACAGAACGCCCTTCCCAGACTCATTGATTTGCGATCACTAAGCATCCGAATACCCTCCAGCAAAATCACTCATTAAGACCAGTTGGTCGCTGCCCAGAAGGTTGATACATCCGCACAAAAACTGCTTACTCGCAGTTTTTTGCAACGCCGCTGTAAACGCTTTCAGAATCGGCCGAAAGGTTACTTCATTCGCCAAAACTTTGTCAATCGAAAAGTTGAGAGAGAAATCCACCGCAGTGCGGACGCGATGCGGCTCGTGTAACAGCTTGCCAATGAGGTTTCGCCAAAGTGCTGACGTTTGAAAGGCTTGATTCTGCTCACCACCCGGACGGCCAAGCTCGATCAGGCTGGCACCCCGTCAGAGCTCGCGATTCTGGTCGCTGATTTGTGCGCCGAGCCGGCTCGCACCTTCCCGCTCTTCACGCGCCGCTAGGCTGGTTGGAAGGAGGAAGTCTGCCCCGGTGCTATGATACGGGCATCTTTCCCTATTCCAGGGACTCTCAAAATGTCGTCTCGCCCCAAGGATGGAAACAAGTTCATTACTCGCCGGGAAATCCTGAAGGGAATAGCATTGGCGCCGGTCGCCCTTCGTTCAGCGCCTCTGTTTGCCGGCCCGCTCCTGACCGGTCCTTCGACTTCGAAACTGCAGGCCGGCGTTGATTTTACCGATCTTCGCCTGACACCCCAGTATCCCGCCAAATCTCCGCTTGCGGATATTCTTACGCTTGTAGCCCCGGGTTCCGACGGATATATCACGGAGAAATATGCCGATGAGATCGGAATCGTACTGAAAAACTGGAGCGACGCACTCAAGTCAGATCCGGACGCGCTGGCCGTCCTGTCCAGATCGCTGGATGGATCGATTGAGGCTTCAAATCTTGTAGCGGCCTCGGAGAGTGTGCTTCGTTCCGCCTACGGTATCCAGACGGTCGGACGGCATTTCACGTCCGATCTTGCACGCGGCCGGGAGCGCTTTTTGGAGAACTTGGGCAGCTGGCTGGCGAAGCCGCTCCAGATCGAAACCGCAGAATTTGAGATTTACGGCATCCAACAGATCGCCGATACCCCGCTTGCAGTGCGCGCGGACATCCGCTATGACATCGTCTCGGCGCGAAGCGGTACGCGCCGGGAAGAGCGCGTAGGCTCGTGGCGCACTGAATGGATTCGCGATGGGGCAGGCACCTGGAAGGCGCAAAGCTGGAAGGCCGATCAGGAGTCGATCGCCACCACAACAGGTCCCGTCTTTATCGATGTCACGGCACAGGCCCTGGGCGGAACTGATTGTTATCGCCGGCAACTGACCCACGGAGCCGATTATTGGCGCACGGTACTCGACGGAGCTGTCGGCACAGACGTCTACTGCAACAATGGCGTTGCGGTGGGCGACTTCGATAATGACGGATGGGATGACTTCTACATTTGCCAGCCCGCGGGCTTGCCCAACCGGCTTCTTCGTAATCGTGGAGACGGCACATTTGAGGATGTGACGGAAAAGGCGGGCCTTGGCATTCTCGACAACACCGCCTGCGCGCTCTTTGCGGATTTTGAAAACAAAGGCGTCCAGGATCTTCTGGTTGTCTGCGGAACTGGGCCACTTCTCTATCTGAACCAGGGAAACGGAACGTTCCGTCAGAAGCGTGACGCATTCCGGTTCGCGCGCCAACCGCAAGGCACATTTACCCATGCCGCAATTGCCGACTACGATCGCGACGGCAGGCTGGACGTGTACTTTTGCATGTACATGTACTATTTGGGGCTGGACCAGTATCACTATCCGATTCCCTATTACGACGCCCGAAATGGCCCGCCAAACTGCCTTTTTCACAACGAGGGCAACGCGACATTCGTCGAAGCGACCGAAGCCGCCGGCCTGAACAAGGAAAACGACCGCTACACTTTCTCCTGCGCCTGGGGCGACGCCTCCGGCAACGGCTTGCCCGATTTGTTCGTGTCCAATGATTTTGGAACGTCTCAGCTTTATCGCAACAACGGCGATGGCACGTTTACCGACGTATCCGCTGAGGCGGGCGTGGAAGGGGTGGGCGCCGGCATGAGCTGCTGCTGGTGCGATTTCGACAACGACGGCCGCCAGGATGTCTACGTTCCCAGCATGTGGGAGGCGGCCGGACAAAGGGTTTCCGGGCAAGAACAGTTTCACGCCGCGGCGCCGGAGCGGATCCGAGGGCTCTATCGCCGCCACGCGCGTGGCAACGCCCTTTATCGCAATTTGGGTAACGGAACCTTTGAGAATGCCGGTCACCATGCCGGCGTGGAGATGGGCCGCTGGTCCTGGTCCGCGGATTTCTTCGACTTTGACCACGACGGCTTTTCCGACCTCTATGTGTCGAACGGCTATCTCTCGGGACCGGAGAAATATGATCTGGCAAGCTTCTTCTGGAGGCAGGTTGTAGCTAAGTCTCCAGAGGATGCGAACGCGGCGCCGGCGTACGAACGGGGATGGAATGCGATCAACGAATTAGTTCGCTCCGACCGCACTTGGCACGGATACGCGCGCAATGTCCTCTTTGCGAACAACCATGACGGCACTTTCACTGAGATATCCGGACCTGCTGGGTTGGATTTTACGGAAGACGGCCGAAGCTTCGCGTTGGCGGATATCGACCATGACGGTCGTCTGGAAGTGATCCTGAAGAGCCGAAATGCCCCGCAAATCCGCATCCTTCACAACGCGATGCACGAAATTGGAGATGGAATTTCGTTTCGCCTGCAAGGAACAAAAAGCAATCGCGATGCAATCGGCGCAGCGGTCACGGTTGAAACCGGCGATCTGCGCCAATCCAAATTCCGCCAGGCTGGAACCGGATTCCTGGCCCAACACAGCAAGGAATTGTTCTTTGGCCTGGGATCGCCGGTCGGGAAAATTCGCGCCACGATTCGGTGGCCCAGCGGCCTGGTACAGCAATTTGACGATATTCCCGCAAATCACCGGATTCTGATCGAGGAAGATTCCAGCCGCTTCGACGCCGTACGCTTCGCCTCTTCGCCGGCCGCCTACGCGGAAGCAGGCCCACGTCCTGCTCCCGAAGAGCTTCCAGAAGTGGTCGAAACGTGGCTTGTCGAACCCCTTCGGGCACCCGATTTCTCGGCGTCTGATACCGATGGGAACTCACGCAATCTCAAGTCGTACCGTGGCAATTTTGTACTTCTGCACTTCTGGTCCGCCGCAAGCACGCAGTGCCGCCAACAACTCGATTCACTCCAACAACACTACCCGGCGCTGTCCGCGGCTTCGCTGGTCCCGATTGCCGTCAACGTAGATGATGGTAACGATCTTTCCGCGGCCCGTTCCCTGGCAAAGAGCCAACGATTCTCCTATCCGATCCTTTTCGCGTCCGCTGAGACTGCCGGCATTTACAACCTCATTTATCGCCATTTGTTCGACCGCCGCAGAGATCTCCCTTTGCCGCTGTGCTTTCTGCTCGATCGCGAAGGCAGGATCGTGAAGGTTTATCAAGGCGCCGTTGCCGCGAATCAGGTGCTCGAAGACCTGAAATCCATCCCAGCAAATGCCGCAGAACGGTTTCGCAAGGCGCTCCCTTTTGAGGGCCAGCTCATACAGGATGCATTCCAGCGCAATGACTTTACCTACGGCGTGTCGATGTTCCAGCACGGCTATCTGGAGCAGGCTGCGGCTTCGTTTCTTGAGGTGGTGGCTGACCGCCCGGATAAAGCCCCGGATGCGTATTACAATCTCGGCACTCTCCGGCTCGGACAAAAGGATTTCACACAGGCTCGTCAATACCTCGAGAAGTGTCTCCAACTGCGGCCTGATTACCCTGAAGCATGGAACAACCTGGGCATGCTGGCTGCGCAGTCGGGTAATCCGGAAGAGGCAATTCGGAATTTCCGGAACTCGCTTGCGCAACGCCCCCAGTATGCGACCGCGCTTCTCAATCTGGGCAATGTTTATCGCCGCCAGCGGGATTTTGAGAACGCGCGAAAATGCTTCGACCAGGCTATCCATATTCGGCCGGATGATCCTGAAGTGAACTACAGTTTCGGCATGCTCTATGCGCAACAGGGACAACTTGAAAAGGCCGCAGGATATCTTGAAAGAGCGATCGTCCTTCGACCCGATGATGCGGAAGCACGGAACAACCTTGGCGTTCTCTTCGTCCGAGCTGAGAGTTTCAGGCAAGCGGAGGAGCAATTCAAAGCCGGCATCCGCGTAGCGCCGAATTACGATCAGCCTTACCTGAACCTGGCGCGTCTCTATGTCATGCAAAACAACCGGCAAAGCGCGCGCGACACACTCATGGAACTGCTGCGCGTGCAGCCCGACAATGCCGCGGCAAAACAAGCTTTGGGGATGTTGCAATGACACTCTTCTCGGGAACCTGGGAGGCCATCGATTGCGAGCTGCGCGCAATTCCCATGGAGTCGAAAGACAGAGCCGCTCTGCGACGCTCAAAATCCATATGCGCTCTCCTGGCGACAGCTTCAATCCTTCTCACTCCGAGCGGCTTCGCTCTGCAGTCTCAATCCAAAGGCGGAGTCGATTTCCAGCAGGCCGAATCGCTGCTCCAGCAAAACCGTCTGGTGGAAGCACGTGCACTCGCTTTACGAGGGCTCCTCGCCGATCCCTCCAGTCTTCGGGGCTATACCCTGCTTGGAATGATTGAAGCCGGCCAGCAGGACTACACCGACGCTGCTCAGGCCTTTGAAAAAGCACTCGAGATAGATCCCACCTCGATCAAGGCGCACAACAACCTGGGCAACGTTTATGTGGCCGAAAGGAAATTCGACCTGGCCGAAAAGGAATTCCGCACCGTGGTTCGCCTTGCGCCCCATGACCGCGACGGAAACTACAACCTCGGCGTAGTTCTGCTGGCCAGGCGATCGCCCGCCGCGGCGATAAGTTATCTGGAACGCGTGCAACCGCCTGACCAGCCTGACACAATTCAACCTGATTCGCGCGATGTTGGAGAGCAAACACGTTGAAGAGGGCCTGCGTCTGGCCAATCAGCTCTCCACGCAGCAAAAGGACAGCGTCCGAGTACATTTTTCACTGGGCGTGCTGATGGCCTCGGAAGGGCAGTTCAAAAGAGCGCAATTTGAGCTGGAACAAGCCGACGCCCTGCAGCCGGATACATTTGAGATTATCTACAATCTCGGCCAGGTTCTGCTCCGCGAGGGCCAAAATCCGCAGGCTGAATTGGCTTTGAACCGGGCGCTCAAACTCCAGCCGGACTCAGTTGAAACGCTCTATTTGCTTGCCCAGGCCGAATCCAACCAATCGCGCCCTCTCGACGCGCTCGGTCACCTTATGCGCGCGCATAAACTGGCGCCCGACAATGTGGATGTGATCTTCATGATGGCCCAGGTCAGCATGTCTCAGAATTATTTCGAAGATGCGATCCCGCTGCTGGAATCCGGCCTGAAGATTGCACCTCAGCGCGCCGATCTGCTGGCCGCGCTCGGTGAAAGCTATTTCATGGCGGGCAAGGTCGACAAGGCGATCGATGTCTTTAATCAGCTCCGCACGGTCGATAACAGCGCCCGCTCGTATGCCTTTCTGGGCCTTTCCTACCGCAATCTCGGGCGCTTCGACGAAGCCAAGACATACTTCCAGAAGGGACTGCAGCTCGATCCTCACAGCGCATCGTGCTCCTATAATCTCGGCTTCATCGCCGAGCGTCAGGGGAACGCCGCCGAGGCAGAATCCTATTTTCAAAAAGCGCTTGAGGCCAATCCGAATTTCCCTGACGCTCTCATCGAGCTGGCGAATCTTCGCATCGCCGCCAAGCGCTATGCGGATGCCGAAACTTATCTCCGGCGGTATGTGAAGGTCAGCGCCGATCCCGCCAACGGTTATTACAAACTGGCGATGGTGGAGAGAAGCCTCCATGAGATGGCGGCTGCCGATCGCGACCTGGAAGTGTTCAAATCCCTTTCCAAAAACACCTCCAACGGCCCCTATCCTTACCAGCATCTTTTCGATTATCTCGATCATCGCGCAACGCTCACTGAGCCGGCACGCACCAATCTGGATCTTGCCGACCTGACCGATGAAATCAAGCGGCATCCGGATCAGCCGCAAGACCTATACATGCTGGCGGAAGCGTATTTGAAAGCTGGACGAATAGAAGATGCGCGAAGCACGATCGCCCAGCTCGATCAGGCCAGTTCCGGCGACTTTCGGACCGTTGCCGGGATCGGCGTTTTACTCGCCCGCTATCGCTTGTACGACGACGCCATAACCCATTTTCAGCAAGCGTTGAAGGCCTCTCCCGATTCCGACGATGTGAAATTCGACCTTGCCGACGCATGCTTTCACAAGCACATGTACAGCCAAGCGCTTGAGACCGCCCTCACCGTATCGGCAGCGGGCCAGAAGGATGACGCCTACCTCTCGCTACTGGGCGATATTTATGCGCACATGGAGGATACCGGACGGGCTTCGGAGATCTTTCGCAATGCGATTGCGCGCAATCCCGATAACGACCAATACTATCTTTCGCTCGCTCTGATTCAATTGCGCCAGAACGATGTTGCCGCCGCGAAAGCCACCCTGCTGAAAGGTCAATCTCGCGTGCCCGGATCGGGAAAGCTCTTTTGGGGATTGGGACTTGTTTCTGTGCTGGAGAACCACATACCAGAAGCTGCTCAACAGTTCGAACGCGCCGTCGAATTGCTGCCTGAGTGGTCTGGCGGCTATGCCACGCTGGGGGTCTTTTATTTTCAGTGCGGACAAGTCGCCAAATCCAGAGAGGTGCTGGACCGGTACAAAGAAAGCAGCGCGACCCGCGACCTGGATGTGAGCGGGATCGAACAGGTGCTCAATCAGTCGTCGCAAATCGCTTCAGCGAGCGATACACCCGGGACCATCGAAAACAAGGCGCAGTTTCTCCAGTTCGCGCTGGCGGTTGCAGACAGAAGCCTATGACAATGGCCCGGCTTCAAAGTTCTGCTTCGACGGCTCGGCTCCGGATTGGAGTTTTGCTCTTCGCCATGTTCGCGGTTTTGCTCGCGAAAACGATTTGGGCGCAAGCGCCGTCGCACTCCCGCGAAGACTCCGTTCGCGTCCAATTCACTGACATCCGCAAGGCCGCGGGAATCACCTTCATTCAGGACTCTGCTGAATCCGATCAGAAATACTATCTCGAGACCATGGGCAGCGGGGTCGCCTGGATTGACTACAACCAGGACGGCCTGATGGATCTCTATTTCGTGCAGAGCGGCGCTACCGGCGCTTACAAGCCCTCGCATCCGTTGCGGTCCGCGCTCTATCGCAACAACGGAGATGGGACCTTTACCGACGTCACCGAAAAAGCCGGCGTGGGCGGAGAAGGCCATTTCGGCCAAGGCGTCGCGGCCGGGGATTACGACAACGACGGTTATCCCGACATGTTCGTGACCGGTTACGGCCGCGCCATTCTTTATCACAACAACGGGGACGGAACCTTCACCGATGTGACCGAAAAGGCCGGCGTTGCCGATGCAGGCCAGTGGTCAACCAGCGCGGCATGGGTCGATTACGACAAGGATGGATGGCTCGATTTGGTGGTAGCGAATTATCTGCAGTGGACACCCGAGAACAATCCGTGGTGCGGTGAGCGCACCCCCGGTTACCGCTCCTACTGCACTCCGAACGATTACCACGGCGAGAGAATCAGAATCTACCACAATAATCACGACGGAACTTTTACCGACGTCAGCGACAAGACAGGAGTGGGCAAACCGGAAGCCAAGGGGATGGGTGTGGTCACCGCGGATCTGAATAATGACGGCTGGCCCGACATTGTCGTCGCCAACGACACCTGGCCCAATTTCTACTTTCAGAACAACCGCAACGGCACGTTTTCAGATGACTCGCTGATTTCCGGACTGGCGGCCAGCGAAGACGGCCGCTACGAGGCAGGAATGGGGATCGATGCCGCGGATGTGGACGGCGACGGATTCCTGGACGTATACATCACCCATCTCGACTTCGAGTTAAATCGGCTCTATCACAACAATGGCGATGGCACGTTTACCGATGTAACCTATAGCTCCGGAATCGGCAACAAGGCCATCCTGTTGAGCGGTGTCGCAACCAAGTTTATCGACTACGACAACGACGGCTGGCCCGATATTGTCCAGGCCAACGGCGCCATGCTCGATAATGTCGCCCTCTACCACAGCGCCATCCAGTACAAAGAACCGCTGCTGATGTTTCACAATCTTGGCCACGGAAAATTCGAAAAAGCTTCGGAAACGCTCGGCGCTGACTTTATGCATCCAATTGCCGGCCGCGGCCTTGCCACTGCCGACTTTTTCAATGATGGAGCCGTCGGTCTGGCCGTGGTTTGCCGCGGCGATTATCCCGAAATTCTGCGTAACGTCGGCGGCAATCAGAATCACTGGCTCGAAGTTCTTCTCATCGGCACAAGATCGAACCGCGACGGCATCGGTTCCACGCTCAAACTCACTGCACAGGGCTTCGTGCGCGTGGAACAAGCCAAGGGTGGATCGAGCTACATGTCGGCAAGCGACCCGCGAATTCACTTCGGCCTCGGCAAGCGAACCAAAATCGATTCCCTCGTGATTACCTGGCCGAGTGGCCAGGTGGACAAGCTGACCGATGTTCCCATCGACCGCATCCTCGCCATCAAAGAGGGCGTCGGCATAGTGCCGCATCCGTTTCCAAAGGTGACGCCGCGATGAATCGACTTCTGCGTCAAGAGTTTCCCGCGCAAAGCATGCCCGGGGTTTTCGCAACCACGAACTCAAATCTCTATAGATATAATGAGCCCATCCCATGACTCTGCCTCGC
Organism: uncultured Acidobacteriota bacterium; assembly: GCA_963788435.1. Taxonomy (GTDB): domain Bacteria; phylum Acidobacteriota; class Terriglobia; order Terriglobales; family Acidobacteriaceae; genus Telmatobacter. Next base: position 11,157 of record CAWBIG010000156.1, on the reverse strand, counting down.
CGGCAATTCCTCGGTTCTTCGCTCATCGCTTTGAGCGGTACTCTACTCGATGCTCTTGCCACGCCAATCTGGAAATGGAGAAATCCGGTCGTGGTCGAAGCGGCCACGGACACAACCGCCGCCTCTCCAGTCCAGTATTTCGACGTAGCCCAGCAGGCGGGGTTGCATGTTCCCAATGTGTGGGGCGGAGTCGACCACAAGCGTCTTATCATTGAGACCAAAGGCAGCGGCATCGCTTTTTTTGATTACGATAACGACGGCTGGCTCGACATCTACCTCACCAATGGCAGCCGGCTGGATGCGCATTGGCCTGCGGGCCAGGCCCCCACAACGCATCTGTACAAAAACAATCGTGACGGCACATTCACCGATGTTTCGGAGAAATCGGGAATCGCCAGATCCGGCTGGCAAACCGGAGTCTGCGTAGGCGACTACGACAACGATGGTTGGGACGACCTGTTTTGTACTTTTTGGGGACGAAACATCCTCTTCCATAACAACGGCGACGGTACGTTCACCGACGCAACGCGCAAAGCCGGTCTTTACCAGGAAAAAGGGCGCTGGGGAACCGGATGCACGTTCTTCGATTACAACTGCGATGGCCACCTCGATCTCTTTGTCTGCAACTTTGTGAAGCTTGATCCCGACAAACCACCGTCGCTCGATGACATGACTTTCTGCCAGTGGAAGGGCATTCCCACCATGTGCGGTCCGCGCGGGCTTCCCGGCGACACCAATATCCTCTACCACAACAACGGCGACGGGACCTTCACCGATGTATCCGAGAAGGCAGGTATCCTCAAGCCGGGTCCGCGCTATTCCATCACGTCTGTAGCCTACGACTTTGACAATGATGGCTGGCCCGACGTTTACGTGGCCGTGGATTCGGAGCCCAGCATCCTGTTCAAAAACAATCACGACGGCACCTTTACCGACGTTGCCGTGATGGAAGGATGCGCCTACAACGACGATGGCCACGAGCAGGCCGGCATGGGGATCGGTGTGGCAGATTACGATTGTGACGGCTGGCTCGATATCTTCAAAACGAATTTCGCCGATGATACCTGCGATCTCTACCACAACAACGGCGACGGGACTTTCAGCGATCTTTCTTTCAGCTCCGGAGTCGGCATCAACAACAGTCTCGTTGCCTGGGGTTGCGGATTTGCGGATTACGACAATGACGGTTGGGCCGACATCATCCAGGTCAACGGACATGTTTATCCCGAGGTGGACCACTACACCATCGGCGAGCAATTCAAGAATCCGCGTATCGTCTACAAGAACTTGGGCAACGGTCACTTTAGCGACGTCTCCAAGCAGATGGGGCCGGGTATCAGTGCCCGCTTCTCAAGCCGGGGCGCGGCCTTTGGGGACTACGACAACGATGGCGGCATCGACGTGCTTGTCAACAACATGAACGACCTGCCGTCGCTGCTCCACAATGTTGGCGGGAATAAGCAGAACTGGATCAAAATCAAGCTGCTTGGCACCAAGTGCAATCGAACGGCCATTGGAGCGCGGGTGCGCGTGGTCGTGGGCAAGCACGCCCAGATCGACGAAGTGCATAGCGGCGGAAGCGTCATGTCACAAAGCGATCTGCGGCTGCATTTCGGAATAGGCCGCGCAGACACCGTCGATCTGATCGAAGTGAAATGGCCGACCACTCACGCGGTCGAGCGCTTCTCCGGAACCAAGGCCAATCAGATTCTCACCATTCGAGAGGGCAGCGGAATCATTTCCACGTTCAAGCCGCCCAAGCCGACTAAATCCTGATGGACCTTAGTATCCTGTCTCAAATGTTCGCACCATAAATGCTGCCGTCATCCTGAGTGGAGTTTGCCGCGTTTTGTGCGGCAAACGCAGTCGAAGGACCTGCATTTCGCAGCGCTCGCAGATGCGACGAACTTCTGGGACACAACATTGGACTAGCGAGTAAAAACCGCCTGCGGAGATCTTTACGCCGCCGATCGCACCTTGAAGCTTCCTGAAAATCCAGCGCGGTTACGGTGTTTGCGGCTTGCCGGTGTGGTTCGGCAAAACCACCAGGAACTGCTTCACCGCCTCGCGCTGACGCTGGATTTCCGCGGCTTGCTGCCTGCCGATTGCGTCGTGGAGTTGAAACTGTTCTTTCGCTTTCGCTTCTTCCCCGACCCGTTCATATGCGACCCCCAGCCGATAATGAGCTTCGCTCAGATCTGGATCGGCTTCGATCGCCTTCCGGTAAAGGCCAATGGCCTGCTCCCACTGCTTTTGGCTTGTGCTCAGGTTCCCCAATTGCAAGTATCCGTCAGCACATTTGGGATCGAGCGTCACTGCCGCGGTCAGCATCGCGTGCACTCTTTCCATGAGCTGCGGGTCTTTGCCCACGCCGTGCTGTTTCCATAGGGCCATCGCGTAGTAATAGTTCGCCAGGGAATTTGCGGGCTGCAGTTTTTCGAATCGCGCCAGCTTTTCCACCACGCAAGGCAGCGGATTGGGTGCCGCAACTTCGATCTTGCCCATGAACAGGTACGGCTCCGGGCTGTCGGGAGCCAGATCCGACGCCCGGCACAGATCCAGCGCGGCTTCGTCATACATTGCGCTGGCAAACAGCGCCGCCCCACGCGCGGTCAGCATGCGCGCGGAATCCGGATAAAGCCGGGTGCCTTCGTCAAACACCTCTTTTGCCTGCCAAATGGCGCGATGAAAGAGTAATTCCGAACCCCACGCAAAATAGTGATCCTCGCTCGGATCTTCGCTCGCCGCCTCTTGAAATTCGCGCACAGCCGAAAGGGGATCCTCCAGCCTTTCGTCGAGTTCGCCTTCCATGCTGTGCAGGCTTGCGCTGGGACGGTGCGCCATCAGCCGGCCCACGTGCTCGCGCGCCTGTGTCGTGTCGCCGGCCATGTTGAGCGCTTGCGCTAATTCATATTCGTTGCCGTAATTTGCGGGGTCTGCCCGGTACGCGGCCTCGAACGGCGGGATTGCCTCTTTATACCGGCCCTCCTGCAAATAGTACCGGCCCAGCATGGAGTTTGCTGCAAAGCCTTGAGGATCTTTCTCAGCAGCAGTACGCAACGCGCTTTCCGATTCCTTCGGTTCACCGCCGCCCGGCGGCGTAGCCGATGCAGGTTGCATCTCGCCGGATTTCAGGTTCACGGCTTGCCGGGTGAGCGCTTCACTGGCGCGCAGAATCGAGTCCGAACCGTGTCCTCCTGCAGCCGTCCAATCGGTCACTGCGGCGATGGCAAAATCGGGATTGTCGGCGAACTGCATCGCCTGGCTCGTATCGCGGTGCGCCGATGCCTGTGTGCCCGTCTCACCCAGCACCAGGTTGATTGGCGGCTGTTCGCCCGGCGCGGATACGCTGACCACGGCTGACGCACGGGATCCTCCCGAACTTGCCGTCAATGTAAATTCACCGGACGCGACATCGGCAAACGTGAAGCGTCCGGCCGCATCCGTGGCTGCCTCACGGGATACTGTCGAGTTCTTTGCTGTCAGAATAACGTGAGCATTTTCGACTGCTCTACCGCTGCTGTCACGCACCATTCCGTGCAGGATCGCGGCCTGGGGTCTTGCCTGCGCTGCCTCTTGCGCCGGCGCTGCAAGGGCCAACAAGAGCATCGCCGCGAGGCTGCATGGCAATGCAAATCCCATACTCCGGAATAACCGAGTCGCGATAGTACCCCGCAAACCCCGTGGACCACTCGATAAAGGCGAGACGATCAATTTGCAGCCCCCTCCGGCTTGCTTCAGCTAACACGTAAGAACAACCCTCCTCGTTCACAGAGGCCGTCGGCTTGCCGGGATTGTCAAACAGATTGTACGACTGCCGCTCTGAGTAGGAATAACTCCGCCGCGAGAAGGAAGGAATTGCGGCTCAGCTTCTTTCGAGGGCTCTCAAATCCGTCTCAACCGAACGGCCGGCCACGGAACTGCCTCGCCTTTCTCCTTCTCCGCTTTCTCGAGATTAGATGCGAAATCCTTCCACGTTCACTCGAGCATCGGTGCGGCACACAAGTAGCGCACACGATTTTGCTCAAACGAGATATTCGTGGTTTCCGTGTTGTACCAGGAGGCAAGCAGGTACAGCCGAGTTCAGGAACAAAGGCAATGGGAGTCTGTCCACAGCGAGCTGCGCGATCTCAGGGAAAGACCTTATTTCTGGACAGTCGCGAGATGGTCGCGTGCGATTGTCTCGGTGAAGTTCATGCGGATTCCGTGTTTAGGGCGCAGAATGACCATCGGGCGCGCCTCGATCCTCTGGCCCGGAGCCAGTTGAAAATCGTATCTCCGCAGCAGAACGCTCAGGATCATGAGGATTTGCAGCATGGCGAAGTTACCGCCGATGCAGCCCCGCGGGCCGCCGCCGAATGGCAGATAGGTGAAGGGAGGTTGCAGCTTTTCGTTGTCTTTGGTAAATCGCTCGGGGTCGAATTGTTCGGCGCTCTGCCAATACTTGGGCGCATGGTGCGCGCCATAGACGAACACAATCACCGTCGACCCTCGGGGTATGACGACGTCTCCTGCGCGGTCGTCCGCAACAGCCATCCGGTCGATCATCCAGAAGGGCGGGTAGAGGCGAAGCGCCTCCTGAATCACCTGCGTGGCAAACTCAAACCGGGGTACGTCGTTGTAACTCAATGGCGCATCGCCCAGCACGGAATCGAACTCCTGCCGCATCTTTTCGAGACAATCGGGACGCGAGCTCAATAGATAAAACATCCACGAGAGCGCGTTCGACGATGTTTCATGGCCGGCAACCAGCAGTTGCATGCTCTCGCTCAGGACCAGCTCGTCGCTCATGCCCTCGCCGTCGCTATAGCGGGCATCCATCAATGTCTGCAGCAAATCGTGGCCTGGCTCCTGGTGGCGGCGCTGCTTGATGTAGGCCATCAGGATGCTGTCGGCGCGGACTCGCATCTGTTCGTGTTTGCGCAGGGCGCCGGAGACGGCGAACCAGGGATTCATGTAAGGCTGAAGAGTTTGGCGAACTATAAATTCCTGGACGGTGCAAATGGTATGGCTGACCAGATCGATATCTTCTTCTTTCAACTTTGCGCCAAACAGCGATCGGGCAACCATGGAGAAGGTCATTTTCATCAAGTGCGGGTAAATATCGACGGCGCCGGCTCGGACTTGTTTTTCGAATCCCTTCAGCGACTCGGCGAGCGTGTCCTGCAGGATGGAAGAAAGGGCCTCAAGTTGCTTTCGATCGAAACCCTTCTGGATAAGACGCCGCTGCGTGCGCCAGGCCTCTCCGTGAGTGGTCAGAAGGCCCTTGCCCAGAAAATGGCCCATCCGCTTCACTTGAATTTCAGATTTCCGGTAGTTCTCCGCGTTGTTCTTCAATACGTGCTGAATCACATCGGGATTCGTAGTAACAATCGCTTCTTTAATTCCACCTATATAGAACCGGAAGGTATCGCCGTAGAGCTCGTTGTATCTGGTCAAGACCTGGACCGGATTGCGAACCATCGCGGGCGAGTCAGCAAAAGAACGTATTCGGGAAACAACGGGTACAGGCTTCGGCAACGTTATACCTCACCCGGATGATTGCTTTGAAAGATGGAGAATCTCATGTGGTTTGCCTGAAGCGGTCGTAGTCCAGGTTGGGTGATCCAGGTCGAGCATCCTGGCTCAGTCTTCGTTTCCCAGCTGCTTCAAAAGCATCAGATGGTGCAAAATTGCCCGCGTCATGGTGGGATGCTGCCGATAGGGAACCCCAAATTCCTCGGCGGTCTGTTTCACAATCCGGGTTAGTGGAGCGTAGTGAGTGTGGCACACGTAAGGGCACAGATGATGGGCGATATGGTGGTTTAGCCCGCCGGTGAGCCATGCTACAAGGGGGTTGCCCGTCGCATAATCGGCCGTGGTGGCAAAAATGTGGTAAACGCCATTGTCGAACTCGCCGCGGTCCGATGGGAAATAAGTGCCGTCGACAGTGTGCGTAGTCTGGAAGACCAGCGATACGGACAATCCAATGATCAAGTGGACCAGCACGAACGCCAAGGCGACTAGCAAAAGCGGTTTGCCCAACACTACGACCGGCAAAACCAGCATGTAAGTGAGGTAGAGTCCCTTGCCCGCAAATAAGATTGCGTATTCTCGCGCCGGATGTCTTGTCCGTTTCAAATAATCGTGGGATGGGAAGAAAAAGGCCTCAAAGTCCCTCAGGAAAACGTAATCGAGGGAAAAAAGCGCGTAAAAAAACAGGGCATAGATGTGCTGGAACCGGTGCATGCGCGTGCGCGGTTCATGGGGGGTAAACCGAAAGATGCCTCGTCCCGTAAGCGCATCGTCTTCGCCCTGGAGATTGACGCAGGAGTGATGGCCGCGATGATGGAGAATCCGCCACATGTAGGAGCTGATCCCGCAAACGTCGAAGACATAATTCAGCAGCTTGTTCACTTGCGGCACGGTTGAGATCGCATTGTGGTTGCTGTCGTGGGCGATGTTCAGCAAAAGGAATGTTTGGGCAAGTCCGCCCAGAAGGTAGAGAGCGACAAACCTCCATGAATCCGGTCTAAGTGCATAGATTGCAATCCAGCTTCCCAGCAGCGCGGAAAGCCCAACGGCAACTTTGAGCCACATCGAGAGGTCGGCCTTGGGAGAGATTCTCTGGTCGGCGAAGAAATCCTCGAGGCGGCGGCGCAAGGCTTTCGGAAAGGAAAGTGCATATGCCGTGTCGCCGATGGATTGTGATAGCGAAGCCTCGGAGGGTACCAGATCGTCCAATTCCGGCCTCAATCGGATTACCGCTTCGGTCGCGGACGTCACCTGTGCCTCCATTATTGTGTTGAGCCGATCCGGTACGCTCCGGCCAGCGGCATCGGCCGCCCAGGGAGGAGGGCGATTTATGGACTCGTCTCCGGCAGCCTCGAAGCTTGAATGTTAGCGCGAAAGTCCATTAGGAATCAAGGCAATTCGGGTAGGTCGAGCTGGCTCAGAACAACCACTCTTGCTGCGAAGATGCGTTGCAATGCTAGCTGGCTCTGCTACCATGGACGGACAGACAGTATAAAAATCCGTTGAATGGGCAATCAAGGCCCGGCGGACCCTGCAAGAATTCCCCGCCGCCCGAAACCGGCCGTCAAGGCAAAGGACCCTCGGACCGGACCGAGCAGCACACTGGCAATGAACGGTAATTGCCGTTTTTTCAATGTTGGCCCGGACTGAATCCCCGCACCACGTGGCTCAGCCGTACCTGGCAGCATTTTGGCCCGCACAACAGCAAAAATGCAAATGCTTCCCCCGTACTGAGGTTTCCTAATTCACTCTGAAGGGTATCGCTCATCGAATATGGCGTCGATAATGGACCAATTGGATAGGCTTGGAGATAAGCACCCAAACAAGCTTCTCTATTCGTACCTTGACCTGAACGGCAATCCGATCGAGTGCTACACCTACGCGTCTTTTCTCCAGAGGACGAAGGCAATCGCCGGACACTTGCGGGAAGGGCACGGTTTCAGGGCCGGAGACCGGCTGTTGCTCGCCTACCCTCCAGGCCTGGAAATGATCTGCGCGTTTTTCGGTTGCGTGCGCGCCGGATTGATCCCCGCGCCGGTGTATCCCCCGGGTTCGCGCGGCTTCCAGAGCGCCCTGTACAAGATGGTCCACATCGCCAAGGATTGCCAGGCGGCTGGGATCTTGACCAGCAGCGACTACCGCGCATCTTTGAAGACGAATCTTGCCCGAACCGGCGTCGCCACATCCGGCGTCGACGTTGACTACATCTCCAATCTCCCCTGGATTGCCACGGAAAATTTTGTGGATACGATCTCGGGTGACGCTCATTTTGACGCTTCAAAGATTCTTTTTCTTCAGTACACTTCAGGGTCAACCATGGAGCCCAAGGGGGTAATCGTATCGCATGAAAACATCCTCGATACCTACCCGTTGGTGATCGACCATCCTGAGCCAATAGTGGTTTCCTGGCTCCCGCAGTATCACGATATGGGGCTGATCGGGTGCTATTTATATCCCGGGCTGAAGGGCGGGACCACCTACGGCTTTGCTCCCATGGATTTCATTCAGCGGCCCGCACTGTGGTTTGACACCATCAAAACCTACCGCGCTACCGCGTCGGCTGCGCCCAACTTCGCTTTTGACTATTGCCTGCGCGCCGGGAGGCTTTCGAAAGAGAGCCTGGAAGATTGCGACCTGAGTTCGCTCGAAGTGTTGATGGTGGCGGCCGAGCCCGTCAAGCCGGATACCTACACGCGGTTTCTGGAGGCGTTTCAGCCCTACGGGCTCAGGTCGGAGAGCCTTTATGCCGCCTACGGGCTGGCTGAAAACACGCTGGCGGTTTCGCTCGGCGGCCGCAGTATTGTCTCCGTCAACCGGCGCGCCCTCACCCTGGGCAAGGCCCGCATGACCACCGAGGTCTCGGAGATCGACGCTTCCACGCAGATTGTCAGTTGCGGAACTCCGCTTCCCGGTCTCGATGTCAAGATCGTGGATCCGGAGCGGCACGTCGCTCTCAAGGATGGCCTCGTCGGCGAAATATGGATCGCCGGGAGCGGCAAGTGCCTGGGCTACTGGAAAAACCCGGAAATGACGCAGAAGCAGTTTCGCGCCCGCCTGGTAGACGATAGCCCCTATGACGATGGCTACCTGCGCACCGGCGACATGGGCTTCTTCCACAACGGCGAGCTGTTTGTTTGCGGCCGCATCAAGGACATGATTATTCTCCGCGGGCAAAACTATTACCCGCAGGATATTGAGAACGTTGTGGAGAAGGCGTCGGGACTGATCCGGGGCAATTGCGTGGCCGCGTTCCAGATTCATGAAGACACCGAGCCGGCTCTGGCCATCGTAGCCGAAGTGAAAAACCCCAAGGCGATTCCGGATGCGCGCAAGATCGCCACTGCGGTGCGGAATTATCTCAATGTTGAAGTGGCTTTGATTTCCTTCATAGCCCCTCGCGCTATTCCCAGAACCAGTTCGGGCAAGATCATGCGCCAGAAGGCCAAGCAATTGTGGCTGGAAGGCGAGTTTAACGTCCTCTCGGAGTTATCGCAGGAGAAGGACGCCGGGGCCCCGCAGCCCTGTTCTCACATCCAAACCTCTTTCGACGCGCTGAAAGCCCGGTACAACCTTACCGGAACGGAATCCTACAACCTCGTCGAAGCCGGCCTGGATTCGCTGGACCTTGTCGTATTCATGCATGAGCTCAAGGAGCTTTTGAAGGACAAAGGCGCCGACATGCTGGCAAGGCAGGTGGACATCAGCGTGATTCAGCGGGTGAGCGTAGCCGAACTGTTTCAACTGGCCGAGCAATTGGAGCGCGCTCCCGAAGAGGCGCTGATATTGCTGCGTCATTCCCTGGCAGCTTTCCGTGAAGAGCAGCGCGCGGCGGAGAAAGAGATGATGAGCAACGACACCAAGCTCATCTTTGCGCCCGCGCGGCCTGCGCCCGTGCCCGCGATCCCGGTCTTGAATCACGTGTTGCTCACGGGCGGCACCGGTTTCATTGGGCCGTTCCTGATGAAAAGCCTGTTGGAACAGACGCGGGCAAAGATCTATGTTCTCGTCAGGGCTTCAGACGAGGAGCAGGGCACCCAAAGATTAAGAGCGGCGATGGAATCGATGGGGCCCTGCGCCCCGGGGCTGATGGCGATGTTTGAAGCGCGCGTCATTCCCATTTGCGGTGATCTCGGCCAGCCAAATCTAGGCCTGGCGCCGGATGTTTGGGATTTCCTCGCCAACAAGATGGACACGGTGTTCCACAACGGCGCAACCGTCAACTATCTCTTCAATTACGACCGCATGCGCGAAGCGAACGTGCTTGGGGACCAACGAGGTCCTGAGATTGGCTTTCGAAGGTCATCCCAAAACTCTCAACTACGTCTCCACCACCTTCGTGTTTGGCTGGGCGGTTAAGAGTGTCCTATATGAGACCGACCGGAATAAGGACATGGAACTGCTCGACTTTGGGTACAGCCAGTCCAAGTGGGTGGCGGAGCAGGTTGTCGACGACGCCCGCAATAAGGGCCTTTCCGTCCGCATTTTCCGGCCCGCGCTGGTGAGCCCTTCGGTCATGGGCGGCGGCAACAATTTCGATATCGCGGTTCGCCTGGTTGCGTTCATGGTGAATCACGGCATTGGAGTGGATGCTCTGAATCAGGTGAGTTTTGTGCCCGCTGACATTGCGGCCAACAATATCGTTGCCATTTCCACCACTCCCGGTACGGAGAACCAGACTTACCATGTAGTGCGCGACGACTACGCCAACATGATGGATATTACCGGGCTCATTACCAAGGCGACGGGACGGCAGTTTGAGATTTTCAGTGTCAACGATTTCGTTCCAGAACTGATCCGCAGATGCCGCAAGGAAGATCTTCTCTTTCCGCTGCTGGATTTTCTGGTTGGCTCCGTGGACAACATCACCTCGATGGAGTTCAAACGCTACGACAGTACCACATATCAAAAAGCCCGCGATGCCTCGGAGTGGGGCAAAGCCGATCCGTCGCTCGAAGATACAGTGAGCGGCATTCTGAAATTCATGCACCGCAAGGGCATCATTTCAGTCGAGGCTCGGGAGACTAAAGCTGTGCCTGCGCCTGTCTCCGCCGCCGTCCCTGCGCCGGTGCCGGAAACCAACAGCCGGTTGGCTTGGTCGGACGCGTAGCAAAGGGGCAATCCCTTACTGCTTCTTGAATACCAGCTTCTCGGTCAGCTTCTGGCCGCTTTCGTAGGTGCCGGAGGTGGTCATCGTCATCTGTTGCCCGTCAGGGGAAACCACCCACCTGGCCTTCTGCGTCACCTGATCGTCTCGCCGGTAAACTGCATCTACCGTGTGCGAATCCACAAGTTGAAGCGTCACCGTGTCATTGCGCGAGTTCCTCAGGTCGTACTGCTTGCCGTCAAAACGCGCAGTGTAGCTGAACTCGCCGGAAAAGCGGACCCCATCGTTTCCCGCCGCTTCAATCTTGAGCGGCGTCCCCTGCCGCAAAACGGATTTGCTCATATCCTGCGTCCACTCGCCGGCGAAGAGGTCGCGTGGGGACTTCGCTCCGCCGCTGCGCTCCCACACGCTGATTTGGTCGGGATGGCCGATGCTCGCGGTCGTAATCGTCAGCTCGTTTCCATCGGCCGAAAGCGATTCACGCACCGTCGCCACCGGTGCAGCAATACGTACTGAAACTCGCCAAGTAGGTATAAAAA
>CAWBIG010000155.1:0-10667 GCA_963788435.1 uncultured Acidobacteriota bacterium | reverse complement strand
GGCCTCAACCCACTGCAGCGGGGCGCGGACGGTTTCTTCCTGTTCGAGCAGGGCCTGCTCCACTTCCCAGCGCAGGGGCAGGGCCAGCAGCAGATCTTTCATGGGGACGCGGAGCATGGCGGGCAGCATGCTGAAGAGGCCGATGAGGTACTGCTCGCCGGGGTCGAGACCGAAGAGCGAGGCGGCCAGCTCACAGAAGCGCGCGCGGATGAAGGCCATGCGCAGGATTTCGCCGTTCTCGCCGCTGGAAAGCTCGCTGGCGATGGCGAGCGAGGCCAGACGGCGGAACTGGTCGTCGCCGATGGCGATCAGCGCCATCTCAATGGAGGAAACCTTCTGGCGGATGGCGCAGACCGGAGAATTGACCATGCGCATCAGCCGGTAGCTGAGGCCGGGATCGCGCTTGACCTGCTCGCTAATTTTGTGCAGATCCGTGGGCTCCTGCTGGAGAAGCTGGAGCAGTTGCAGATGGCAGAATTTGTTGGCGGGGATTTTGGCGACGCGCACGGCAGACGGAGCGCAGAAGTAAAAGCCCTGGAAGAGCGAGAACCCTTCGGCGCGGGCGGTATCGTAGGCGGCGCGGGTCTCCACTTTTTCCGCGATGAGGGTGGATTGGGATGGAAGCTTGGAGATGAGAAGGCGGCGTTCCGACTCTGAAGCCTTGAGAAAGTCGACCTTGATGAAATCGGCGAACGAAACCAGCGGCTGAAGCGGCGAGCGCCAGGTGAAATCGTCGAGGGCAATGCGGTAGCCCATGGTTTTGAGATGAATGCAGGCCTGGATCAGTCCGGCGGTGGGTTCTGTGGTTTCGCGGATCTGGAGCACCGTCATGCGCGGAGGAAGAATGCGCACCTGCTCCTCGGTGAGGACCCTGGGGGAGCAATTGAGGAATGCGGGGAGTCCGCGAGCGAGCTTCTCCAGTCCGAAGACGATGGAATTGTCGAGGATAGTGCGGGTGGCAACGTCGTCATCTCCGGCGGAGGGGTTGGCAACGCCGGAGCGGAACATTAGCTCGTAAGCATGAACCTGACCTTGAGAATCGAGGATGGGCTGCCGGGCAAGGTTGTGGAGTTCGCCTGACGAGGCGCGGTCGTCCGAACGGGACGCAGCCGGGGATGCAATGAGAGACATGGAGATTCTCCTCCACGGGCTTCATCGGCGGAGCGGGGGGAAAGCTTGAGGGCTGGGACGGCGGGTTGGGACCCGGGCCGAATCAGGACTGTTTCAGCGCGCACCCTTGAGCAAGGCCATGCTGGCGTAGGCCGTTGCCGCATCGCTCATGAATTTGGCGGGTTCCGACTGCGGGTCGCGATTCTTGTTCAGCGACCATGCCGGCCACGATCCTGTTTGCGGATCCTGGTTGGCCCGCAGCCATGCCAATGCCCGCTGGATGTGCACAGGCGTGGACGGGGGCGCGTGGGGCGAGCCGGCAACAGTTTCTTCAAGCACCAGCGCGATCAAACCGGTGGCGTATCCGTCAGAACGCGTCTCCAGCGGAGTGCCGTCGCGGCGATGCCACTGGCCGAGGTCGGTCGTGGTCCAGCCGCCGTCCGGTTTTTCGAGCGTGTAGAGGAGCCCCAACAACGACGCTCGCTGCTGCCCGGTGAGAATTCCCGGGTACCAATGATCGGCCCACAAGGCAACGATCTGGTTCAGCAACGGCTGCGCCTCGTAATGGGTTTTCAGGTATCCGGTGAGCGCCTTGAGGGGCTGCTGAAGGTCTTCGAGCTGCCGATACGATCCGGGCTCGCGCGCGACCTGGATGGCCACGAGCGCAGCCCAATGATATTCGGATTCTTTCGATTCCCAGGGGGCGTAGTTGAAATCCTGCCACACCCACGCGCCCGCATCCGGGCCAGTGATGGTTTGCAGATCCCATGCGTGGCGGAAGGCCAGCATGGTGACATCATTTTGCTGTCCGGCGGACACGTCATAGTTCGACAGGATGATGGCGTTGAGGACTGCTTCGGCGTTGCGCGACTCGATCTCCTTGCCCTGGCCGTAGACCGCGTCACTATAAAACGGGAGCATATCTTTCCAGGCTTGCACGCGCTTGGTCACGTCGGCCAGCATCGCGGTCTCCTGGATGGTGAGGCCGGGCTCGCCCATGCGCGAGCGGAGGGCGGGACGGGCAAAGGAGTAAGTGGCCTGGGTGTGGCAGGAGACGCAGCGCGTGCCGTGGTCGCGCTTGGCATGGTCCCAAGTTTGCCAATAGGACTCGCGGGTGTCCAGGTAGTGCGCGGCGGCGACGGGATCCCAGCCGGGTTTGGGGGCGGTTTTCGGCTGGTCCGAGCCGGAGGCGCGGATGGCGGGGATCAGAATGAGCGCCGCTGTTGCTAGAGCGAATTTCTTCCGCATACCGGGAAGATTACCGCATGATGGGCTTTTCGCGGTGAGAATCGGGGGCTTGACGCTGGATGTCCCGGCGCGGGTCGGGAGACCCGCGCTACAGCCGGTCTGGAGACCGGCGGTACCAATTGCGTGGAGGCGGAGGGTCTCGTGCTGGCGCTACAAATCAGCCGCCCATGAACATGCCGCCGTTTACGTCGAGGACGTGGCCGGTGATGTAGGAGGCGGCGTCAGAGGCGAGGAAGGCGACGGCGTTGGCGATGTCCTGCTCGGTTCCGGCGCGGTCGAGAGGGATGGAGGCGAGCATCTGGGTGCGGAGATCTTCTGAGAGCACGTGGGTCATGGCCGTCTCAATGTAGCCGGGGGCGACGGCGTTGACGGTGATGCCGCGGGAGGCGAGTTCGCGCGCGAGGGAGCGGGTGAGGCCGATGAGGCCGGCCTTGCTGGCGGCGTAGTTGGCCTGGCCGGCCTGGCCGGCGCGGCCGACGACGCTGGTGATGTTGACGATGCGGCCCCAGCGGTTCTTGAGCATGGGCCGCAGGACTGCCTGGGTGAGGAGGAATGCGCCGGTCAGGTTGGTGGAGAGCACGTCGTCCCAGTCCGAGCGCTTCATTTTCATGGCCAGATCGTCGCGAGTGATGCCGGCGTTGTTGACCAGGATTTCGACTTTGCCGTACCGGTCGAGGATAGCTTTGGCGCCGGAGCGGATGGAGTCCTCGCTGGAGACGTCGAGGGCAAATGCGGCAGCGTGTCCGCCGGCAGCGTCAATCTCCGCGGCAACTTCGGCAAGCTTTGCTTCATTGCGTGCGGCCAGGGCCACGGTTGCGCCCTGCCGCGCCAGCTCGAGCGCGCAAGCTCGGCCTATGCCCTGCGATGCGCCGGTAACCAGCGCGATGCGTCCTTGTAGATTGGTCATGGAGAAATTATAAGGAGCGCGGAGGCGGCCGAGAGTGGCACTTAGGTTTCCGGAATCGAAGCGTCCGTAAAGTCGGTCATTCAAGCCTAAAGATCAGGAACTATTCCTCAATGGACTGTTGATCGCTTGCGCCAACGCGCAATCAAGAAAAAAACTGGACAAGTGAATAATCCCACGAGGGAGTACAGGACCACGTTTTCTCCGATAAGGGCGGCATAAACTTCTACGACATCCGCGTTGCTTCGAGGGCCGGGGCCATCAAGGCCCATCGTGAGTATGGAGCTAGGCCCCAAAATGGACTCCAACTCCCCGAAAGATGCACCAGTCAATTTCCAACGAAGCATGAGTAGGGCGGGAATCACCAACCCTAAAGCGCCCCAAGCGAGCATCCACCTCAGCAATCTTCGCTTCACGCAATGAGTGTAACCGAACGCTATCGTGGACACCTTAGCAAAGAGGAAAGGCACTTGAAATGCGCAAAGGAACAGCGCTCCGGGTGGATCTTCGCCGATGCGCGCATGACCCCGGCGGAATCAGGCGCTCGCCTGCGGCGCAAACTTTTTCCTCCGCTCCGCCAGCTCCTCCGCGATCGTATGGTTCAGCTCCCGCGTAATCGGATAGAACCAGACGCACACAGCCACCCCCAGAAACGCGAGCCCCGCAAAAACGCTCGGCGTAAGCTGGATGCCCAACTGCGCCCGCGCCGTTTGTACCGCGGCATCGGAGACATAGCCGAAGTACGACAGCAGCCACGCCGCAATGGCGCCGCCCAGCGCAACCCCCACCCACAGCGCAAAGACCACGCCGGAGATGGCGGCGCCGGTGGCGCGTCGTCCCGTCTTCCACTCCCCGTAATCGGCCACATCCGCCATCATCGACCAGAGCACGGGGCCGGAGCAGCCATAGATGAACTGCCGTACGACTTCCAGCGAAATGATGGAGACGATCGCGGTTGGATTGAGGAGATAGAGCGCGGCGGTGCAAATGGCGGTGAGCAGCATGCTGCCCAGGAAGACCGTGCGTTTGCCCCATTTCTTTACCAGCGTGGTGGAACAGGTAACTCCGATGAGCAGCGCAATCAGCCCGAAGCCATTGAGCCAGCTGAACAGAATCCGGTTATGCGCCAGGTTCTCAAAGTAGGGCAGCATCACGTTGCCGCGAATCAGCAGCGCGGTGAAGTAGAAAACGGTGGCGAGAAAGAGCATGACCCAGGAACGGTTGTGAATCAGGTCACCGAGATCGCGGCTGACTGAGGTTTCCTGGGTAGTGTCGGGCTGAATGCGCTCTTTCGACACGCCGAACGCGACCAGGAACAGCACGATGGAAAGCGCGAGGAAGCTGCCCATGGTCAGCTGGTAACCGAGCGCGCTATTGCCGCCGCCCAGGTATTTGACCATGGGAACCGCCAGCGCGCCCACGATGAAGCCGGCGGAGTTGGCGAAGAACTGGCGGTACGAGGTGACGGAGTTGCGCTCGTCCGGATCGTCGGTCATGACCGCGGTCAACGAGGAATACGGCACGTTGTTGGCCGCGTAGACGAGGCGCAGCAACAGGTAAGTGACCCAGGCGTAGATCAGCTTGCCGCTGGGGCTGATGTTGGGCGTGGTAAAGGTGAGGATGCCGATGATGCCGAAGGGGAACGAGGTCCACAGCAGCCACGGCCGGAAGCGGCCCCAGCGCGTGACGGTGCGGTCGGCAATAACTCCCATGACGGGATTGAAGAGCGCAGACCCCAGGCCGACGACGAGAAACATGGTGCCCGCGGCGGCCGGCGACAGGCCGTAAGTTCGGGTGTAGAAATCCAACTGCAGGGCCATGACCGCCTGAAACACAAAGTTGGCGGCCAGGTCGCCCAGGCCGTATCCGAACTTTTCCCCGATGGAGAGCTTCGCTAACATAACTGCCTCTTCTTTCGCGTGCCCAGGCGGATGTTACTCCGTCACATGGAGTGTCGCCTTCTTCAGGTCCTCATTGCGGGAGGAGTTACCAACCATTAACTCGAACTCGCCGGGCTCAACCACGTAGTTCATGTTGACGTCGTAGAAAGCGAGCAGAGCGGGCGTGATGTCGAACGTGACGGTCTTGGTCTCACCCGGCTCAAGATGCACCTTGCGGAAGCCCTTCAGCTCCTTGATGGGCCTGGTGGCGGAGCTGACCACGTCGCGGATGTAGAGTTGAACCGTCTCCGTGCCCGCGCGCTTGCCGGTGTTGGTTACTTCCACTGAAACGCGCGTCGCGCCATCGCGCTTGATCCTCTTCTTTGTGAGTTGCGGTTCGCCGATGGTGAAGCTTGTGTAACTGATGCCGTAGCCAAAGGCGTAGAGCGGAGTAACGTCGTCAAAGAGATAGCCGCGCCGTGCCGAGGGCTTGTAGTTATAGAACACGGGTAAGTGGCCGGCGGAGCGCGGGAAGCTGATGGGCAGCTTTCCGCCGGGGTTGTAATCGCCGAAGAGCACATCGGCAACAGCGCGGCCCGTCTCCTGGCCCAGATAGAAGCACTCGTAGATCACGGGCACGTTCTCGTTGACATAATTGATGGAAAGCGGCCGGCCGTTGAACAGGAACACGATGACCGGCTTGCCCAGCGCCACCATCGCCTTCACCAGCTCCTCCTGCCGGCCGATAAGGTCGAGGGAAGTGCGGTCGCCCATGTGGTTCAGGCCCCACGCCTCGCGCGAGGTCTGCTCGTTGCCGCCGATGGCGAGCACAATCACGTCGGCCTTGCGCGCCACTTTGACGGCCTCGGCAATCTGTTTGCGGTCTTCGATCGGATCGCTCGCCACCACTGCATCCTGGTTCCAGTTGCCGCCGATGGTGATCTTGCAGCCCTCGCTGTAGAGGACTTTGACTTTCTTGCCCACCTTGGCCTGGATGCCGTCGAGCACGGTGATTTCCTGCTTGGGCCGGCCGCTGTAGCCGCCCAGCAGCGTGCGATGCGCGTTGGGCCCGATGACGGCAATCGACTTGATCTTGCTCAGATCGAGCGGGGCCAGGTTGTTCTCGTTTTTGAGCAGCGTGATGGACTCATGCGCGGCTGTGAGCGCCAGGTCGCGATGCTCCTCGCAGCCCACCACGCGGTCGGCTTCGTCGGGATCGACGTACGGCGTGTCGAACAGGCCCATCTCGAACTTCCAGAAAAGCATGGGCGCGACGAGGTCATCGAGCTCGGATTCTTTCAGGACGCCTTTGCGCGCCAGCTTGACGAGCGAGAGGTAGCAGTCGGGATCGGGCAGCTCAATATTGATGCCTGCCTTGACCGCGAGTGCGCAGGATTCCTCGCGATCCTTGGCCACGAAATGGCCGTGCGTGTCCGGCCGGTAGCCGAGCTCCCAGATGGCGAAGTAATCGGAGACCACGAAGCCTTTGAAGCCCCACTCCTTGCGCAGCACGTCGCGCATGAGCCACTTGTTGGCGTGGGATGGGATGCCGTCGATCTCGTTGTAAGAGGCCATAAGGGTGATGGCGCCGGCCTCGCGCAGGGCCTCGCGGAAGGTGAAGAGGAAAGTTTCGCGCAGGACGCGCATGGAGACGTTGGCCGGGGCGCAGTTCATGCCGGATTCGGGCTGGCCGTGGCCGACGAAATGCTTGAGCGTGGCGAGGACGCGGCGCTTGTCGCGGAAGGTGGCGTCGCCCTGGAATCCGCGGACGGCGGCGATACCGAGGCGCGAGACCAGGAACGGATCTTCGCCGTAAGTCTCTTCCACGCGGCCCCAGCGGGGTTCGCGGGCCACGTCAACTACGGGGGTGAGGGCCTGGTGGGTGCCGCGCAGGCCGGCTTCGGCGGCGGTGGCGGTGAAGATGCGCTCCACCAGCTCGGGATTGAAGGTTGCGCCGAGCGCAATGGGCTGCGGGAAGCTGGTGCCGTCCACCGCGGCGTGGCCGTGCAGGCACTCTTCGTGAAACATCACGGGAATGCCGAGGCGGCTGTTCTCAAGGAAGAATTTCTGGATGGCGTTGGTGAGCTCGGCCATGCGGCGCGCGTTGAGGCCGCCGCCGGCGTCGCTGGGCCTACCCACCTGGCCGAGGCCGCGGCGGTCTTTGAATGCCTTTTTCGCCTTGGCCAGGTCGAAGTTGCCTTCGTCGTCCACCAGCGTTTGCGGCTTCTTTTGCCAGATGCAGAGCATCTGCGCCGCTTTTTCTTCCAGGGTCATGCGCGAGAGCAGGTCCTTGACGCGGCGCGCGGATGGGAGGCTGGGATTTTTGTAGGCGGGAGTTGTGCTGCGCTTCGGCGTGGCTTTTGCGGTCTTAGTATTCATGCGATCCGTTCCCGTAAGAGTGCGAATGGTTGGGGCGAAGGTCGAATTGGAGGCGGGCACTTCGCTGAGCGGACGGACTCCCGCCGCCTGTGCCTCCCGATGGATCTTGGAGACGGACGCCGTGAATGTTCGTCCTTTATGCTGCCGAACAGTGTAGTCGGCAATGCGCGGGAGCGCAAATGTAAAAGCGATTTACTTGAAGGGATTGCGAATTGGCGGAGACCGCTCTTACGCCCTCCGCGGGGGCTTGGGGGGATTGTCACTATGGTTTCCCCAGGCTGACGCCTGGGGCTACCGTCTTTTGCCCGCCAAAGCGGGCAAAGGCAAGCGGGCGGCAGAGTTCGCGACCCGGCCAGCATGGGAATGCCCAACGGGGCAATGCCCGCATCTTCCTGTTCGCAGGCACAGCATCCCTGCTGCACAGTGGGTTTCTGCTACTTGGCCGGCATCTGGATCGGCTTGACGCTGCCGCAATCGGGACCCTTGTAAGCCGAGGTGGACTCGATGGTCCACTCGATCGGCCTGCTCTGCGGGCCCATCTGCATGGTTCCGGTGAAATGTATCTTGCTCGTCGCGGTGCCGCTGGCGGTCCAGCTCGATTCCAGTTTGCCTGTACCGCTAAAGCCTCCGCTGCATACCCAGTCGGCGGTCATGCCAGTGGCTGTCTTGTTCACGTTGGCCATTTGGCATTGCGAGCGCGGCGACTGCTGCGGCGTGGGACCGCCGTACTTGTCGATCATTTCCTGGGTAACGCACGCCTGGGTGGTGTGCGGGCCGCCGCCGGGCATCTGCATGCCGTTGGGCATGGGCGACTGCTGCCAGGTCATGGTGCTGGTGGTTTCATACAGGCCGGGGCGCTGGGACGGTTGGGCCGTAAGGAGCAGGGCTGTTGCCGCGACCGAGCAGGCCGCCGGGATCCACAGTCTGGACGTGCGCATAGATCCTCCAACAAGATTGCGGGCTCATTCCGGCCCGCGCGGAACCAGCGTACGCGAGGATGGCGGCGCGAGGGAAGGGAATTCTTTGCCGGACAAATCCCATCGATGGGGGCAATGAGCGGGAATGCGCGAGCGTTATGCCTGCATTCTACTTTTGCGCGGCTGCCTGACCATATTTGTTGCGAAAGGCGCGACGGTTAATGTCAGGCCAGAACTCGCGAAACCAAAACGAGCCCGCGTCGATCGCTACATCGAGCGCCCACTGGGTTGTGGTGTTGCTCACGGACCGCGAGGCGGAAGGATAGTAAAGATTGGAGAGGCCCGCGGCGGCGCCAGCGCCAAACACCTCGCTAACGTTGAAGACTCCGTTTCCTGAATTGGAGCGGGTGACGACGGCCCGGCTAAGAGCGTAGCCCGTGCGCTTGAAGAACACCATGAGTCGAGGTAGCAGGACACAACCATTGTTATTGACTACTGGGGTCACTACCCGATCATTGATATATGAAACCACGGCTCCCGTCAGCTCCGCACTGCGCGCCGGGGCTCCTCTTTATCCCCGGCGACGCGGTCCGATCCAACACTCCGGCGGCAGTATTGAGGTTCATCTTAGAAATAATTCTCCGCAGGCGCACCAGGTGACACATTGCCCTGACCTTTCCGGGCCCGACCCAGGCCGAAGCGCAAATTTCTCCCGACAGCCCCAGGCAGGAAAGCAAGATTGACTGGTTCCCGGTCAGCGATTGCATTGCACACGGCGTGATCCCCGCTCACCGCCAGGAATTCTCTCACCCCGGGGTTTGAAGGCCTTTCGGTTTCCTCCAGAATGGGACGGGCTACGTGCTGGGCGTTATCGGCAAAGAGAAAACCCGCTTCGGAAGCACTATCGGAAGGGACGGCTATGACTCACCAGCGGTCAGGAGTGGGCAGCGATTCACAACCGCCTTCCCTCCATCAACCCGGATCCTCCGGCAACAGCCCGGAGGGAATTGATACGGATTTCGGTTCCTCGGTCGCCGGGGATGCCGCCTTGAACCCGGCGAAGGGAAAGTGATCCGATCTTGCTCGCCTGGTATTCACCCATCTGGAAGGGAGAAGGCAGCCACGATTTAGTCGCATGTACGCGAAGCGATATAAAGATGCGACCGCTGTGGCTAGCGATCTGGCCCGGCATCATGAGTCGCTGCTCAACAACATTGTCGCTTGGCAGCAGGTGGTGTATAGCGGGATGGCACGCCCGTATGGCTGAGGGAATCGCTCGTGAACATGCTGCACCTCATCACCAAGACCGGCTACTGGGCGCAGGCCAAGCCACCCATCGGGACTGGTGTCGCGACGAAGACGGCTTGTTCGGGATGAATGAGTGCCCCCGCGAATGCCCACAGATTGAGTGCATTCCGGCATTTACGGCAACGTTCCGGTGGTCTATTTCTTTCCGGAGTTGGCCCTCTCGACGCTCCGCGGTTACAAGGCTTACCAATACCCGAATGGGGCGGCGCCATGGGTCTTCGGCGGTTGTACCTCCGGTGCGGCGGAGGGTTACAAGGCGACGGACGGCACCGAAATGGCTACGCCTTCTCCCGCATCTGCAGAATTGGCATCGATTCTTGTAAATCAAAGAGGAAAATCGGTTAATCTTTCCTTGGAACTTGAAGATCAGCTCCACAATGATTCACAACGGACCACTTTTGACCACTCACAAGCGATACTACCCCTAATCTTGGATATCGCCAAGGAGAAAATTGCAATTAAGGGCTGTAGTTGGAGGGCGCCTGTGGAAATCTTGGCTAATAGTATGTCTCGTTACTTTCACCACAATATCTAGGGTTTACTGTCTATATTCCCGCACTGGACAAGCCCAACGACTCATGATAGGGAACAAAAAGCGAAAGTTAAGAACTTCCCTGCTTCCATCCCGCAAAATGTGGCCTCATTCATCCAGCTGGATTTCCTTGGAATCTTCCGCGCGCTTTTCACGCGCCATCACCAGTTTCAATAGATAGATGAGGACAATGGCGTTGCGCCGCCAAGCCTGCCGGGATTCTCGTCTCGGTTTCCGACGCCTCCGTGCTCACGCCGGAGATCAACGCGGCGATCGATGCGCTGCAATTGCCTTATCACCATCGACTCCGACGCCGCGGGCAGCCGCAGGCTCTTCTTCATCGGCACCAACAATCCGGCAAGCGGGCCGCCTGGGCGGCCAGCGTGTGG
>CAWBIG010000154.1:0-22604 GCA_963788435.1 uncultured Acidobacteriota bacterium | reverse complement strand
ACAAAAGGACGACACGGCCATCCTGAACCGCCGCGGTTCCAGTGAAGCAGCCATCAGAATCCGGACCTCCGGGCGTGGGCGCCAAAGCGACGGGGAGATGCCGCCAATGGACCATGTCCGGGCTGATGGCATGTCCCCAGTGCATGTTGCCCCAATACGCGCCATCAGGGTTGTATTGGTAAAACATGTGATAGATTCCATTCCAATAAATGGGGGCATCCGGATCGTTCATCCAGTTGGCCTTTGGCAGCAGGTGATACTGAGGACGCCGAGGATCTGTCGCCAAATCCACAGGATGGATTTCCGCGGAGACTGGCTGCGCGAAAGAGATTCGGTTCAGGGCAGTCGCACCTGCCACGCCGGCCACTCTCGTGAATAGTTGACGACGATTCAGACGATTCATTCGTCCCTTGTCTCCTGCATCCCGCTTGAGAATTGTCTACTTCGCGTCTACGACGCAGCGGAAACCAACGCCTCCCGAACGATCGTAGCTCGGAGCCATCAACAGCAGTTTTCCATGTTGATCGTTGCGATAGGCCTGCGGGAAATACCAGATCGATCCCTGGGGTTGATAGTGACTGCCTCCGCGCAGAATGCCGCTCCGGGTATGTTCATCAACATACTCATCGGTCCACTGCCACACGTTGCCAACCATGTCGACGACTCCAAATGGACTGGCGCCATTGAGATGTGCGTTCACATTGCTGGCGGGCTGCATGGTGCGGCCCTTGTCCGGAATCGGAGCAAGCGAGTCCTTGGGATCTCCAAACACCGAGCATCCCTTAATGGGCACACCCAAGGGGCCAAGCGCCAGCCAGTCGCAATTGCCCCATGGATAGAGGCGGCCGTCGGTTCCCTGCGCCGCGTATTGCCACTCCCACTCGTGGGGCAAACGCTTTTCCGCCCATTTCGCATAGGCGCGGGCATCTTCGAGCGAAACCCACGTCACCGGCTTCTTGGCCCAGCCATCGGGGTAGGTTCCGTTCTTCCAATCCTTCAGGAAATTCAGATCATCCTTGGGTTGATAGTGAGTGGCATCGAGGAATTTCTTGAAGTCTGCGTTGGTGACCGGGTACTTGTCCATGTAAAACGGCTTGATCTCAATCCGATGCTCGTGAAAGCGGCGGGCGCTGTCCTCCCATGGATATTGGACATCAACGCCGATGTCATCCGAGCCTTCGATTTCGATGCCGTCCACTTTGAACAGGAAGTCAGCGCCGTCGACGCGGACCATTCCGTCGGGAGCAGACGTTGCTGCCGGGGTCGGCTCAATAGGCACAAGCTGCTGCGGAATTGCCTTCCACTCATGCGAATAGGCCGACAGCGGGCTCTTGGTCATCGTCGCCATTTTGTCCATTAGTTGCCGCTCTTCCGCCGTTGGTTCGCCGGAGGTGGCGAGGATGGCAGCGTATCCGTGCGCCTCGATGGGGAAAGAAAGTACCGATGCATCTCCTTCGTGGGCGGGCATCAGTTCGACGCCGTGATAAAGATCGAAGTAGCGCGTGGCTTCGTTATAAGGGACGCTCATTTGCCGCCCATCGGAGTTGTATTCATTGCGATTCACGATGGTCCAGAGCGTCTGTTCTTTCAGCGGCCACCGGCTCGCGAAAACGCCGTACATGTGCATGGGATAAAACGGCTCCCAATCCTGGCTGGCGAGGAAGGGCGCCATGGCGCGCTCCATAGTGGCTATACGGCGCGTTGCCTCGCCATCCCGCGGAGTCACTCCGTTCCAGATGCCCCAGACGTTCTCCCAGCTTTCCCACCCTTCTCCGTTGAAGAATGCGAATTGCAAGTCGTCGGTCTTATCGCGCACCCAGCGGCCCTGAATGTTGACCTGGTGGCGCGGCTCAAGCCAGCGATATTTATCGACAGTGGGAACAAACTCAAACTGATATTGGCCCCACGTCAGTACGTCCCATGACAGCGCCTCGTCGGAAGGGCTGCCCTCGGGCTCGAATGCCAGAGGATGCCCTGATTTTTCCGCCGCCAGCGAAAACGCCAGGGGCACGCCATCCTGGGTGTCGCCATTGATGCCGTCCGCATCGATCTGCTTCATGAATGCTGCGATGGCATCGGGCCAGTCGGCGCCGGGATCGCGGGTTCCTTGATCCCACATCATCATAGGAAACAAGACTCGGACGCCGCGGCGATGGAAGTCCGCGACCATTTGTTTCAATCCTTCGATACCGCCGGGCATGGAGCGGAACATGTCTTGCTGATTGCGGTCGTCGATGCCCATGTTTGGATAGGTGGCCCAGATAAGCACGGCGTCGATGCCGCCGTAGCGTTTCTCAAGGTCGTCGACGTACTTGTTCACCGTGTATTTGCCCGCCACTGGATCGTAGAAGTAGCGGTCATGCACCATCATCTGCGGCTGCATGAAGGCCGATTGAGCCCACTGTAAAGCGGGCAGCTCGTAGCGGCTTGGATCGAAGCCCGTGCGGATGCGCCGTTCGTTGCGCCAATGCGTAATGTCGGCGAGCCACTGCTGGTGGCTCAGCGGAGTGCAGGCAGAATAGCCCCCTTCCCACGCGCCGCGAATGATCAAGCACGGCGGCGGAGGAATCTGCTGATTCCTGGGGGCAAAGTGCGTGTCCTGCGCGCTCAGCGGAGCGGCGGAAAGCGCGGCCAGTAATACGACCGGCACAAGGCATTGAAGGATTCTGCGAGTTCCGTTCATTGAACGATCTCCTGTGCGATGGAAGCGCGCATTATGGTTCGGCCCGGAAGATGCGATGGCCGTATCCGGGAAGTTCAAAGGCCAATTTGTTCTTCCTGATATCGGTCACTGCTCCCGATTCAAGATCACGATAGAGGCTTGCATGGATAGCGCCGGTGTCGATCGTAGTCTCTGCCCGCCTGGCAGAAGAATTGAAGACCACGTGCAGCGGAGTGCTCTCAGAAGAATGCGTGCGTGTCTGCGCGCCAAGCACAGTCATGGCTGCCGCTAGCGCCAATCCTCCGAAGCCCACCGGAAGGCGTTGCACGGGCCGGCTCATTTCCAACTGCTCCTTGCCGCCGCCTCTTCAAGGAATGCTTCCACCTCAGGCATTGCGGGCATGGATGGTTGCGCTCCGTGCCTGGTGACCGAGATGCCGGCCACCGCCGCCGCGAAGGTTGCACTTTCTACGGGAGACTTGCCGAGCATGAGCCCTGTCGCGAATCCACCATTGAAAGCGTCGCCGGCCGCAGTAGTATCCACCGCCTTGACCTCGAATGCAGGAACAAAGGTTCCTGGCCCGGATCCAGAAGCGACATAGGCTCCCCTGGAACCCAATTTAAGCAGAGCCGCATTGCACCCTTTGCCCAGAATCGCCTTTGCCATGGCGGCCGGATCGGCTCCGTTTGTGCTCGACGCGTCCGCTCCGATGAAGAATGCCGCCTCAATCTGGTTCGGCGTGAACCACGTAATGCGTTTAAAGAGTTCTGCGGGTAAATCTCTGGCCGGAGCAGGATCGAGAATCAAGGGCACCTCTTCGCGCGCGCAAGCCATGGCCAGATATTCGACAGTTTCCAATGGAATCTCAAGTTGTGTGAGAACTATTCCGGCCCGGCGGATTACTTCGAGGTTCTTCGCAATATCCTCTGGCGTGACCTTTGCATTTGCACCCGGCGTTACAACAATACTGTTCTCTCCTTCACTGGAGAGGATAATAACCGCAACGCCCGATGTTCCCGTGCTGGTGGCCACGCCCTCAATATCCACTCCGGCGGTGTTCAGGTACGTCTTCAGTTGAGCGCCGAATGGATCATCGCCAAGCCGTCCGATCAACTGCACCGGGTACCCTAGCCGCGCGACCGCCACGGCCTGGTTCGCTCCCTTGCCTCCGGGATGGATTTGAAAGTCCGTACCGATTACGGTTTCTCCAACAGCAGGGATTCTTCCGGCGACTGCAACAAGATCTGTATTGATACTGCCGACGACTACGATTGGCTTTTGAGAGGACACTTTGATTCTCCTCAGAGCGATGAAAAGAGACTTCTACAAGAAAACAAAGGCGCAATAGCAATCGCCGTCAATCCAGATAAGAAGAAAAGAAACATCCACGTCAAGAACTTCGTGCAGCAGTGAGCTCCCCGATCTCGGCAATCGAGGAGCTGTTCTGCGCTCGCTCTGAAAAGATGCTCCTTTACGACCATGCAAATTACGTCGAGTCAGGAGAGCGGCTTAGAATACCAGTTTTGCCGCGACTTGACTGATGCGCGCCTCGTTCGCTCCGTTGACCATTCCAAAGGGGAATTGCGCGCTGCCGCTGGGATAGCCGGTAACTACGCTGTTCCAATTTGAGTGGTTGAACGCGTTGAAGGAGTCAACCCGGAACTCCAGATGGAGATTCTCATAGAGAGAGAATGTCTTAGCCAGCGAGAGGTCCGCTCGATTCTGCCCTGGACCTCTTACTGTCCCCAGTCCCGAGTTTCCCCGGACATTCATTGCCGGCACTGAGAACTTCGAAATGTCGAACTGCCGCATGAACGTCTTGGACGAGTGGCCGATATTGGGATTACCCGAAACGTTCAGCTCATCGAATCCGGCGCCGTCCTGCGCGCTCGAGCCGAAGCCAGTTGGGCACGTGGGAGTTCCGGCGTCGCTGCTGGGACAAGCGGTGCCCGGACCTCCATTCGATACCGTC
Organism: uncultured Acidobacteriota bacterium; assembly: GCA_963788435.1. Lineage (GTDB taxonomy): Bacteria > Acidobacteriota > Terriglobia > Terriglobales > Acidobacteriaceae > Telmatobacter. The sequence goes on along the minus strand of CAWBIG010000154.1, from coordinate 17,970 downwards.
AGCGCGTCGCCGGACTCCAGTGTCATCGTCCCGCTCAGTCGCCAGCCCTCCAGCGGCAGTCTGGCCCACAGCGGCCACGACTTGCCGTACTCCGGCGACCAGATGCCGCTGAACACAAACCGATTGCGATGCGACTGGTTGCTCTCACCACGGCTGTACAGGATCGGATACTGGAAACCACTGGCGCCCGCGCCTGCCGAGCCGTTCGCAGAGAGTGCGCTCGTCCACGGATAGTCTGAAACGGTTTTGCCCCAGGTGTAGTTGCTCAAGGCCTGAAAGCCTTTGCTGAAGTCATGTCGATACTGGACGATCAGCGCATTGTAAAAAGAATTCAGCCTGGGCCGGATGACGTAAATGTCGCTAAAGTAGCCAGTGTTGTTGGGGCGGGCGGCGTTAAAGGCGGGGTCGCCGCTGCCACCGCCGTATGTCCATCCTGTTTGATAAGGGGGCAGGTTGATGTTTACCTCCTGCGTTCCCTTTCTTCCCTGCACACCCGCGTACGACACCACAACAACATCGCGAGCCGCTACTTGTTCCTGGAGATCGAGGAGCATGCGCTGGTAGTAGGGCAGGGGCGTGGATTTCTGATCGTAATAGGTAATACCGGTCAACGCGCCTGGACCGTCCGTTCCTTCGCCCGTGCCCGTGGGATCTGGGAATGATCCCAGTGACGTGGACTGCGGCGCCGGAAAGACGTCGGCGAGAGTCAGGTAGGGTGTATCCACCGGCTTTCCAAGGGTCGCATTGTCTTCGTTGTAGTTGACTGCACTCGAGGTTCCGTAGATGGCCGTCCCTACGCTGTTAGAAATCTGGCTGGCTCCGGCGTTGTAAAAAATGCCGTATCCGGCCCGCACAACCGTCCTGAGAGTTGGACTAAAGGCGATAGCGATACGCGGAGCGAAATCATCCTTGCTCGCTGAGCGATAGTGGATCGGGAGTCCGGAAGCGATTCCGGGATACTCCAGAACGCCGCCGCTCGGGAGAGTTGCATTTGCAGTGTAGATCGCGCAGCAGGGAGCGATGCTTGGGTTAGGCGTATAGTCCGGTATGCTCAAGTCCCACCGCAATCCCGCCGAAAAGGTCAGCTTTGGGCTCAGGCGGAACTTATCATTGGCGTAGAAACCCCAATAAGGGAAAAGTATGTTGTAGTTCGGCGACGTGGCATTTCCACCGTTGATGGTGTAGCGAATCCACATGTCGGACGGAGTTCCCATCACCAAGTCGGCCATGGCATCGCCGCCTTCATAGCCCAGGTCGCCTCCGCTGCCGCTGAAGGCATTGGGGCAGGCGCCTGAATAGTAATTGCAGCCCGCTCCGAACTGCACGTTGCGCGCCACGTCCCAGTCAATTTCACTCTTGCGGAAGTAGTTGAAGCCTGCGGTCAGTGTGTGCCGCCCTCGCACCCAGTCGACGTTGTCAGAAAGCTGCCAGGACTCGTTCTCCGCACGGAAAAACTCAGCGAGGCCCGCAGAGGGATAGTTAGAAACCCCGGGGCCGGCGTAAACACCAAAACCTCCATGCGTCATACCGTCGCCGGTATTCTGAAAGTCCTGGTTGAGCGGATTGCTGCTGCCGTTGAAGTAACTCAGTTGGCTGTTCGAAATGGTGACGAGAGCGCCATCGCCGACTCCAAAGATGAATTCATTGGTCAGGTTCGGAGTAAAAATATGTGCGTAATTCGCCGTAATCAAGTACGACTGGTCCTGAACCGGGAATGAGTAAAGTTGAGTGGGAGTAATACCGCCCGTATAAGTGTTGCTGCCATTCGATTTCGACCACGTCACGAACAGATTGTCATTCGCAGTGATTCTGGCGTCAAAACGCGTGTCGATATGATAGTTAGTGATTCCTGAACCCTGATAAGCAAAATAATTCACTTCATTGCTGGGCGTATTTGGAATATTTGGCTCGGGATACAGAGCATTCATGATCGCCGCTGCGTTGGGGTTGACGATGCCAGCCTGATCAAGACGATTGTTCAGAATCGCCGGGCGCGAACTTACCCCGGTCGAAGGGTCATAGGTCGTCAAGAAAGGGTTGTAGAGTTGAACAGGATTGGGGTTACTGCCGGAGCCTCCGTCACAGGCAGGCGTTCCGCATAGCAACTCGCTGAAGTCTCCCTTACGCTCTGCTCCCGAGGGCACCGAAGCAGTGATTTCTGTGCTACCGTCGCTTTCGCGAAAATCCTCGTAGTTGGCGAAAAAGAAGAGCCTGTTCTTCAAGCCGGGGATGGGGATTGGACCACCCAGGTTCCCGCCGAATTGGTTGCGGATCAGCGTCGGCTTAATCGCGGGCGTGCCTAACGTGATCAGCGAGTAGGCGTTGGCCCAGGGGTTGACGGCATTCAGGTCAGTATTCTCAAGAAAGTCATAGGCCTCGCCGTGAAATTTGTTCCCGCCACCCTTGGTTTGTATGTTCAGCGCGGAGATGTCGTGCCCCACCGCGGCGGAAAAATCTGCAACTTGAACGGTTCCCGTCCCGATGGCCTCGGTTGATGGCGCGAAACTGATACTGCTCTCATAATTGTCGTTGGCGTTCACTCCATTGATGTAAAAGCCGTTGTCGCGCGAACCTTGAAACGTGCCTCCGGCGGTATAAGCGGTTCCGCCCATGGCGAACTGCGCTCCGACGGAATAGGTCCCGCCCGGGTTGATGTTGGCCTGTGGGTAAGTCGCCACTCCCGGCACCAATGCCGCAATGGCGGTAAAATTGCGCCCGTTCAGCGGCAGATCTTCGAACTGCTGAGAGGTGACATTGGTGTCGACGCTGACCTGGTCCGTCTCCAACCCCGCGGCCTGGTCGGTCACCGTCACCGACTCGCTCACCGATCCCGGCCTTAGCTTGAAGTCGTAGTGGCTGATCTCCCCGATGTTAACCGCGATGGTATTCGACCGTGCTGTCTCAAAGCCCGTCTGCGACGCGGTTAGCTGATACTGTCCCGCGGGGAGATTACTGAACTCATAGTGACCGACGGTGTCTGCCTGCACTTTTTGGGTTTGATTCTGAGTCACATCGAGCAGAGTCACCTGAACCCCCGGAACAACCGCACCGGATGGGTCAAAGACGGTGCCCTCAATACTTCCGCGCTGAGCGAACTGCGCCCAAAGGTTTAGAGACGCGAACAGCAGAACTGGGAATAGGAGCAAAGACAGGATCCGTCGATTCATGGCAAGCCTCAAACAGTTTCATGGATTTGAAAGCTTTCAATTCCCAGCAAGAATAAACGCTAGTCTCGGCTCCGATTCGCTGTCAAGCGAAATCTGAAACACATGCAATTCGGATTGCCTGCTGGCCAAATCCACTCTCCACCCGAGGAGTAGAGACGACAGCCAGGAGTCCAACATATCTTGAAATGATTCAACGCCAACGATATTCTGGGAGGGCCGGGACGATTTTTGTTCGCGAATGAGGCTCGTCGTAAGGTTAGAGACAACATGGCCAATATGAAGAAGATCGCGGAATTAGCCGGTGTTTCTCTCGGCACGGTTTCGCACGTTCTCAACAACTCGGCAGGCGTTCGAGAATCGGTAAAGAAGCGCGTGCTCGACGCCGTCGAGGCCACCGGTTATCAGCCAAGCCAGCTGGCACGAGGACTTCGACGCGACAAGACCAACATGATTGGAATGATCATTCCGGATTTGACCAACCCTTTTTTCCCCGCCGTGGTGCGTGGGGCAGAAGACATCGCCTTTTCGAACGGATATCGTTTAATCCTCTGCAATACCGATAATGATCATTCGAAGGAACTCGCCTATCTGAACGCTCTTCGAACCTACCTTCCCTCCGGACTGATTGTGATTCCATCCAACTTCAGCGACTTGACCGTGCAAGCACAGTTCTATCGCAAAGCCGGGGCTGCGGTGGTTTGCGTGGATCGCCTGCCTCGCGATTGGAAAGGTGATAGCGTCACGGTCGCGAATGAAGAAGGGGCATATCGTGCGGCCAGTTTGTTTACGCGGATGGGACACAAACAGATTGCTGTGATCACAGGCCCACTCCATCTCACCAACGCTCAGGATCGTCTTGCCGGATTCAGGCGTGCATTGGGAGATGCAGGTATACGCGTACAGCCCGATTTTATCCAGGAAGCAACATTTGACAGAGAAGGCGGATACTCAAAGACCCTGATTCTTCTGCGCATGCTCCCGCGGCCGACCGCTATCTTTGCAACCAACGATATGATCGCGATTGGAGTTCTGATCGCGATCAGGGAGATGGGACTAAAGTGTCCGGAGGACGTCTCCGTAGTAGGGTTCGACAACCAGGCTTTTGCAGAAACTACAAGCCCTCCACTAACGTCCGTGCATCAGCCGGGATATCAACTTGGGACAACGGCTGCTCGAATTCTGCTCGATCGTGTATCCGGCGATTCCGGCCCAGCAAAGCACTGTGTGCTGCAGACCGAACTGAAGATCAGGTCGTCCGTCGCAGCCCATTCAGAAGCTCCAGCCAGGCATGCGAAAGGCAAATCGTCCGGCGTCTTCGAGGGGAAGTCTCGAAAAAAGCTCCCGGCGGCTTAGTTTCGCGTCCATCCGGGACACCTCCGACAGGCTCAGGGTAGGCGCAGGGACATCCTTCGATGTTTTTACAGCACCTCATTATGCGCGATGACGGCTTTGTACCACTCGGCACTGAGCTTGGGCGTGCGCTTGAGGGTCTTGTAGTCGACGTAGTGGAGGCCGAAGCGCTTGGAGTATCCGTCGTCCCACTCGAAGTTGTCGAGCAGGCTCCAACAGAAGTAGCCCTTGACGGGGTAGCCCTCGGCGACGGCGCGATGAAGCTGGGCGAGGTGATTGCGCAGGTACATGATGCGGTCGGTGTCGTAGATGTGGCCGTCGGGCGCAAGGACATCCGATGAGGAGGTCCCGTTCTCGGTGATGTACATGGCGGGCGGATGCCATAGATCGCAGACGTTGCGGATGCCCCAGTGGAGGCACTCGGGGCCGACGGTGATCCAGGATGAAGCCATATGAGGAAAGGACTCAGGATTGTTGACGATGGCGTAGCCGTCGCGAGAGGAGGAATCGGCGCGGACGTACTGGGGCTGATAGATGTTGACTCCAACGAAATCGAGACGGCTGCCGATAGCCTGCATGTCGCCGGGCTCGACTTTGGGTGCATTGGCGCCTTCCCGCTGCAGATATTCGTCTGGGTACTTGCCTTCGAGCACCGTAGTAAGGAACGGTGCGTTCTCAAATCGCGTGGCGCGCTGCGCGGCCTGGATGTGTTCCGGGGTTTCAATGATGGGGCAGAAGACGGTGGCGTTTTCCGCCAGGCCAACCTGGGTACCGGCGGGTGTGTTGGCGCGGATGGCCTGGACTGCAAGGCCGTGGGCGAGAATGCCATGGTGGCGCACCTGGCTGGCTTTTGCCGCTGACAGCTTGAGCCCGGGCGCGAACTGGCCCCAGCGATAGCCGACATCGGTAAAGCAGACAAACTCGTTGGTGGTCATCCAGTCGTGGACGCGATCGCCGTAGTGTTTTGTGGTGAAGGCGGCATAATCGGCGAAAGCTTTGGGGGTGTCGCGGTTCTGCCAGCCGCCGGGCAGCGCGGCGGGCGTGTCCCAATGGAAGAGGGTGATGTAGGGCGTGATGTTCGCGGCCAATAGCTCGTCGATGACGCGACTGTAGTAATCGATGCCGGCGGGGTTGGGCTCGCCTGTGCCTATGGGAAAGATACGCGACCACGAGATGGACATGCGATAGACTTGCACGCCGAGGTTCTTCAACAACTGCACGTCTTCCTTGTAGCGGTGATAGGAGTCGTCGGCCACATCGCCGGTCTCGCCGTTATGGGTTTTGCCGGGAGTGTGGGCAAAGACATCCCAGAGTGAAGGGCCGCGGCCACCATCGCGGGCGCCGCCTTCCACCTGGTAGGCGGCGGTGGCGCAGCCCCACTGGAACCCGGAGGGGAAGCGGAGGCTGGCGGCGGCAGTGTTGGGCTGGCCGAAGGAGAAGCCGGGGAGGGACAGGCCCGAGGCCGCGGCTGCCGCAGTTGCGGCTGCCGATTTGCCGAACAGGCGGCGGGTGAATTTTCTCATGAGACCTCGAGGGAAGGATGGTTTTGTATGGAAGTAGTATACCGATGGGAGCGACCCGGCGAGTCCGAACGCCCGTTCATCGCGATGAAACTGCGATGAACGGAGCGCAGCTCGAACAGCAGATTCGCTTGCCGGAATGACAGAATGAAGAGCAAGAGCAAAGACAAGAACAAGAGCAAAAGCAGATTTTAAGCGCACGCAAAAAGAAAGGGCAGGCGGATTGATTTCCACCTGTCCTTTTGAGTGAAGAGAGCCTAGTCGTCAGTCAATGACGAACTTGAACGTGACGGGGGTTGCCGCGATGGAAGTGTCGGTAGAGTCGGTAGCCGTGATGGTTCCGGTGTAGGTGCCCTTGGGCGGATCGGAGATGCCGCTGGAGTAAGACGAACTGCCGCAGGCGGAGAGGAACATGCCGGCGACTCCGAGGGCGAGTACCACTACCAGGTTGCGGAAGAGGCGGGATCGGCGGCCGAAGAAGCCGGCCAGCAGCAACCCGGCAAAGGTGATCGCCGGTGGAAGCGGGCTGCGGCGCGGAGCGGGTGGAGTGTTGGTGGCCATGCCGCCATGCATGAAGTTGCGCAGCGGAACAAAGCCGGGTTTCATAGCGCCGCCGGAACAATCGGAGGCATTGGTGTCGAGAGTGAGGGTGACGGTGCCGGGTTGGGTGCCGGCGATCTGCACCACGCCGAGGCCTCCGACATCGGCCTGAGAGAAGCCGGCGCAGAGGTTGGAGAGGGCGCTGTCCTGGCTGCCGAAATCGACATTGACGTTAACCGTGCCGGTGTAGCCGCCGGAGGGAGTGATGGTGATGGTCTCGTTGCCGGTGTCGCCCTGCGCCACGGTGAGCGTAGATGACGATACGTTGGCGGAAATGCTGCCCTTGCCGGAGCTGGTGATAGCGATGCTGACAGCGCCAACGCCGGTGGACGCGGCATGGGTGGAATCGCCGGAGTACTGCGCCACCACGGAATGCATGCCCTGGGTGGTGAATTTTGCGGTGTAGGTGACCTGGCCGCTGGAGTTGAGGGCCTGGTTGCTTACGGTTGTGCCACCGCAGTCAGCGCTGCTGCCCAGGGCGCCGCAGCCGGTGCCGCCGTCAACCTGGAGAGTGACGGTTCCGGTGGTGACGGGATTGCCGCTATCGTCGGTGACGGTGATGGTGAAGATGTCGTTCTGGTTCACGGTCGGTGCGGCATTGGCGGCGGAGACAGACACGTTGGTGCCGATGAGGCCTGCCTCAGCGGCGCTGGCGGCCGGCCATTTGGTGGCCAATTTGCCAATGTCTAGAGAACCGAGGCCGGTCACTTCGTCATAGCCTGTTCCAGCGGAGTAGCCGACGCTGGGGCTGGCGCAGTTTTCCGGCACCTGACAATCATTGTTACCCGAGGTCACGTCGTGGAATGCGGCGGAGTAGGTGGCGGCGAGGGTATAGAGGGTGCCGTTGATCTCGCCCGCGCCGGTGGTGTACTTGCCGTTCTGGTTGAGGAGCGCCACCATGCCGGCGAAGATGGGAGTGCCGAAGCTGGTGCCGCCGGCAACGGTCAGATCGCCTGTGGAGTTATCACGGAAGCCGCTGTTACAGCTGGCTGCCTGACCCTGTCCCCACGCGGTCTGGTCGCTGGTGCAGTAGAGATAGCCGGGCTGTTCCGGCGAGGCGTAGAAGGAGATGTCGGGAACCAGGCGATGTGCACTGCTGGGATTTTTTTCGCCGGTGGCCGTGAAATAGGTGGTCTGGAAGCTTGGCTGGGCTACAAGTACGCTGGCGCCGCCGCCGCTCGAGCTCAGGCAGGAACTGGTATCGGTGCAGGTAGCGCCGGAGGCCGCGGCGAGGGCGTCGTCGTTCCATGCGACCTCAGGGATGTAGGAGATGGCGGAGCTGAGCACGTCGGAGCCCGAGTTGGCGGGTAGCCAATACTGGGAGATGCTGGATCCGCCGCTGGAGAATTCGCTGGCAATCTCAGTGCCGCCGACGGCGGTGACGTAGGCGCTGGAGGCGGGGTAGTTGACGGCCAGGCTTTCCTGGCTATCGTTGCCAGAGAGGTTCAGGTTGGTGTCGCCATAGCAGGCGGTAGAGCCTTCGTCCCCTGAGGCAGCGAGAACGGTCTGACCCTGGGACGTTGCCTGCTTGTAGATTGCCTCCTCGCTGGTGACGTATGCCGAGGTCACGTAAGGATCGAGCTCGCAGGCCGAGTAGCTCATGCTGATGATGTTGCCGAGGCCTTCGTCGACGGCGTAGGCGGCGGCGTCGAAGGTGCCGTAGTTGGGGCTGCTGCCGACGTAGACAAAGTCGATGGTGGCGCCGGGAGCGATGGCGCCGGACCACTCGAGGTCGAGGTCGGACTCGGATTCGTCGCCGGAGGAGGTGGTAGAGTCGCCGGTGCCCGGGACCAGCACCAGGTTGGGATCCTTTTTGTTGAGGTTTGATGCGGCCTCGAAGGCCTCAATATCGGAGAGCGCGATCTGGGACTGGCCGGCGATGACGATGGTCTGGCCTGCGCCGTTTATACCTCCGGTGTAGAGAGGCTGGATGTCGTAGGTGGTGACGATGTCGGGCGGGGCGAAGAATACGCTGCCGCTCTGAGCGGAGGTGTAGGTTCTGCGGGGGACGATGTGATCAGGATGGGGGCGGAAGTCGGAGAGGTTGTGGATGTCGGCGACTACGCCAGCCATGGCCGAAGGCACCGAGAGCGCCGAGGACGGGGCGAAGTGCTTTTGGCCGTTGACCTGGTAGAAGTGCATCTGCGTGGCGAAGGCCGATTCGACCTGGCCCGCGTTGCCGGAGAAGCGAATGGCTGTTTGGCTGCGGTTCACCGTGTCGATGGCGAATCCCTGCTGCTGAAGCCAGTTCTCAACCTTATCGATGTCGGACTGGGCGACGCCGAAGCGCGCGGCGAATTGGTCCGGAGTGAGCCACTGGTGGTAGAGGGGCGAGGTGGGATTTTGCTGCGCCTGGATGAGGGTGTCGAGCGCGGCTTCCTGCGCGGCGGAGCGGGTGAACCGCAGCGTGATTCCGTTGATGGCCGTGTTCGAGGGCACGCGCCCCAGATCGGGGGCGGCGCGTCCGAGCGCGCTTTGGGAACCGGGTATGGGCGAAAGCTGGGAGGAAACGATCTCCGATTGGATGCGGGCCGTTGGCGTCTGCGCGGCCAGCATGGCGGAGGCCAGCACAAACGTCGCAGCGGCTGTGAAAATGTGGAGGGGCCGGGCCGGAAGTAGGGGCGTCATGATGTTCATGGTGTATTCCTTGTGTCGTGCACGAGTCAAAAGTCCCGGGTGAGGAACTTCAGCGGGGGCGAGATTCGAGCCGCAGCGCGGGGAACGGAGCGAGGCGCCAAAGCGAAGCGGGAGAATCAAAACGCCTGCGTCTTTCGGATCGGGGGGACTATTCCAAATTCAACGTCTCCCCGGACAGCCCATGGGTGTCACATTGCATAGACTCCGAATGCCAGGCAAAGTTGTGATGCTGAGGCCATAAAAGGCCGCCACTTACAGTGGCGGCCACCGCCTGTTGTTAGATGAAAAAAACTGCCGGAAGGTTAGCAGAACTCAGGCGGGCTGGTCTTCGTCCCATGTGCGGCGGTCCTGGGGAGCGAGGCGAAGGTCGGGCCGGGTAGAGCAGGGCGGCAGGTAGCCTGGGCTGCGCCAGGCGATGGCGAGCTTCTCCCGGCTGAGGATTTTATGGATCTGGCTCCGCGCATGGTCCGCCCAGGGACCATTGCGGTCAATGCGGAGATAGATCCGCCAGTGCCGGAGCGCCTGGCGGAGTTCGCCCTTGCGCTCCAAGGCGAGGGCGAGGTTATAGTGTGCGTCGGCATAGTTGGGCGAGAGCGAGACCGCCTGGCGGTACGCTGCAATGGACTCCTCCATGCGATTCAGCTCATCCAGCACATTGCCAAGATCGAAGAAGGCCAGCACATAGTCCGGATCCTCCTCGCTGGCGCGGCGGTAAAGTTCCTCGGCACGCTCAAATTGGCGCAGATGGAAGTAAATGGTGCCGAGATTAATGTAGGCAGCAGCGTAGGCGGGATCGGAGGCCAGGATCACATTATAGATATCGATGGCGCGCTGCTTGTTGCCGCTCTCCTCGGCCTGCACGGCGCCGAGGAAGAGATCCTGGAGGCGGCGCTGGGCTTCGCCTGGGCGGCACAGCGGCTCCGGTTCTCTCCTTGCGTCCTTTTGCCCAGCGCGGTCGAAGTCAAAAAGCAACTGGCGGCGGATGGGGTCAACCATGGCGCCATGATGGCGGAAGGCGATGCGCGCGCTTCCGGTGCGCACGACGGTGGCTTCAAGGAGCGGATTGGCCATGCCGGCCACCGCTTTCATGGCGAGGATGGAGTGGCGGATGGATGCCGCGGGCACGTCTTCTTCGCGCAGCGAACGGAGGGTGCGCAACTGGCCAAGGTCCTGAAAGGTGTAGTCCTGGCGGGAAGGAATCAGGCCGGCACGCTCCCACCCCTGCAACTGGCGGGAACTGATCTGGAGGATCCGCAACACATCCTGGCGGCTAAAGCTGTTCAATTCATGGGCTCCGTGGGCGTACCCGATGAAACCGCTCCGCTCGTGATTATGCCAAGAATACAAGTGGATAAGCAGACCGTAACTCAAAGCTCAATAAAAAGTACGTGGATAAGGAGTACCTGATCTGGTTCCTGCGGGAATGGAAAGCGGCGAGAACTGCAGCGCGGGAGGGATGGAGCCGACGATCGGACTTGAACCGATGACCTGCTGATTACGAATCAGCTGCTCTACCAACTGAGCTACGTCGGCGTACTCTCACGATTGTATCGTTCGGCCGGATTTGGGTAAAGTTGAGGCTTGGCCCTTGCAGCCTGCCCCGTTGTGGTGCGGGCGATGTTGGGCGATCTGACTTCTGTCGCGCGCTAAGGAGAGCTATACTCCGGCCATGCGGGAAAGCCCCGACCAGGAATGGCGCCGGCTGGGTGAGCACTACGCCGGCATGTACGACGAAGAGCTGCTGGAACTGGCGCGCGATTACAAAAATCTGACCGAGATGGCGCAGCAGGTGCTGCGCGACGAGATGAAGAAGCGCGGGCTGGGCGAGCCCCTGGCGCCGCGGCCGAAAATTCCAGCGAAGCCCGAGGACCGGCAACGGAGCGAGCCGCCGCCGGAACGCCCGCGCGCCATGCGCCCATCGGAGGCAGCGGCGACCGATCCGTGCGCGGAACAAGATCGGCTTCGATTCGCGGCGCACTACGCGACACTCGCCGATGAAGACCTCATCGACCTTGCGGACGATGTGGAGAGCTTGACCGCTGGCGCGCAGCTCGCGCTTGGCCAGGAATTGGAGAAGCGCGGGCTGGGCGCCGCCGGAGCGATCACGAATGAGGGGGATGGGGAAGAGAGCGACGCGTTGGCGCGGGCAGAAGCGCGCATGGGCGCGGTCGCGGATGATTCTGACGAAGAAGTTGAATCCGGCGGGCCTCCCGAATACACGTGGAAGGTGGACCTGAGCGAGTACGACACTCGAGCAGAGGCGTTGCAGCGCATGGAGATGCTGCGCCGCGCGGGGATCGAAAGCTGGTTTGCGGACCCGTATGCTCAGTCTTCGACGTACCGCATCACCGTCGCCGCCGATCAACTGGAGGAAGCGCAGCACATCATCGCGCACCCGGTGGCCTCCGAGATCGTCGAGCAATCGCAAATGACGGTTCCGGAGTTCGAAATGCCTCGCTGTCCGCGATGCCGCGCGGCCGACCCGGTGCTGATCGACACCGAACCTGCGAATAAATGGCTATGCGAATCATGCGAACACGAGTGGAGCGATCCGGATGCAGCGGACGCCCCAGGATGAGGGGAATGGCGGCCCGAAAAAACGGAAAGAGCCGCCCGGCAACAGGGCAGCTCTTCCTTAGGGAGAATAGTTCCAACGGAGGCAAAGCCATCAGAACTTTCTGGCTGCATAGTAGGTTCCGGTCATCCGGGTGTCAAGGAGAATTCTGAATAATTTAACTCGTTTATTTTCTAATAATTACGCACAAACAAGAGCAGGGTTCGGAACGACGTTTTTCGCTGTATATTCTCCTTTTTAGTTCCCTGTTTTCTTGGGTTTCCGCCCTGTTTTCTGCGATTTCCACCCAGTTTTCCACAGGTCTGGGTTGATTCATTAACGCTTCGGATGCCCGCCGGCGGACTCCACATCCCGGCCCGAGATAAACCCCGCCAGATCCAGGCTAATGAACTCGGCTTCGTACATTGAGGAAATCGGCTTGCCTCTCGCCATCCGATATAGCGCCCTGCCTCCGCCAAGGAAGAATCCGAGCAGAATGGCGGCGACTGAGCCAATCACGACCAGGCTGGCGATGCCGAGCAGGAGCTGGCCGGTCTTGTGCACCTCGGATTCGGTCGGCTGTGGAACGGAGACAAGATCGGCCTCGTAATGCACGCTTTCCAGGAGGCGATGGCTTTCGTCGGGGATGGCATCGCCGGAGATGATGGCAACTATGGGGCCGCTGCGGCGGACTTCAAGCGAAGCCTGATCGGAATCTGCGAGCGGCTTGGGGAACGCCGGCTGCGCCTTGTTTCCCGCCTGGATGTAGGTGCGGATTTTTGGCTCCATGGCTTCGGCCATTTGCGGAGTGGGATAGTCGATGAGCGTAAGCGTGGCCGGTCCAGACGATAAAGAGTAGCTTGCGGTCACAGTTTCGGCGCCTCGATCGAAACCGACCAGGTCAGACGGGAGCACGCCGCTGGAGCCGGCATAACCCGCCGGACCAAGCGCGTAGTGCATGGTCTGCTTATCGAGCGAGCGCTGCGGCAGATTGGCCAGGATGGGCGGCGGTTGCGCGCTTGTGCCCTGGCTGGGCGGAATCTGGCCGGCAAGCTCGCGCAGCTCCGCGGCCGACATGGGGCCTACGTGCGAAAAGTCAGCGTCCACCATGATGTTGCCGCGCCAGAACAGCACGCGATTGTTGTCAGAGGCTGCGCCGGTGCCGATCTCCTCGCGGGGCCACGCGTCGCCGCGATAAAACGTGTACGCGCCATAGGCGCCGCTCAAGTCGCCGAACCGCAGCAGGCGCACGGAGAGGGTTTCCCCTTCACGTTTGTAGGTGGCCTGGAGGCCGTTCTCGAATCCGTACTCTTTCAGGGCCGCGGCGTTGGCGTTGTCGGCCTGCGAGACATCGGTGAGGGTGGTTGGAGAGCCGGCCATCTCCCATCCTGAGAAATCCTGCGGCAAAGGCGGGCGCGGCAGGGAGATGGTGATGGCGTTCCGCGGCTTTGGCTTCGGGGCAGGTTTCTGTTGTGCCGCGGCCGGCATAATGAAAGCCGACGCGGCAAGAACGGTGGCGGCAAAACGCATGAACTTCTCCAACTTACAGGGTACAGGCTCCTGCGCGCACGCGCGCATCTCCTGCTCAGTTGGACACTGCGAGGGGACGAAAGGTTCCCGAGAGTAGCGCTGGGTGGCGGCCGGGCTTACGAGCGAGTAGCTGTTTCGGCGACGATTTCCTGCGGAAACAGCTCCCTCTCCAGGACCTTGTATCGGCTGCCATAAAAGTAGAGAGCGTGGGCGCGAAGAAAGACCATCAGCGGTCCGCCGAGGAGAGCCGTTGCAGCCGCGCCGATGATTGCGGCGAGCGAAGCGAACAGGATGGTTGACGCCACCTGAAGGCTGCCGAGAAAGCCGGTCGTGTTGTCGAGGAGAGCGGCGTAGCCGGTGGCGGAGGCGCCGAGGACCCAGAACACCGGCCAGAGTATCAAAAAAGCGATTACGGCAAGGATGGGACAAGCGATGATGAGAATGAGCACGCGCAGCAGGAAATAAGAGAAGAACGACTCGCGGTCGGCGCGGATGGCTTTGCGCACCGATTGCCACGCCTGGCGAAGTGAAGCGCTCTCCAGCGCCATGTGGGGAAGAATGAAGTCGTTGAGAACAATCTGCATCAGGATGCTGAGAATCAGGATGAATGCAGCGAAGCCAAGAGTGGGGAAGAAGAGAATCAGGAAGACGCCGGGATCGAGCTTGCCATCCGGCGTGCGAAGAGTGGCTACGCTGAAGACGACGATGGCGACTGCGGCGACGATTGCGGCGACGAGCCCGGCGATGGAGAGCCAAACCACAATTTTGGCGCGGAAGAATTTTGCCGCTTGCCGTTCATAGAGTTTGAACCCGGGCGCCAGGGCCCGGCTACCGTCGATCAGAGAGTCAAACAGGGCAAAACGCAGGCGCGCCGTGAAGTAGCAGAAGAGGAGGACGAGATTGACTGCGAGCAGCGCGGCGATGAGAATGAGAATTCCGAATCCGCCGGCCTGCCGGAACGCCAAGGGAATCGACGGGATCTCGATTCCTGGGCCGCCCGGCAGGGTGTAGCGGAAGTTGACAAGAAAACAGCTTGTGATTGCGGCTGTGGCCGTCAGTTTGAGATGGCTGCTCCACTGAAATGGCCTATAAAGAAGCTGCCACGTTCGGCGGAACGCGGGAGCGAGAGCCTGAGAGGTCGATAGCGGCCTCATGAGGAAACCTCCGCGCGCGGCCGGCTCCCGCGCGGACGCGATTTGACTTCGCGCGAAGGCCCAAGCTGAATCATCATCCTGGAAGGGGCGCGGCTGCGGCCGGCGGCATGGGCGGATAAAGCACATCGCCCAGCGGCTGGTAGCGAGCGCCGTAAAACACCAGCGCGTAGTTGCGGATGGCGATGGAAAGAGGTCCTCCGAAGCAGATGGCCAACATCACGCCGGCGACGGCCATTGCCAGCCCCGCCACAACTTGAAGGAATATTCCGATGGGAGTGGCGCCGGCCGAAGACGCATGCACCATCGCCATGAAGACGCCGAGCGAGCCGAAAACAATCACGATGGGAATGATGAGCAGGATGAAGATGCCGATCATGGCCAGGATCGGGAGCACAATCCGCAACACGGCATAGAGCAGGAATGCGCCCTTCTCGGCCACAACGCGATCCCACACCGCGCCCCAGGCTTCGCCCGCGGATGCGTTCTCCAGCGCGAAGTGAGGCAGCATGAAGTCGCGCATGACCACGTCGAGTGCGATTCCAAGCAGGGCCAGCCCGAGGACGACGGGCAGAAGCTGAATAAACATGCCGATCATGACGCCAAAATCGACGTGGTTGGCGGCCTGAGTTTCGCGGAAGAGATGAATGAGCCCGGAGACGAACGGCGCCAGCGCCGCCACGGCGACAGCCAGGAAGGCGATGGCGATGACGATGCTGAACAGGAAGAAACGCCACGCCTGCTCGCGATAGCGGCGCCAGCCGGGAGAGAGGAGACGCATTTGGTGAATGAGGCATTCAAAGAGCGCGAAACGCAGCCGCACGATGAGGTAGAACACCACGATGCCTACGATGAGGGCAAGAATGCCCAGCCCGATCAACAGGGGGATAAGTTCGTACGGCAGAGAGTTCATCACGTGGGGAGGGACAGTAGTTGGCCCATGGTGGCCGGGGTTGTTCATGCGAAAGTTGCCCGACGCGCCCTCAGTAAGAACAGCAACGGCGCAGAGCTTAAGGAAGGTTCCCCAGCGGAACGGCCGGAACAGCAGCGAGGCGGTGCGATTGAGCGCGGGCGAGATGGCCTCAGGTGCGGTAAGGAATTGCATGGCGTTCCTCCTACGACGGGCCAGCGTACCACACAATCGTCAGGAGTCGATGTGCAAAGACGGTGTGTTGTTCTGGCCTGAGGCGCGAGCCACCGGTGCAGAACCTCGCGCGGCGAACCAGGCGTCAAAGGCGTCCAGCGCGCGCGCGCACTGCAACCGGTGCCGCTCCTTCTTGTCTCGTATCCTCTTACGCAGCTCTTCTTCCAGCGGTTCCAGCAGATCGAAGGTGATGTTCGCGGGCTGAAAGTGGTGGGGATCGGCGTGTGTGATGTAGTTCACCAGCGAACCCAGCGCAGTTCCACGTGGAACCGGCGCAGGCTCCTCGCCCCGCGCGAGTGAGGCCGCGTACAAGCCCGCCAGCAGGCCCGTGGCAATCGACTCGGTGTAGCCCTCCACGCCCGAGATCTGTCCCGCGAACAAGATTGAGGGCTGGGTCCGGAGCCGAAACAGCTCGTCCAGTAGTACCGGCGCGCAGATGTAGGTGTTGCGGTGGATTTGGCCGTAACGCAGGAAGCGCGCGTTTTCGAGGCCGGGAATGAGCCGCAGGACGCGCGCTTGCTCGCCCCATTTCAGATGGTTTTGGAAGCCCACCAGGTTATAGCTGTCCGCGCGCAGATTCTCCTTGCGCAACTGCACCACCGCCCAGGGATTTTTGCCGGTGCGCGGATCGCGCAGGCCGACCGGCTTCATGGGCCCAAAGCGCAGCGTGTCGCGGCCGCGCCGGGCCAGCACTTCGATGGGCAGGCAGCTTTCGAAATAGTCGAGCTTCTCCCAATCCTTCTCCTCGGCCGGCTCGGCCGCGAGCAGCGCATCCAGAAACCGGTCGAACTCCTCGCGAGTAAACGGACAATTGATATAGTCAGCCGTGCCCTTGTCCCAGCGCGCGGCAAAGTACACGCGCTCGATATCAATCGAGTCCGCATCGACGATTGGGGAGATGGAGTCGTAGAACGCCAGGTGGCCAGAGCCAGTAATGCGTTGGATCTCCCGGCTCAACGCATCCGAGGTCAGCGGCCCTGTGGCAATGATGGTGAGGCCGGAACCGGCCGCCAAGTTGGTCACTTCCTCCCGGATGACGCAGATTCGAGGCTCTGCCGCAATCGCCTCCGAGATCCTGCGCGAGAATTCCACACGATCCACGGCCAGCGCATGGCCAGCCGGCACGGCCGTTTCATCCGCCAGTCGCAGCAGCGGTGAACCAGCCCTCCGCATCTCCTGCTTCAGCAGCCACGGCGCGGTGTTGGGTGACTCGCTTTTGAGCGAATTGGAACAGACCAGCTCGCCGAAATCCGTGGTCTGGTGCGCAGGAGTCAGGCGCGGCTTGCCGTCCACCACGGTTCGCATCTCGTAAAGTTCAACGTCGCAACCGAGGCGTGCCGCGGTCAGCGCCGCTTCAGGGCCGGCCAGGCCGCCGCCGATGACCCGGATCTTCACGGCTGCTCCATCCTCTCGTCTGCTTCCTGGTAAAAAGGTGGAACATCTCCGTCTTCACTTCCTGATCCCGCCAGCCGCCGCAGCGCTTCCCCGGTCACACGCACGTTGCGCCACGTGTCCATGAACTCCGCGCCCAGGCTGCGGTAGAACTCGATGGCTGGCTCATTCCAGTCGAGGACCTGCCACTTGAGGCGAGCGCAACCCTCTTCCAAAGCGATCTCCGCCAGCCGCTTAAGCAGCGCCTTGCCGATGCCGCGTCCGCGCAAGCGGAGGATCGACGAACACGTCCTCCAGGTAGATTCCGGGGCGCCCCAGCCACGTCGAGTAGTCGTAAAAATAGAGGGCAAACCCCGCCGGCGCGCCATCCCACTCGGCCATCAGGCACTGGAAGTACGGCCTGGCGCCAAAACCGTGCCGCAGCAGGTCTTCCTCTGTGGCCACCACGGCATCCGGTTCGCGTTCATACATGGCCAGATCGCGGATAAACTTCAGAATCTGCCCTACATCTGCGGGCGTGGCCGGGCGGATCGTCAATCCCATACACTCATTTTATGGGTGTGATCCGCGCCACAACGCATAAGCGAGCGCGAGTCTTAGCATGGATTCCGGAGTTGCACCGGCCGCAGCAGCACATCGCGAGCTCAACCGCGGCCAGTCCGGCGCGGATCCGAGACGGTTTCGGCAGCGCTCTTCCGGGCCCTCGCTCTTGTCTTGACCGTTGGATTAGTTTAACTTTGGCTGTGCTGGACGCGTGAACGGGTAGGAGCTTTTCTGCCTGTGTCGTCCCTCGCCCGCCGGGGTTGTCCGCGCGGGCGTGGATTGAGGAAATTTGATTCTGCGAGCTCGCGGGCTTTTGCTTCGCGCCGCTCCCAAGGAGAAGAAAGAACATGAAACGCATCCTTCCACTGTGGCTTGGCCTTCT
>CAWBIG010000153.1:0-30596 GCA_963788435.1 uncultured Acidobacteriota bacterium | reverse complement strand
AAATGTGGCAGTGGGTGCTGGATTCATTTCGATCTGCGGGCTGAGAACCGGTCCACGCCGGTGAAGCAAATTCTTGCGGGCAAGACGTTCGACCGGCCGCTGGGCGGGATGGTTGGCGTGGCGGGGGTGGGGCAGGAGGCGTGGATGGGCGCGCCGCTGGCCAATGCCAACCTGTATGCGTTTGGGCGCCTGGCGTGGAATCCGAACCTGACCGCGCAGCAGATTGCCGAGGAGTGGACGCGGCAAACCATCGCCTCGGACCCGGCGGTGGTGAGTACGGTGACCAAGATGCTGATGCAATCGTGGCCGGCATACGTGGATTACACCGGGCCGCTGGGGATGCAGACGCTGACCGACATTACCGGCAGCCACTACGGGCCGAATATCGAGTCGAGCGAGAACAACGGCTGGGGGCAGTGGCACAGGGCAGACCACCTGGGCGTGGGCATGGACCGCACGGTTGCAACGGGCACGGGGTTCGTAGGGCAGTATTGGCCGGAGGTGGCGAAGGTTTACGAGAACGTGAATACCACGCCGGACAATTTGCTGACCTTCTTCCATCACGTTCCGT
Source organism: uncultured Acidobacteriota bacterium (assembly GCA_963788435.1). Classification (GTDB taxonomy): domain Bacteria; phylum Acidobacteriota; class Terriglobia; order Terriglobales; family Acidobacteriaceae; genus Telmatobacter. The sequence goes on along the minus strand of CAWBIG010000153.1, from coordinate 30,025 downwards.
ACACGTGGAAGCTGGACCAGCCTGGATATGGCGGCAAGACGGTAATCCAGTACATCTACGACAGCCACTATAAGGGCGCGGAGGAGGCGGCGGAGCTGGGGCGCGAGTGGGCGACGCTGAAGGGCCGAATCGATCCGGCCCTCTTTGACGATGAGGCAGCGCGGTTGCGATACCAGGCGGGACACGCGATCGTGTGGCGGGATGCGATTGTGCAGTACTTCCTGAAGCTGAGCGGGATACCGGATGCGACGGGGCGCGCCGGCAACTATCCGGGGCGGCTGGAGGCCGAATCGGCGCGGTTGACGCGCTACCAGGTGATTCACGTCAACCCGTGGGAGGATGCGTCGGGTGGCGAGGCGGTGACGTGCCCGCTGGCTCTTGAACACATGGCGGAGAACACTTGCACCGCTGAGTGGATATTCGCCATCAAGCCGGGACGATACCGCGTGGCGATCCAGTATTTCGATCTGCAAGGCGGCGACGCGCGCTTCCGGTTCACCGTGAACGGTCACGAGGCGGCGGCGTGGGTTGCGGATGCGAAGTTGCCGTCGTGGCGGCCGGACGGGGACAACTCAACGCGATTCACGACGGGAGAGATTGATCTGAAGGCGGGCGACATTCTGCGAGTGGAGGGCACGCCGGAGGGGCGCGATCCGGCGGCGGTGGATTATGTCGAGCTGTTAAGGACCAGGGAGTAGGGACGAGGGATAAGAGGTAAGGGATAACGACCGGGTCAGTTGGCGGAGATAGACTCTGTGGATTCGTCCAGCAGCTCGGGGGCGCAGAGAGCCGGCAGGAGTTCGGCAAAGGCAGGGTGCTTGCGGCGGGCGAGCGGGGGAATGGCATCGGGCGGCAGGGGACGAGCCAGGTGGAAGCCCTGGACCAGGTCGCAGTCGAGGCCGCCGAGGCAGGCCAGCTGCGCTTCGGTTTCGACACCCTCGGCGACCACTTTCTGATGCAGGGCGTGGGCCATGGAAATAATGGCCTGCACGATGGTCAGGGTGGTGTACATGCCGTTGGGGGCGCAGAGCTGCTCAATGAAGGAGCGGTCGATTTTGAGCACGGAGAGCGGCAACTGGTGCAGGCGGCCGAGTGAGGAGTGGCCGGTGCCGAAGTCGTCCATGAGGAAGCAAAAGCCCAGGCCGGCCAGGCGCGTCATCTGCACCGAGACTTCCTTCAGGTTGCGCATGGCGGCGGTTTCAGTCAGCTCGAGGTGGATCCATTTGGGGTTGATGGCATAGCGGCGGACCAGCTCCATGAGGCGGTCGGCAAAATCCACGTGCATAAGCTGCAGGGCGGAGACGTTTATGGCGACGGGGATGACGCGCATGTCTTGATCGTCAATCCAGGCGCGGATCTGGCGGCAGACTTCCTCTATGACCCACATGCCGAGGGGGACGATGAGGCCGGTTTCTTCGGCAATGGGGATGACCTTGACGGGGCTGATGGCGCCGTAGACGGGGTGGTCCATGCGCAGGAGAGCTTCAAGGCTGCGGATGCGTCCGTTGAAGTCGTAGACGGGCTGATAGACCAGGCGGAATCCGGCTTCTTCCATGCGCATGCGGAGGCAGGCCTCGATGGCGATCTGTTCCTGGGCATCCTCTTTGGATTCGCGGGAGAGCCAGGCGATCTGACCGCCTCCGGCTTCCTGGGAGCGGCGAAGAACGCCTTCGGCGCCGCTCCAGAGGGCGAGGGGATCTTCGCCATCGTCAGGGCAAATGGCGAGTCCGACGCTGAAAGTGAGCTGGATGGGATAGCCCTCGACCAGGACCGGCTGCTGAAGAAGCGCAGTCAGCTCGGTGGCGCGTTGCTCCACGGTGGCGGCATGGCGGATGCCGGTAAGAATCATGGCAAACTCGTCGCCGGCGATGCGGCCGACAAAGTCGCTGGCGCGAACCCGCGAGCTGAGGACGGAGGCGACGTGGCGGATGCATTCATCGCCCACGCGCGGGCCGTAGACATCGTTGATGCGCTTGAAGCGGCAGATGTCGAGGCAGAGGATGGCGAGCTTATCGCCGGATTGGCGGGCTTCGAGAACGGCCGGGGCAAGGTGCTCCTGAAAGAGCATGCGGTTGGCCAGACCGGTGAGGGGGTCATGCTCGGATTGGTGCTGCAACTGGCGCTCGAGAGCCTCACGCCTGGAGGCATCGAGGGCAAGAACGAAGCGGCAGGGACGCCCGCGAAAGTCGATCGCGTGAGGCGTCATGTCCATGGGGAAGATGGTGCCGTCTTTACGGCGATGGAGGGAAGAGTGAACGGAACTGTCGCCGTCGCGGGCGTCGGCGATGGCCTGGACTCTTCTCTCCGGGACAACGATGTCTGGGAGGGTCAGCTGGAGAAACTCCTCGCGGGTGTAGCCGTGGACTTCCGCGGCGACGTGGTTAAGATCGAGGAAGCCAAGGGTTTCCGTGTCGAGGATCCACATGGCGTTGGGATTGTTGTCAAAGAGCAGGCGGTATTCCTCGCCCAGGGCGCCGGCGATGCGAAGCTGTTCCTCAATGAGAAGCAGGACCATGCCCACGCCGGCGCAGTATGCGGGGAGATTCCAGATTCCGTCATCGACGGGCATGCGCGGCAGCAAGAGGAAAATGAAATAGCCGATGGGAAACATGGCGGCCCAGGTGAAGAGGCCGAAGACCGTGGTGTGGAGGGCCAGAGTGCGCTCGCCGCCCCAATACCAGAAGCCGAGGGCGGCGGTGAAATAGGTTTCCATCCAAAGGGAATCGACGACCCAGTAGTTATGGCCGGCGCTGATGCCCGCGAGGCAGCAAACTGCCACGATGAAGGCCATGGCAATCACCATGGGGGCGAAGATCAGTTCCCGATCGCGAACGGCGAGATAGATGGCCACGGATTGGCGCAGCAGTATGGCGAAGGTGAGGACGGTGGCGAAGCGGGGTCCGAGCGTGGACAGGCCAATCAGGGCGAATGCGGAAAGGGCGATGGCCGAGCCCAGGCGCAGAGCGAACTTCCGGCCGCGGACCAGAACGGTGGTGGAGACGACAAAGAATGTGCCGCCGAGGACCAGCAGGTCGGAGCGGAGACAGAATTGAAGGGAATGGGCGAGTCCATCGGGCGGCATCCACAGGCGAACGGCGAAGTATGCGCAGAAAGAGACCCATCCGCCAACCCAGCAGCGGATGCGGTCGTCGGGGCGGGCATGGGAAATAGACCCAAATAAGATTACAAACAGCCCCGTAATAACAATTCCAATGAAAAGCGCTTGCATTACCTGCTCGCTTGGATAGTTATCGGCAGCTTAGATGTTCTTGATTACCATTGACTATAACGATTTAGTGTTATTGGGGCGGGGAAGGCGCAGGAGTGGTTGCCGGAAGGTGGAATTGAGGTGAAACCGCCCCGGGATTTACCAGGGGCGGAAGTAGATACCGACAAGGGGCTCTGCCGTCTGCATGAATTTGCCGGTTGCAGCGTAGGGAAATTCGAGATTCGGCGCTCTGTAGAGGGTGTCGCGGAACTGGACGCGGAGGCCGAAGCGCGGGCCGCCAAAATCGGCGCCCGCATCACCGACGTATCCGGGACGGACGACGGTGTTGATGGCGTAGGCGTTGCCGGAGGAGTAGTTGATGACAAAGGCAAAGCCGGCCTCGGCAAACGGCGTGACTCTGCCCATCCGCCGCGATACCACATAATTCAACGTCACCTGGCTCTGGGCGTTGGGGACGGTGACGGTGGGGTTCTGGCACTGAAAACCGCAGGATCCCTTGTCCACCGAGTAGGTCTGGTTGAGGGAGCTATACGAGTAAGTGATCTCCGCGCCCTTCCATGGTCCGGGAATGTAGCGGACGCCCACCATGCCGCCGTAGGAATCGGTGGGGGTCTGGACGGTGCCGTTGCCGGTGGTTGAGGTGCTGAAAGTCTTCAAAAAGCTGCCCGAGAAATCGAACGAATTTACCGCTGTTCCGGCCTGTGCCCTGGTTGGTGCGCTCTGCGGTTGGGCGGGCGCGCTCGGCGCCTGGGCGGCGGCGAGGCAAGGAACGGCAAAGACGGCAACAACCGCTATGGCATGCATCCACTTTATTTGCATCAATGGTCTCCGTATCCAGAATATCGCGTGCGGGTGGGCATTCCGCAAAACGGGAGTGTTGTGATTCAAGTCTTAGACGGAAACGGCCGAGAACCGGTTGCGCATCGGAACCCATTGCCAAGCCGAACCGGCGGGCGCAGGCGTCTCCCAGGGAGGGACGATAAGCCCAGACACGGACGCCATCTATGGGCCGAGAATGCGCGCCGCGCGGGCATACGATCCCACATTGTAAGCGCGGGCGAAACCCATCCGGGCCAGCTTCTTCTGGGCTGCGGCGCTGCGCATGCCGCTTTGGCAGTGCAAAAGCAGGACCTGGTTGCGGTCCTTCAGCCGTTGCGGCGCAATGCTCTCAATGCGATCCACGGGGATATTGATGGCTCCCCGCAGATGCCTTGCCGCGAATTCAGCCTCGCTGCGGACGTCGACCACCTGCGCGCCCTGCTCGAAGTACGCCCGAGCCGCGCGTGCGGAGATTTGGCCGACCCGCCGGAGAAGCAGAAACACCACAAATATGGATGCGAGGATCAGCCAACTGGTCGAAGTCATTTGTGTCGCGCCTTCTTTACGCGATGTAGGGCTTGATCCATTGTCGCCGAGCCGCAACCCTCACAACACTTGTTTGGCCATTCTTACCACGGGAAGCGACTCGCCATTGCTGAGCGGCACGGCGATGCGATCGATCTCGACGTAACCCCTGAGCCGGTAAAGTGGAACCCCGGTCAGCGTGGAACCCATTTCGTAACGGCGAAAACCGGCGGCTTGCGCTGCCTCTTCCACGGTTTTGAGAATCAGCGAGCCGAGGCCCTGCCGCGCAAAATCGGGATGCACAAAAATGGCGCGCACCTTGGCGGCATCGGTGGCGGGATTGAGCAACTCCGGCTCGCGTCCGGGACCGCGGTCGGCGCCGAAGAGCGTTTTGCGCCGCGACCATCCTCCGCAGCCGGCCATGCGGCGGATGCCGGTTACGGTCTCAGCCACAAAGTAGGTGCCATCGCGAATGAGCTGCGTGTCCACGCCGAGGACGGCGCCCAGCGCGCCTTCCATCTGCGCGGATGTGTAGTCGCCCGCCTGCAGTCCGCGGACTGAGGCTTCAATCAGCGCATCGAGCGCTGGAATGTCGGCTTCAGTGGCGAGCCGCAGTTGAAATCGAGAAGTGTTTTCCATGATCTTCCTGAATCGGAATGGAAACGCGCCGGAACAGGCCGAAGAAGGCTCTTTACTCCCCGCTCGCTGTTTGCTGCGGATTGGCTCCCGTCTTTTCCACTTCCACAAGCACGGAATAAAAGGTGGGCGCTCGGCCGATATCGGTGAGGCGTTCACTGGTAAGCGCGTTTACGTTAACGGATTCGGGATGGAATTTGGCCCAGTCCAGCCGCCCGGCAACCACGCCCGCGGGCAGGCTGTCGGTAAGCAGCGCCGTCAGTCGGAGCTCGCCACGGTCATTGAAGATGCGCACGGGATCGCCATCGGCAATGCCTCTCGCCGTTGCATCTTCGGGATGCATTTCAAGCTTGCCCGCTTTGCGCGCTTCCATTTTGCGATGGCCTTCGAGGTTGGCAAAGGTGGAGTTCATGTAGTTGTCGTTCTTGCGGCCGAGCAATTCCAGGGGATAGCGCTTCGCGTCCGCGCCCCAGCGCGACTCCACAGGCGGCACAAAGCCGGGGAGCGGATCCAGCCCCTGCGCGGCGAGCGTCTGCGAGTAAAACTCAACTTTGCCAGACGGAGTGGGCAGCTCGCCCAGAACGTAGGGCTGGAACGGCGCGGTCTCCGGCTCGCGATGGAAGCTGAGCGCGACGTGGCCCTTCGCCTTCAGCTCTTCAACCGTAATGTGTTCCATGCCGGGATTGGTGCTGTGCCCGGTTCCGTTCGCGCCCAGCGCCTGCCGGATCAATTCCTCGGGCGAATCGCGGAAACACTCTTCGTCGAAGCCCATGCGCTGCGCCAGCTGGCTGAAGAGCCAAACGTTCGAGCGCGATTCGCCAACGGGCTCAATGGCCTGGTGCGACCACTGCACAAAATAGTGGCCATAGGCGCCCTGCGCATCCGTGTGTTCCAGGAAGGTGGTCGCGGGCAGCACGTAGTCGGCGTAGTCCGTGGTGTCAGTGAAGAACTGCTCATGCACCACGGTGAAAAGATCGTCGCGCTTGAGGCCGCGCACCACCGCGTTATGGTTGGGCGCTATGGCGCCGGGATTTGAGTTGTACACGAACAACGCGTGCACGTCCGGGCCGCCGCTCAACACGTCGCGTTCTGTTCCCTGTTCCCTGTTCCCTGATCCCTGTTTTTCCAGCGCCAGGCCCAGCGTGGACATGTTGACGGTGCGCGCCAGCCGGCCCAGCGGCGAGCCAAGCGCCAGGTCAGGCCTGCGCAGCGCACCCTCGTTCCAGCGAAATGCGCCCGAAGTGGAAAGCTGCGCGCCGCCGCCGCGATGTTTCCATGCGCCGGTGAGCGCGGGCAGCATGATGATGGCGCGGACGGCGGCGCCGCCGTTCTCGCCGCGCTGCACACCATAGTTGAGACGGATCGCGGCCGGACGAGTGGTCGCGTACTCGCGCGCCAGCGTCTCCACTTCACTTGCGCTCATGCCCGTCCACGCGGCTACGCGTTCCGGCGTGTATTCGCGCGCTCGCTCGGCAAGCTCGGCAAACCCATGGGTCATGGCGGCGATGTACGCGCGATCCTCGAGGCCGTCGCGGAGGATCACGTGCATCATGCCCAGCGCCAGCGCGACGTCCGTGCCCGGTCGGATGGCGATGTGCCAGTCTGCCAGTGCCGCGGTGCGCGTGCGGTAGGGGTCGATCACGATGAGCCGCGCGCCATTGCGCCGCGCCTGCTCCACCATGGGCCACAGGTGAACGTTGTTGCCGTGAATGTTCGCAGCCCAGGCGATGATCAGCCTGGCCAGGCGGAAGTCCTCAGTGGGCGTGCCCAGCTTGCGGCCGTAGACAAGGCTCCAGGCCTGACCGCCGGCTTCGGAGCAGATGGTGCGGGCTAGCTGGCTGGCGCCCAGGCGGTGAAAAAAGCGGCGGTCCATGGAGCCATAGCCAAGCAGGCCCATGTTGCCCGCGTAGCTGTAGGGCAGGATCGCCTCCGGTCCGTAGCGCTCGGCCACATGCTTGAGGCGCGCGGCGATGCCGTCCAGCGCCTCGTCCCAGGTGACGCGCTCAAATGCTTCCATCTCGCGCCCGCGCGGAACCGGCTCCTTGGCCGCACCGGGCTTGCGCTTCAGCGGATACAGCAGGCGGTCCGGCGCGTACACGCGGTCAAGATATTTGGCAACTTTGCCGCACAGGAATCCCTGCGTGACCGGGTGCGCGGGATCGCCCTGAACCTTTGTGGCGCGGCCCTCGGCGTTCACCGTCACCAGCACGCCGCAGGAGTCCGGGCAATCGTGCGAGCAGACGGTGTGCACGACGCGAAAGGGCGAGACCGGGGAAGCTGCGGCCATGATCCGATTGTATTCTGAATCTAAATCCGGAGGTCGTTATGTATCGCTTGCTTGCCGCATTTGCGTTGGTGTTTGCCGTGAGCCTCGCCACGGCGCAGTCGGCTGAAACCACCATCCGCGCTGCCATGGACGCGCAGGTTGCCGCATGGAATCGCGGCGACATTCCCGCCTTCATGCAGACCTACGAAGACTCGCCCGAGACTACGTTCATCGGTGCGCAATTGCGCAAGGGCTATCAGCCAATACTCCAGCGCTATCAGCAGGCGTATTCAAACGCCGCGCAGATGGGCACGCTCACCTTCACCGGCCTCGAGGTGCGCATGCTGCCATCCAAGTGCGGCGCGGCGGAATACGCCGTGGTGACGGGGAAATTCCATTTGCAGCGCACCACGCATGGCGAAGCGGCAAAAGACGACGGCATCTTCTCCCTGGTGTGGCGCAAAGGCACGGACGGCTGGAAGATCATCGTGGACCACACCAGCTGAGATCCCACTCCGCTGCATACATCTGCCCACGGATGCGCCGCGCCGGATATGGCGACGACGAATCGGATCAGCGCCGCATTTCTGCCGCCAGTTGCGAGTCTTCCGGCACCGCCAGCAGCAGCCAGTTGCGAGTGGCGCTCCAGTCCTTCTCGAATTCCGCACGCTCCTCGGTCAGCAGCTTGTGCTCTGCCGGATCCTTCATCATCACCAGGGACCGCGATGGATCCACGCCGGCGATCACCACGTAGTGCAGTTGCGGATCGCCCTTCGGCCGCGTCGCTACAATCAGCGGACGTCCCTTGCCGATCTCTTTCTCGAGATCGTTCCAGGTACCCCGCAGCGCGAATGTGATGAATCCGTGTTCATTCAGGTACTGCTGCATCGCGTGCGCGGAGATTCCATGCCGTCCAGGCGGCAGGTCGTGCTGGATGACGTATAAGTCGCGCTCCGCCACCGCCTGTTCCCGCTGTTCAGGCGTCCCGTCAATGAAGCCGCCTGCCAGCCCTTGTTGCTCAGCCCAATAGCCGATGACCATGGCCAGCGCCGCATAGCCGCAGGCTTCTTGGGTCTGGTGCACGAAAGGCATATCGATCCACAACAGCTTGGGATTCTGCGCGCATAGCCAAGCCGGCATGGCCAGCGCCATGAACATGAATAGAGCGCGTTTCATCAGTGCCCCGCGGCCACCAGCGCCCGCAGGATAAATCTGTAATGTAAGTGCCGCTTCATTCAATCTCTCCAAATTCTTTAGGGGCCCAAAGTACTTTCGGGTAGGATGCGCTGCACAATCGCCCAAGTTGTCCTTTCCGGTTTGGCTCTCCTGTAAACTGGTCGCGCATGGATTGCCTCTTCTGCAAAATCGCTGCCGGCGTCATTCCGTCCAAAGCTGTTTATCAGGACGAGCAGTGTTACGCCTTCGCCGACATCAATCCCCAGTCGCCGGTGCACTTCTTGGTCATTCCCCAGGAGCACATTCCGTCCACGGCGAAAGCCTCACCGGCCCATGCCGCGCTGCTGGGGCATCTGCTGGTGACGGCGGCGCAAATTGCGCGCGACAAGGGACTGGAGAAGGGCTATCGCATCGTCATCAACACCGGCCCCGACGGCGGCCAGACGGTCGATCATCTGCATCTGCATGTGCTGGGCGGACGCCACCACACCTGGCCGCCGGGATAAATTCAGAGCTCGATCGCATCCGACCGGGATGCAGCGGCGAAGTGCGGGCGAAAACCGTCGCGTGCCCTCATTCGCGGGTGATTCGCCGTCACTGACCGGTTTTTTCAAGAGAGGCAGATACAGTGCGCGCCTCTGCCGCGCCGGATTCGATCGTTCGCTCCCATGGCGCGTAGCCGTCCTTCGCGATTTTGATCGAATGCGTTCCCGGCCTGAGCTTGATGAGGCTGGGCGTGTTGCCCGCATAAGAGCCATCGATGGTGATCTCGGCCCCGACGGGGATTGAAGAGAACTGAATCGAGGTGAAAGCCAAAGGGGCGGCCGGCTGAGGTGCTGAAGCCGTTGCTGCCGGCGCGGATCTGGGGATGGGCGGCCCGACAGGGATACTGGACAGGTTGATTTCCTTGAGCGCCGACGCGAGCTCGCGCTGCAGCCCGACTCCAAGGTAATCCGGGCGTATCCCGAAGTTGGGATAGCTCACGTGGGTGGAGATCGCCTTCACCAGTACGTGATCGCTGATTCGATACATGTCGATTTCCATGGACAGCTTTGTGGAGAAAGAGCCCTTATTGAGGCTGGTGAACCTACCTTCGACCACAAGCGAGCTGGCAGCCATTGCGTCGTCCACGGAAGCACCCTCATCGCCAATGTGATCGGCAATTTTGGCACGCTGCAACGCTTCGCGGATGCCCTCGCCGAATTCCTGGATGAATTCCTGCGGCTGGTTCATTCCGCTGGCATTGGTGAATTGCTTGACGACGATAGTGGTAAATCGCGGCTGAGCCGCTCCGGCGGTCAGCGGCGCGGCTGCAAAGAAGACTGAGAGCAGCAAAAAAAGCAGACCAAAGCGTTTCATAGCGAGTCCTCTCTCTGACCACGCGACCGGCGGATTCATCGCTTATTGGCTGGCCTTTTCCATCTGGGCGGCGAAATTGCGTGTCTCTCCACCTTCGGTTTCGACGGAGCGTACCCAGGGCGTATAGCCCGGCAACTTCATTTTGATGGCGTGCGTACCGGCTTTGAGGTTGACGGTGCTTGGTGTGCTGCCGACGTAGTTGCCGTCGATGGTGATCTCAGCTCCGGTAGGGTCAGAGGTCAACTGAACTGAGGCCAAGGCGTCGGGGCCGGCCGGCGAGACTCCGGAAGCGGGCGCGACAACGGGTGCTGAGGCGGCTGCTCCGGGCGCAGCCGGAGGGATCGCAGACAGGTCGATGCCTCTGAGCGCTTGCCAGAGCAACTGTGCGGTAGCGTGCGCTGTTTCGTACGCGTATTCCTTATCGGTGCGATCGCCGTTGTGCATGAAATAAGCTGGGGCGTCCCATGTTTTGACGAGCGCATGATCGCTGAGCCGGTAGAGGCTAAGTTCAAGGTTCAGCTTTCCAGGCGTGATGATCCCGCCGCTTTCACGCGACAGAAACTTGCCTTCAACCACCACCGAATTGGCCGCGTCGGCATCGGGAACAACGGCTCCGGCAGCAACAGCCTGGATGGATACCTTGTACTTCACCAGGTCCGTGCAAAGGTCCTCGGCAAAATACTGGATGAACTCCTGCGACTGGGCCATGCCGTTGGCGTTGGTGAAGTGCTTGACGACGATGGTGTTATAGCGCGGCTGAGCCGCTCCGGCGGACATCGCCGCGGCCGAAAAGAAAATCGATAGCAAAAAAATGAACGGAAGATAACGTTTCACAAGGAATTCCCTTTCCCGGTAGAGATTCGGCCGTGACTCATTGACATGCTTCTTCCAGGCTGGCGGCCGCTACGAGAAGATAGAGGGTGAGGCAGCAAGGCGCAGGCCATTTCATGGCGGATCTGCCTTCTCACCACGAGTGGGCCAAGATTCTACTCCGCACGAACGAATCCGCGTAGTAATCGGCGTCACTGCAGGATGCGGGCGGGGATCCCATCAAAAATCGTGGGGTTCGTCGTGGAGTTTCGCGAGGGTGTGGGCGTGGCCTTCGCCGGCAATGGTTGCCGCGGGCGGATTGGCGGACTCCGCGCTCTCCCTCAGGCGGGCCACGGCCAGCCAGTTGTCGCGGTGGGTGTCGCTGGGGAACCAAGGCGGCAGAGGCAGCGAAAAATGGGCGCTGAGAGCCTCGGCCCAGGGCTCGTAGAGGCGGCGCATCTCACCCAGCCGCTTCTCGGCATCGCAGTCGCGGCACACAGTCACGCCGCCCTGGCAGAGCAGCTCGTAGAGCTGGCTGTAGCGCTCGGCCGGTAGACGGTTGGGTGCGTCGTGTCGGGGCTTGAGGTTGAAAATCTGGGTCAGATCGACGAGGGCATGGCGCGCCATGGCAAATGTCAATTGCGCCTGCCGGGCTTCGTGGCCCTGGACCCCGGTAATCAGCAGGGCTGACGTATCGAGGACTGAAGTAAGCGCGGAAAGCCAGGACTGGTTGGTGTGCTGGGAGCGGAAGTAGCAGAGCAGAGGAAAGGAAATGTGGGATTCGAGCAGCTCTGCGGACCAGCGCTCCCACTCAATAAGCAGGACAGAGAGCGCTTCCGCCGCCCCGGGAAAAATGTGCCGGCGGAGGAGTTCGGCCGCCGTGGGAGGCGAGCCGGCGCGGGCGTCGAGCAGCGAAATGGAGACCTCGCGGCGGGAGAATGCGCCGTAGAGGACGGGGAAATACCCCATGATGATGGCTAGGAAGGCGAATCCGGTGCCGGACTCGAGAACCATGAGCCAGCGCGCCGCGGGATGGACGGGGCCGGCGTCGGTAGGGCCAAGGGTGAAAATGGTGGCGCCGGAGACGTAGAGGTCGCTGATGAGGCCGGGGTGCTGGCGGAGGTCGTAGAACGGAACGCCGATGGAAAAGTAAATAAGGCCAAAACCGACCACCATTACGGCGGCCCATAGAGCCAGAAGCAGAATGAGCGAGAGCGGGCCGTAAAAGCTGAAGGCGGTTTCACGGTTGCGTGGGGTCCGGATGCGGCGCGCGAAGAAGGACCAGGGACGCCAGGTCACGATGTAGAACATGCGCGTGAGGCGGATCACGCCGGTGGCGCGGCGGGGCAGAATAATGGTCTGGAAGGCGTCCCATAGGACTCCGAAGATGCAGATAAGACCGGCGATGAGGGCGATGATGCGCAATTGTGGTCTCCGGAGGGGTATTTGGAGCGGCCGGTACCAATTCCGGCCTCGTGCCGTCCTTGTATTCTAGCGGGGGAAAAGACAGGGACAAGGGATAAGAAAAACAGGGAATAGAAAACAGGGACAGCGGAACAGGAAGGCGCGGGAAGATGGTCGAGTTGGGCAAGGCGTTGGTGGGATTGGGGTTACTGTTGCTGGTGGTGGGCGTCGGGTTCGTTTTGGCCGGGCGAATGGGGTGGCCGCTGGGGCGGCTGCCCGGGGATTTTGCCTGGAGGGGAAAGCACGTACAGTTGTTATTCCCGCTGGGGACGTCGATTGCCCTCAGCGTTCTGTTGACCGTGGTGCTTTACCTCCTGTTCAAGCTCAGGCGGTGACAGATTCCCGGAGTCAGGCGCTGGGTTTCAAGGGGTTCGACAGGTGACTTCGAATTGGGCTATGCTCATGGCGGATTTTGCATCGGATCGGTCGAGCGGAATCCGAAAGTTCGGCTCCGGTATTCATTAAGGAGGAGAACCCATGGCTGCTCCCACAGCGAAAAAATGCGCGAACGCGGCCTGTAATTGTGTACCGCCGGCCAACGCCAAATATTGCAGTGCACACTGCGAGGGCGTGGCGACAAAGGTTGAAATTCTATGCGCCTGCGGGCATCCGGGGTGCGAAGGCAACGCCACCCGCGCCTAAGCCCAAGCAGTGCAGCAAGACGGCTAACTCCGCAAGGCGGCTGGGAATGGGCGTGTGCGCATTTGCGCGGAGGCACACCCCTGCCCGCGGCAGTTCCGTGCCGTTGTCACCGGCGCGGGCGGCAGATGACACCTGAGGGCAGTCCGCGTTAGCCTGATGGGGTAAGCGCGAAATTTGTGTGCGCGCCAAGGAGTGCAAGGAGTCCCATGCCCATTCAACCGACAGCGAACATCTGGAAAAACGGCAATCTGATTCCCTGGGAACAGGCGACGATTCACGTGATGAGCCATGTGGTCCATTACGGCTCCAGCGTGTTTGAGGGGATCCGCTGCTACACCCAGCCGCACGGAGCCGCAGTGTTCCGGCTGCCGGAGCACATGCAGCGTCTGATTGACTCGGCGAAGATTTACCGGATGGAGATTCCGTACTCGCTGGACGAGCTTTGCGCCGCGGTAGTCGACACCATCGAGGCCAATGGGATTGCGCCGTGCTATATCCGGCCAATTGTGATCCGGGGATACGGGGAAATCGGGGTAAATCCGAAAGGATCTCCGATCGAGGTTTATGTGGCCAACTATCCCTGGGGCAAATACGTGACCGGGGGCGACGCGGCGGACGTTTGCGTATCGAGCTGGAACCGGCTGGCGCCGAATACCATGCCGGCGCTGGCCAAAGCGGGCGCCAATTACATGAACTCGCAGTTGATCCGGATGGAGGCTGACACCAACGGGTACGCTGAGGGGATCGCGCTCGACGTGAACGGGCTGGTGAGCGAGGGCTCGGGCGAGAACGTGTTCCTGGTGCGCAATGGCGTGCTGTATACGCCGCCGCTGTCAAACTCGGCGCTTTCCGGCATTACCCGCGACAGCGTGTTGACCATCGCGCGCCACCTGGGCCTGACGGTGATTGAGCAGCCCGTTCCACGCGAACTCCTTTACATCTCCGACGAGGTGTTCTTTACCGGGACGGCGGCAGAGGTTTCGCCCATCCGATCGGTCGATCGCATACAGATCGGAGATGGCAAGCCGGGCGAGATCACCAAAAAGATCGCGGACGAGTTCTTCGGCATCGCCAACGGGCTCAAGCCGGACCGGTTCGGGTGGCTGACACCGGTGAAAGTGGCGGCACAGGAGACGGTGACAGCGTAAGTTGTTTAAGAGCGGAAGCAGAAACGGGCAGCCGATCGATGGCTGCCCGCTCCTCTTTTCGGCACGTGAATTCTCGCCGCGAGCAGTCTATTTCGTGCCTTCCAGCGAATTCAAGAGTTCGAGTTCCCTGCGCAGCTCGCGGCGGTGGTAGGAGCGCACTGCCGGAAAGGCAATGAGCCACAGCACGAATAGGATGCAAAACGGCGCAATCCTGCTCAGCGGCTGGTCCTGGGCCTGCGCCAATCCGGTAAGCACGAGCATGATGGCGACCACAGCCAGGAACACGGGGCCAAAGGTCCACGGCAGAATGCGGTGGAAGACGGCCAGATTCTGCTGAATCTGCAACCTGTAAAATTCGAGGCCGGTGCCGAGCGTTGAGTCGTCCAGCAGCTCCGAGTGGAGCGATCCGCGCTTGATAAAGTAGAGGCCGGCAATGGCCCACCCGCTGGCCAGAACAAAGACCGCCTGCAGGGCGATGGAGTGAGTGCGCGGGATACCCCACACCGACAGGGCGAGGACGATCACCGCCGCAAACACGGTGGCGAACAGTTGGCGGCGGCGCCTGGCGTTCAGATCGCGAACACGTTGACGCAATAGTTCCAAGGTCATTCTGGTTTCCTCATTCTTCTGGCTCTGCCAGACGGTTTTGGGCCAGACGATTGTGGGGTCGTCCGGAGAGTTATCCAGCATTGTTGCCTCCCTGGCGGAATTGCTCCGCCAGCAATTTTTTTACGCGATGAATCCGCATAGCCACGTTGGCGGCAGACAGTCCGGTGATTTCGGCAATGGTCGCTGCATCCAGGTCTTCCAGATAGGACACAATAACCTGTCGGTCGAGCGGTTTGAGCCGCTGGATGAGGGCCATGAGCCGCGCCAGGTTGATCTGATGTTCCGCGGCGGAGGGTCCGGAGTCGACCGTCGGCAGAGCCTCAATTCCCTCCAGGCTGACCAGGCCGAAGAACCTTCGCCGCTCGCGCATCACATGGGAGGCGGCCACATTGTGAGCGACCCGGTAAGCCCAGGTGCGCAATGAACAGCGGCCGTCGAAACGCTGAAGGCTGCGCCACAATTGAAAGTGAATGTCCTGGCTGAGATCGCGGCGACGGTCCGGATCGGCCTCGTACGCGGCTGCCAGGCGTTCCAGCGAGGAGCCGAACTCTCCGGCCGCCTGCAGGTAGATCTCGTCCTGGCTCAGCTCTTCCATTGCGACGGTTTCAATTCCTTTCCCATGAAGGTAGTCGGCGTGGGGGCCGATTTCTAACAGATTCACGACTTTTTCCGGCGCCCTTCACCCGCAAAGGTCTGCATTCCCGTTGATTGCGCAGCAAACGCCGGGGATACCCACCCCTGCGGTGGATTCCCTTGCCCGCCCAACGCACTAAACTAAGGATGTGAAGCCCGACATGACAGTCATGCTGGCCGGGATGCGGCTGGCCAATCCGGTGATTGCGGCCAGCGGCACGTTCGGCTACGGCATCGAGTTTGAAGAGATCGTCGACCTGGAGCGGCTGGGCGCATTTGTCACCAAGGGCATCAGCATGGAGCCGATGACCGGTCACCAGCCGCCGCGCATGATCCACACCTCGGCGGGAATGCTGAACGCGATCGGGCTCCAGAATGTGGGGGTGGAGGAGTTCCTCCAGAAAAAATTGCCGGATCTGAGGCGCTATTCCCGCGCCAACGTAATCGTGAACGTGTTTGGCTGCACGGTGGGCGAGTACGTCGCGGTGGTGCAGCGGCTGAACCAGGCCGAGGGGATCGCGGCCTACGAACTGAACGTGAGCTGCCCCAACGTGCACGCGGGCGGAATGGCGTTCGGGTCCGATCCGGGGTCACTCGAGTACCTGGTGAGCCGGGTGAAGACGGTGAGCACGAGGCCGCTCATCGTCAAGCTGTCGCCGAATGTGACCTCGATCGCGCACATGGCGCAGATCGCCGCCGGTGCGGGCGCAGACGCGGTGAGCCTGGTGAACACCTTCCTGGCCATGTCGATCGACGTGGAGACGCGCCGGCCGCGGCTGTCCAACATCACCGGCGGATTGAGCGGGCCGGCCATCAAGCCCATCGCCGTGCGAATGGTGTACGAAACGGCGCGGGCGGTGCAGATTCCCGTCATCGGATTGGGCGGAATCGTCACCCCGGAGGATGCGGTTGAGTTCCTGCTGGCGGGCGCGGCCGCAGTCGAGGTCGGTACCGCCAGTTTTGCCGATCCGCGGGCAACCGAGCGGCTGGCCAGGGGACTCGAATCGTGGTGTCGCAGCCACCATGTGCAGGCTGTGACATCCTTGACGGGAGCGATGGAAAGACAGGCAACAGGGAACAGGGATCAGGGAACGGAAAAGCAGGGACAAGGGACTAGGGACAGAGGCGCCGAGGGAGCTCGGTCCTGACTTCAATCGAGAGATTGCTATGGGATTTCCAATCAAAACTTGCGTGGCTTGCGGAGAGGAATTTGAGCTGCGTCCGGGCAAGCCGGGTTTCGCCAACCGGTGTCCCGCGTGCAGCGAGCCCGAGGCGGACGCGGGCAAGGGCAGGGGCGTCGCCGATGTGCTGGATCGCAAGAGTGAGAGCGAGCTGAACGAAGCGCGCCGGAAGACCATGCGCGAGATGCTGTACCGCAAGGAGAGTTGAGCGCGACGCCGGTTTATTGCAGCTGCTGTAGCTGTTCCGGATGATGCAGCGTCACCACCGAATCCTCAATGGTGATCCAGCCATCCTTGCGGAACTGGCCCAGCGTCCGGGTCACGGTTTCACGTGTGGTACAGGTCATTGAGGCCATCTCTTCGTGCGTCAGCAGCAACGGGAAGCGAGACTCGCCCGAAGGAAGCTGTTCCCCAATCTGATGGCTGAGATCCCACAGCAAATGACCCAGGCGCCCGGCCACCGTCTCCGCCAGGGCGATGCGGCACGCATCTTGAAGGGCAAACCTGTATTCCTGGCAGATGCACTGCACCGCGCGCATCTGCGCCTCCTTATGGGCGCGTAAAAAAGTAGAGAAGCGGTCGCGTTCCACCGGGCGGAGCTGCGCCGGGGTCAGCGACTCGGCTGAAACCTCATACACTCCGTGGGAGAGCACCGCGTACAGGCCCAGCATCGATCCCGGCCCGGCAACCCGCATGATCATCTGGCGCTCGTTCGACCGCCCTGCCGTCAGCTTCATATAGCCGTTGCAGATCAGGTAAAGGCACCGTGCATCTTCTCCCTGGGTAAACAGGGGCGCCTGCGCGGGAAGCGAAATGGTACTGGTGGCCAGCTCCAGGTCAGCCAGCACGGCGCTGCCCAGAGAGCAGAACCAGCCGGGACGCCGGTTGGAACAGGCCGCACAACCTACTGGCGCCGGCCGAAAGCTGGTCCGGTGGTGTGTGTGAGCTACTACGACATTTGCAACATCCGCCATCATCTTGCCCATTCTCGGCGATGCGCCTGGTGTCTCTCCCTGCGGTGGCCGCGAGGGCGAGTCCATCCGCTCATCGGGCCCGAAAGTGACTCTCGTTACCAGTTATTTTGAAGAACCCCCCAGTTTCTGGATGTGACGAGGCTCACGTCTGTTCCGTTTTGAACAGCCAAGCCTTGCCAGTCCTCGGTAATCTCGGTTCGGCTGCCGCGGCCGCCGTTACGCAACGGCATGCCCAAAATGTGACGTTGGACGCCCAAATCGGGCTGGAAAGGCCATTTCATGTGACAAACATCACGGTAAGTTGATCGCCAATTGCCGTAGCCTCCGGGCATGGAGTGATGCTACGCACAGTATCGCGCCCATTGGGAGAGAACATTTAAGCCGTGCGAGCCACCCCTTGGCCGTCAATTACCGGCTAATCGATGGAGCAGCGATGTCTTATGGATCAGGTTTCACGCAAGGTGGTTTTCATGCAATACGGTAGGCCTGAAGAAAGCATGCAGAGTGCGATCCCGCGCAACTGGGTGGGATTGCGAGCGTGTGGGTTGTTGATGCTGGGAGTGCTGTGGATGGCTTCCCAGGCGATGGTTGCTCAGGGCGTCAAAGCTGCCGCTGGGCTAGATAAGCAACAGCCGGCCGCATCGGAATTTGTTGGTTCCGAGATGTGCGCGACCTGTCACGAAGATGTAGCCAAGGGGTTCGCCAACAATCCTCACATCAAGATGGCGCAGATGCACGGCAGCAGCGGTATCACCTGCGAGAATTGCCACGGTGCGGGCAAGGCCCACGTGGACGGCGGCGGCGACACCAGCAAGATCTTCAATCCGGCCAAGGCCGCACCAAAGGACGTGGATGCGAAGTGCCTTGCTTGCCACGCCGGGACGCATCCCGACTTCGAACGTTCCCCGCACGCCAAGGCTAACGTGAGCTGCATCAGTTGTCACAGCGTTCACAATGCCAAGACAGAGACGGCGTTGCTGAAGGCTTCGCAGCCCATGCTTTGCTTTCAATGCCACGCCGATCAGAAGGCCCAATTCAACATGCCTTTCCACCACAAGGTGAACGAAGGCCTGGTCAAGTGTTCTGACTGCCATGACGTGCACGGCACCTTCCAGAACAGCAACCTGCGGGCCACGGTAGATCAAAACATGATCTGCACCAAATGCCACACCGATGTGCGCGGGCCGTTTGTGTTTGAACACGCGCCGGTAAAGGCGGAGGGCTGCATTGCCTGCCACACGCCGCACGGCTCGCAGAATGCGCGATTGCTGAATATGCCGAACGTCAATGTGATGTGCAATCAGTGCCATAGCGCCGTGGCTTTAGGCACGGTTCATGGTCAAGGGCAAGGATCGTCGGATAGCGTTCCGTGCACCAGCTGCCACACCTACATTCACGGTTCGAACATGAATGCGGCATTTTTGCGGTGATGGACCCTGGAGCCGCGCTTCGGCGCGGCAGCAGCGGCCCATGCAATGTTTTCCTGGTTAGCAAAGGATTGGTATACGAGGCTTCATCATGACAGAATCTGGTTGGTTTTTCCGGCTGTTGAGCTTACAGCCCTCTCCCGCAGGGGTTCAGCGTATGGCCGGGGGCGCAATCGCCCTCCTGCTGATTGCGGGAACCGCGGTTGCGCAAAATACTCCGGACCCCGCGGTTCCCACTGCAGACACTCACGTAACCGTTCCCAACGGCTATACCCTTCACCAGGCAATCGACCTGGGTGGACGCATAGCCAACGTGAATGGCAGCCCGGCGATGTACGACACTATGGTCAATCTGCAATCGGGCCCGCGTGTCCTGGGCGAGACTTTCGATCTGCGCGCGCTTCCCAGCGCCAAGAATACCTGGGTGGACAATCTCGGTGCTTTCGGCAGCGGCTTCGGCGGCGATCCCTACAGCATTGCCAGGCTCAATGCTTCCAAGGGTAAGGCATACGAGTTTTCGGGGATGTTCCGGCGCGATCGCCAGTACTTCGACTACGATCTGCTGGGCAACCCGGGAATCCCCGGCGGATATTCGATTCCGATTGGCCCCTCCACGGCGCCGACCGGTTCTTATGCGTGGCCGCAGGTGCTCCATTCGCCCTTCCTGTTCAACACCGTGCGGCGCATGACCGACACCAACCTTACGGTGCTCCCGCTGTCGAAGCTGACCTACCGGTTCGGCTACTCGCAGAACATCATGCAGGGGCCGAGTTTCACCCCCAGCGGCTACCAGGTGGCGGGCAGCTATTCCCTCATCGTGCAGGAGATGCAGCGCAACAGCACTGACGATTTCTTCGGCGCCATCGACTGGAAGCCGGTTCAGGGCACCAAGCTGAGCTATGAGGAGCAGATCGATCACTACAAGGGCGACTCCTATTTCACCATTGCGCCCCAGGACCTTACCGTGCAGGAAGCGGACGGAATCAGGGTTGCCCTGCTGGACAGTTACCAGAGCTCTTTGCCTTACGGCTACAGTGGCAGGACGGGCGCATTTGCCCCCGCCAGCAACTGCAACGCCGCCAGCATGACCAACGCGTCCACGATCCTTTATCCCAATCCCAACGGCGGCCCGCCGATCGTCGATCCGGCCTGCAACGTCCTCAGCAGCTATTACCGCTCCCAGCCGACGCGGGTGATCTTCCCGACCGAGATCCTCCGGTTTCAGAGCTCGAGCGTCAAGAATGTCTCGATGAACGGCGACATTCGCTATACCAACGCCAACATGAACCTGCCGTCTTACCTTGATCAGTTCCAGGGCCTTGCCGGCGCGAACCGCTCGATCTCCTATACGGCATTCGCATACGCCAGGCGGGAAGTGATGGCCGCGGACTACGGCATTGTCTTAGAGCTGTCGAAGAGCGTCAGCATCGAAGACCAGATCAATTATTCCAACGCGCGCCAGCCGGGAACATCCAAGTTCACCAGCGGAACCACCGTGTCGGTGCCCAAGGCCCCCGGCGAGGAGACCATTAACTACACAGGATTGACCACGACGGCCGCGGCTGCAGGCTCCTCAACTTTTGAAGGCAGCTCCGCGATCGGCACGGATCTGCCCGCCTATTTTGGACAGCGGTTCACCACCAACAACGCCACGGTGACCTGGGCCGCGACGCCGCGCAGCTCCTTCTCGTTCACCTGGCGGTATCAGGACCACCTGATCTCAGAGGGGCAGGGGACTGGATTAGGTACAGCTCACAACGTTCCGATTCCCGCCAACAACACGACCTCTGGCGAAGTGACCATCCATGAAAACGGCGGAATCTTTAACGCCGCTCTGCGTCCGGCGGCAAACTGGGACATCAACGGCAGTTTCGAGGCGCTTTACAACGACAACGCCTTCACTCCGATGGGATTCCGGCAGTTGAGGCATTACCGGGTGCATACCATTTACCGCCCCAGGACCTGGGTTACGGTTTCCGGCGCCTTCAACGACCTGGAACGGCATAACAACACCAACAACAACCAGAGTTTCCCGGGCAACACCGCGCCCTATTACGGCCCGCTCGACCATGTGGATTATTCGCGGGTGGTGAGCTTCGGCGCCGAGCTGTTCCCCAACGATCGCTACGGGGCCGACCTCAACTACTCCCATAACGACGTGTACATGGCAGATAACGTCTGCTTCCAGGGCTCGGCCAGCGTCATGCCGGGCGGCGGCGTCTATCCCGGGGCTGCCAACGCAAGCGGAGAGCTTTGCGGCGCCGTCTCAGCCGGACATGGATCGAATAACGTTCTCTTCCTGGGCCGGGATTTTGCGGACGCTCCCACGCAGTTCGGTTCAGCTTCCTTCCAGTACGCGCCCAACAAGAAGCTTCACTCCAACCTGGGCTACCGCGTCACCTCCGTCAACGGCAGCCGTTTCTTTTCCGATCCCGCCGACGTCAACGGCTCGCTGGTATCCACTTACAGCACTCCTTTTCTGAGTGCGTCGTGGACGGCTCGCCCGGGGCTCATCTGGAAGGGCGAATACGACTATTACGGCTACGGCGAGGGCGGTCCCTCCGGCGCGCAGTGGTGCAACGCCAACCCCGGGCTCGCGATCGGCTCCACCACCGCGCCGGTCGTGCCTTGCAGCAGTGAACCGAATGCCGCGATGTCCTCGGCCAGGCCGGATTACGGGTTCACCGCGCCGCGCAACTTCCATGCCAACAATGTCGTTCTGAGTGTGCACTACGAGTTCTAAGCGCGGGAGCAATCCCCCGCCTGGACCCCAATGGGGAGAAAGGAGTATTTTCTTGAAGATCGCAAAAACCATTACACTGGCGGCAGTTCTCGCCATGGCGGCCATGCCGGTGTTTGCTCAGGGAGCAGACACCTACAAAGCCAAGTGCCAGATGTGCCACGGAGCCGCCGGTCTGGCCGACACCGGGGCAGGCAAGGCGATGCACGTCAAGCCCGTCACCGATCCTGACGTCACCAAGCTGACTGAGGCGCAGATGATCGACGCCGTAACCAACGGTTCGGGCAAGATGCAGGGCTACAAAGGCAAATTGTCAGACGACCAAATCAAGGAAGCGGTTTCATACTTCCGTAGCTTCATCAAGTAACGCAGAAATCCGGCTCTCTTTGAACGCTTGCCCGGGCCGGCGAAGGACGGGGGAAGAATCCCGTCCGGCTGCCGGCCTGTTCAGCGCCTGGAGAAAACACAAATCAATCATTGACAGCCCACTGCTCAGGCACACTGCGTGAGCCGGCCGTGGTAAAAACTCCAAAGGAGAATCGCATGAAAAAGCAGATTGCACTGGCCGTCGCGATTGCCCTGTCGGGCGCAATGGGCTTTGCCCAGGCCGGCGAGGCGACCTACAAAGCTAACTGCCAGAGTTGCCACGGTTCGGCGGGAACGCCTAATCCGGGCATCGCCAAGATGATGAACATCAAGGCCGCTGCGGATTACAGCGCCGACGGCGAAAAGGCCGAGATGGATGCGGTCAAGAACGGCAAAGGCAAGATGAAGGCCTTCTCCACCAAGCTGACCGACGACCAGATCAAGGACGTCGTAACGTACTTCCGCACCCTGAAATAGCTTTTGGGGCAACAGGCCCGCTTCGCGACATTGCCGGCGCGATCGTAATGCCGGCTGGCGCGGAGCGGGACACCAAATATTATTCCCGGGAAATTGGGGGCTTCATTGTTCGAAAAACTCCGTGAAAACTGGATTCGGCCGGCGCTGTTCTTCGGCAATAACCCATTAAGCCTGCTGGGCGGCGCCATCACCACGGCGTCCGGCGTCACCATGATCAGCTACTGGATCTTCGAGCTGATCGGACGCCACAACAACAATCCCTACCTCGGCATCATCTTCTTTCTCATCCTTCCCGCCCTGTTCATCCTGGGCCTGGCGTTGATTCCCATCGGCATCTACGCGCGCCGGCAGCTGCTCAAAAGGGCGGGCGCCATTCCCGCCGCGTTCCCCCGCATCGATCTGAACGACCGCATCTTCCGCCACGGGATCGACATCGTCCTGATAGCCACCATCGTCAACTTGCTGGTGGTCTCGGTCGCCAGCTACCGAGGCGCGGCATACATGGATTCGCCGCAGTTCTGCGGCCAGTCCTGTCACGTGATGCACCCGGAATACGCCGCTTACACGGTCTCCGCGCATTCCCACGTGGCCTGCGTGGATTGCCACATCGGCACCGGGGCCAGCTCTTACTTTGAAGCCAAAGTCAACGGCACCAAGCAGCTTCTTGAAGTCTCCTTCCGGCCCATTCACAGCCTGGCGCCCAAGCTGATTCCCACTTATCCGCAGCCTATTCCGTCTCCGGTGCAGAATTTGCGCCCCGCGCGCTACACCTGCGAGGGCTGCCACACCCCGGACCGGTTCGTGGGGGAAAAGCTGCTGGTCAAATCCAGCTTTGCCGATGACGAGACCAACACAGAAACACAGACCGTTCTGGTGCTGCATCTCGGCGGCCGCGACTCCTTCTCTAATCTCCTCGGCATTCATGGCGTCCACCTCGGCCATATTGAGTACATCGATACCGACAACACACGCACCAATATTCCCTGGGTGCAGCGGACCAATCCCGACGGCACCCTGACCACCTACACGGCCTCCGCGCTCAAAGGCGAAATGCCCAAGGGCGAGCGCCGCGTGATGGACTGCATCGATTGCCACAACCGCGCGGCCCACACCATGCAGACCGCCGAAGACGCTCTCGATCGCGCCATGGCCGACGGTGTAGTGAGTCCCGATCTGCCCTGGGTTCACAAGGAAGCAATTTCGCTGCTGAAAGCCAATTACTCCAGCACCCCGGATGCCACCCAGAAGATTCCGGCCGGCCTGGTGGCCTTTTACCGCACCCAGTACCCCGCGGTGTACGCCGCCAAGTCCCAGCAGATCGACCAGGCCGGAGCTACCCTGGTCGATATCTTCACGCACAATGTCTTTCCTGAGATGAAGGTCACCTGGGGCACGCATCCCAACCACATCGGGCACATGAGCTACCCCGGCTGCTTCCGCTGCCACGATGGCGACCACTCCACCAAGGACGCCAAGCAGAGCATCACTAACGATTGCTCCGCCTGCCACAACCTGCTGGTGGTGGACGAAAAGAAGCCCAAGGTGCTTCAGGACCTCGGCATCCGGCTGCCCAGTCCGCTACCCTAGCCCCTGGCCCGTGGATCGTGAAAGAATCACGAGCCACGAGTCACGATTCACAAGCTACGGCGCGCTATTGCGGCGGCTTCTGCGCGCCCTGCTTGGCTCCTTGCGCTGCGCCATTGGCGGTGTTCTTCGTCTTGTTGTAAGCCTTTTTCGTTCCCCGTTTGGTCGAGTGGTATGCCTTCTTGGTCCCGTGCTGGACCCCTTTTCCCGCATCGTGCGCCGCGTTTTTGCTTTCGCGGCCGGCTTTGCGCATGTCGTGCTTGGCTTGTGCGCCGTTGTCTTGTGCGGGTGGTTGCGTCCAGCCGGACGCGGGCAGCAGCATCGCCGCCGCCAGGAACATTGCTGCGAATGGAACTCTCATCCTGATCAAGATGGGCTCTCCTCCTCCGGAGTTGGTTTCAATTTGACTCTCGGCGCAGAAAGAAGCCAGCAATTCCCTGAATGATGTACCGGCATGCAGTCTGGTGAACGTGCTGCCTACTGATTCCACAGGCGCCTCACTGCCGGCGGCGGGCGCAAGATGATAGGCTTTGGCTTTGCATCCTTCCCGGAGCCGTTCTTCATGCAATCGAATCAGCCGTTGCACTTCAATCTCGTCGCCGCGGCGCACGAGGCCATGATTGAGCATGGCTTTCACCCTGATTTCCCAGGGGGCACCGACGCCGAGCTGACTTCCATACTCCAGGACAAGACGCCGCCGTCGGCCACGGCGGCTTTGGGCACTGACTTTCGCGACCTGCGCAGCCTGCTGTGGTCGTCCATTGACAACGACACTTCCCGCGACCTGGATCAGATTGAGTGGGCAGAGCGACTGCCCGACGGCCGCATACGCGTGCTGGTCGGCGTGGCCGACGTGGATGCGCGGGTCAAGATAGGCACCATCATCGACAGTCACGCGCGCAGCGAGACCACCTCTGTGTACACCGGCGTGAAGACCTTCTCCATGCTGCCGCCAGAGCTGTCTGAAGGCGCCACCTCTCTCAATGAGAACGAAGAGCGCGTCGCCATCGTGATCGAGTTTTGCGTGGACGCGCAGGGCACGGCCTCCGACGGCAAGGTCTATCGCGCCCTGGTGCGCAACCGCGCCCAGCTTGCATATAACTCCGTGGGCGCGTGGCTGGAAAAAAGCGGGCCCGCTCCGCAAAAGGTGGCCGTGAGCCGCGACTTGGCCGCTCAGCTTGCGCTGCAGGACGAAGCTGCCCAGCGCATGGTCGGAAACCGCTTCCAGCACGGCGCGCTCGATCTCGAAACCATTGAAACCCATCCCGTCATGGAAGGCTCGGATCCCATCAATCTGGCGCGTCTGGAAAAGAACCGCGCCACATCCCTGATTGAGGAGTTCATGGTTGCAGCCAACGGCATCGTGGCCCGCAGCTTCGACGATGCCAAGATCGCCTCCCTCCGGCGCATCGTGCGCACGCCCAAGCGCTGGGACCGCATCGTGGAGCTTGCCGCCGGCCTGGGCACAAAACTTCCCGCGGATCCCGATTCGAAAGCGCTGAACGACTTCCTGCTGGAGCAGAAAAAGAAGGATCCCGACCATTTTGCCGACCTTTCGCTGGCGGTGATCAAGCTGATGGGCCCGGGCGAATACGTTGTGGTCAGGCCGGGCGAAGCCGATCCGGGCCATTTCGGGCTGGCGGTGCGGGACTACACCCACTCCACCGCCCCCAACCGCAGGTTTCCGGATATGGTGGATCAGCGCGTCCTCAAGGCCTGGCTGGCGAAAGTGCGGCAACCCTATTCAGCCGCCGAGCTGAGCGTTATCGCGATGCGCTGCACCCAGATGGAGGACCAGGCGCGCAAAGTGGAACGCGAGATGCAGAAGCGCATCGCCGCCGTGGTGCTGCACTCCAGGATCGGCCAAACCTTCCCCGCCATCGTTACCGGCGTGAACAACTATGGCACGTTCGTCCGCATTCTCGATCCGCACGTCGAGGGCAAACTGGTGCACGGCGCCACCGGCCTTGACGTAGGCGATCGCCTGAATGTGCGGCTAGTCAACACGGACCCCGCGCGCGGCTTCATCGACTTTGTGACTGTGTGATTGCTTTGTCATTCCAGCCGCGAGAACGGAGCTGTGCCCCATTCATCGCGGTTTCATCGCGATGAGTGGGCGTTGAATCAGAGGCCCAGGAACCCACCGGATTCCATCGTCCGTGTGTGTCTTTGCCGTTGTTTTTGCTTTTCTTGCTGTCTTTCCCGCAGGGAATCTGCTTCTCAGCGACCTATCGAAACGCCAATTTCATCGGGCTCGCCGAGATGCAGCGGAGGCGGCCGATCGATCAGCCGGCGCGCAGGGTTCCGGCCTGGATAAGCCCGATGGCACGGCCTTCAGGATCGCGGAACACAGCAATGAGCGGGCCGTTCGGCATCTGCGTAGGCTCCGTCATCCGCTGCCCACCCCGGCCTTCCAAAACCGCCAGCGTTTCTGAAATGCTTGCAACTTCCACATAAAAGGTGACATAACCGCCGCTGCCATCCATCGCGCGGCCAATGCCGCCGTTAATTCCCCCGCCGGGATTCACGTGCGAGTAATTTTCCCCCGCCGGGTTAAGCTGCCAATCGAAAAGGGCTCGATAAAAGTCCTCCAGCACGGCCTTATCCTTGCCGGTTATCTCAAAGTAAACGATGGGGTTGGGCATCTGTGGAGCTCCTCAGTGGAGTTGGATGCGGCGCGTGCAGGCGAACGGGCTGCAGCAGCAGTTTACGATTTCTCTTGACATCTATTGCAATTAGCAATAAAGTTATCACGAATTGCGATAGAGCCCGCCGCGCGAGAACAAAAACTGGCGGACAACTTCCAGGCAAGACAAATGACGCTGGGCGAGAAAATCCGGTACCTCCGCGAAGTCGAAGGCTCCCTGCGCGGCCAGAACCGCGCCATGAGTCAGCCCGAGATGGTTCGCGCCATCCTGGCCGAAACCGGCTCCGCCCTCAGCCAGAGCTACATTTCCCAAATCGAGAGCGGCGCGCGGCCGCATTTGACCAACAAAACCCGGCAGATTCTTGCCAGGTTCTTCAAGGTGCACCCGGGCTACCTGGTCGACGACCCCGAAGGCTATTCGCCCGAGCTGCAAAGCGAGCTGCGGACGGTTGAGGACAAGCTCGACATGTGGCTGGTCGGCGGCGCAGAGCGGTTCCGGCGCGATCCCGAGCTGAAGCAGGCGCTGCTGACCCTGGCGCGCCACGAACACACTCGGGAGTGCCTGCTGCTGATGGAGTCGATTCTGGAAACGCCGGGACTCGTGGCGCGGCTAACCGATGTGCTGAGAAGCAGGGAACAGGAAACTGCAAGCGGCTCGAAAAGAGGAGCGCGCAAATGATTACGTTCTACTTTGTGTGTTTTCTGGCGGGGCTGATGCTGAGCGCGGTTACGCTGCTCGGCGGGATGGGCCACTTTGGCGGGCATGCGCATCTGCACATTCCTCACGCACACGTGCACATTCCGCACGGCCCGCACGTTGCGCACGGCGCTGTCAATGGAGCCGCCGGAGCGCGGAGCGGGGGCGGAAGCGTGCCCTGGTGGAACGGTTTCTCGCTCATGATCTTTCTCTGCTGGTTCGGCGCTGCGGGATATCTGCTCACGCGGTACGGCGGTTTTGTGGCCGGCGTGGTGCTGGTGCTGGCGGCCATCTGCGGCGTGGCCGGAGGAGCCATTGTCTTCCTGTTCCTCACGCGCGTTCTGATGCCCCATGACCGCGAGCTGACCGCGGATGAAACAGACGTGGTGGGCGCGGTGGGTCGGCTCACATCGGCCATCCGTTCCGGCGGCACCGGCGAGATGGTCTACGAGCAGCTTGGACAAATCAAGTCCGCTCCGGCGCGCAGCGAAGACGGCAACGAAATTCCCAAACAGGAAGAAGTGTTCGTCGTGCGCTACGAGAAAGGGATTGCGTACGTGCGCAAGTGGGATGAGGGACTCAGGAACTGAGAACTGAGAACTATGAACTAAGAACTGCGAACTTAGACCTAGGGACCAACAACAACCCGTTGTTGCCCGGCGCGAAAGGACCGGGAATGCAATGACGAGCAACACCTCTTTGATTGTCGATATGTCGATCCTGGTAGGGATCTTTCTGCTGGGACTGCTGGCGAAGCTCTTTCCGCGGAGCGGCAGGAAGGCGAAGCAGTAAACAGCGTCGATTTGCCAGTTGAATGCGAGAGAAGCAAAGGCAGATTCCCCGCCGCGGCGGGGAATGACAGAAAGAAACGCAAGAACCAAAGACAAAAACAACGCAGACCAGGGAAGCAATTGAACGGAAACCATCAACCAATAACCTCCCGGGCGAAAGGGCCGGGAACCGAATGACGCAGACAACGATTCTCTTTGTCGGGCTGGGAATACTGGCGCTGATCTTCATCATGGGCATTCTGGCCAGGATGTACCGCAAGGCGGGGCCGAACGAGGCGCTGATCGTGTACGGATTCCGCGGGCCGCGCGTGATCAAGGGCCACGGGACTGTGATTTTTCCGATGGTGGAGAGCTGCCGTGAGCTGTCGCTGGAATTGATGAGCTTCGACGTGGCGCCGCAGCAGGATCTCTACACCAAGCAGGGCGTGGCCGTAACCGTCGAAGCCGTTGCCCAGATCAAGGTGCGCAGCGACCAGGCCTCGATCCTGACCGCGGCGGAGCAGTTCCTCACTAAGCCGCCGCAGCAGCGCGAAGCCCTGATCCGCCTGGTGATGGAAGGCCACCTGCGCGGCATCATCGGCCAGTTGACGGTGGAACAGATTGTGAAAGAGCCGGAGATGGTGGGCGACCGCATGCGCGGCACCTGCGCGGACGATATGAGCAAGATGGGCCTCGAAGTGATTTCGTTCACCATCAAAGAAGTCCGCGACAAGAACGAGTACATCTCCAACATGGGCCGCCCGGACATTGCGCGCATCAAGCGTGATGCGGAGATGGCCACCGCCGATGCGGAGCGCGATACGGCGATCAAGCGGGCCACGGCGTTGCGGGAGTCAGCGGTGGCCAAGGCGCAGGCCGACCAGGAACGGGTGATCGCGGAAACCGCATCGCAGACGCGGCAGGCAGAGGCGCAGCGAGATCTTGAGATCAAGAAAGCCGAATATGCCGAGCAGAGCCGCAGGCAGCAGGCGCAGGCGGACAAGGCTTACGAGATCCAGACCAACATCATGCAGCAGCAGGTCACGCTGGAGCAGGTGAAGGTGCAGCAGGTGGAGAAGGAAGGCCAGATCAAGGTACAGGAAGCCGAAATCTCGCGCCACGAGAAGGAACTGATCGCCACCATCCTGAAGGAAGCCGAAGTGAACCGTCAGCGGATCGAAACGCTGGCTGCCGCCGAGAAGAACCGGCTGGCCGCAGAGGCCGAGGGCCACGCCGCAGCCATTCGCACGCAGGGCGAAGCCGAAGCCTCCATCATCTTCCAGAAGGGCGAGGCGGAAGCCAAGGCCATGCACGTGAAGGCAGAGGCGTACCAGGAGTGGAACCAGGCCGCGGTGGTGGATCGGTTGATGAGCAGCCTTCCTGAAGTGGTGCGCGCGATGGCCGAGCCGCTGAGCAAGGTGGACAAAATCACCATTGTGTCCACCGGGAACGACGGCGCCGCCGGTGCACACAAGATCACCGGCGACATGACCAAAATTGCGGCGCAGGTGCCCGCGTTGTTTGAAGCGCTGAGCGGAATGGACATCAAGCAGTTGATGTCCAACGTGCAAGCCATCCGGCAGAAGCCGGGGAACGGCAGTGGACAGGGAACCGTGAATAGTGAAAAGTGATTCCCAGTCTTGAATACCCGAGGAGAGGAAACCCACCCTTGGCCGCAAAAACAAGACGCGGCGAGGGTGGGCACCCGAAATCCTTAACGCGGCCAGGGCGGAAATCGGACGCGGGAGGCATGAATGAAAAGTGCGAACTGGATGGTAGCGCTGGGCATGGGGATATTGCTGATGCCGTGGGCCGTGGGCGAGGCGCAGGCCAACCCTGGATTAAC
>CAWBIG010000152.1:0-12683 GCA_963788435.1 uncultured Acidobacteriota bacterium | reverse complement strand
TTTTCTGAGGGTTGGTTTTTCTGGTTTCGAAAGAGGATCCGCAAATGCGGGGCCAACTAACTTGCCGACACTATACGCCCGGCGGCGTATAGCATGCAAGAATAAAGATTCTTTTTTTCAATTATTTTTTTGGGCCACGCTTGGTTCTCGTATGGGTTGCACTCCCAAAAATCCGCCGAAGTGCGCGTTGAACGCACCGCGGGAGAGAAGGCCGAAAGGCCGCGAGCGCGCGGCTTTCGTGTCCAGGCCGCCGGCGCCGGCCCCTGGCCGCGGATCCCCGCGGCCCGAAGGGCAGGGGAGCGGGCCTGTTGCTGCCGCATCAGGCCTTGCGAGCTGGCCGGCGTCACCGCCCTCTAGGAGTCGCCGCGCATTTCCCGGAGTTGTCTCTTCAAGCTAGCTCGAAGACGACGGCTATGAGTTACCTGTTTGTTGATGGCCTCGACGAGGTCCTTGTGGCTGAAGTTTTTTTTGGCCTCAATGAACTGGCTCATTGCCCACGACCGGTCTCTCGGACTGGAATCCTTATCGAGGGATAGACGAAAGAGCTTGATAGCTTGCACGGCCTTCAGGTTGCCGCGCTCGGGAAAAGTAGGCATTTGGGTCTGTCGCGGTCTCCGAATCGTTTACGGCATGTTGTGCCGTTCTTAGAACGGAGGCTTTACGGCATGATGGGGCGTGCCATCAATCGAAATTTCGCGTCAGCTGAGAGTTCTCGGGGCGAATCTGAGGCGTGAACGGATGCGGCGGAACGTCACGCAGGAGAAATTGGCTGAGCTAGCAGATCTTAATATCCGTACGCTGCAAAAAATCGAAGCCGGTGAGACCAATATTTTAGTTACGACCGCCGTCCGGCTGCGAAGGGCTTTAGGCTGCCCCTGGGAAGAGCTTCTTCAACGATAGCTCAAAGGCTACCTTACTTCCTTTGCCCGCCCGTCGCGTTGCAGCTGTCGGAACATTCCAAAGCTGGGGCGGCTTTCGCTGGTGACGCCGTCGATGAACAGTTGCCTTTCGAAGTCCGCCTTCTTTCCTGAGGTTGTCAGCAGGTAGGCGCTGTAGCTCCCCGACCTCTCACACTCGACGTCCACCGCGAAGAGCCGCCATTCCTTTGAAACGGACTCTTGCTCCACCTGAAAGCGGTATTGCTTGCCCGCCCAGGCTACCTGTAGCGGCGGCGGTGCGAGCAGGACAAACCTACCGTTAAGCGGCGCAGCGTGGCCCCGGGGGGCCATCACATTCTGAACTTTATCTGAGTAGCTCAAAGCGTGAGCCTTCTCGGACTGCTCGGCGTTATGAGCGAGCTTTTCCGCTTCTGGCGCCTATACTAAGAGGCATTATGGTGACGGATATTGTCGAGGACCACGAAGCACAATTGGCGGAGCACATAGCCAAAATGAATCCCTCTCGCATCGTGACCGCTGAGGAGTTCGATAAGATTGCCAAGTATGTGATTGTTGCCGATGAGCTTGAACACGAGCCGTTCATGTCGGAGGACAACCGACTACCGCTTCCGCGCCCCCGACGCGCTCTTCGTTCAGACCAACTACATCCTGCCCCTTTACAACATTCTGGTTTTCTACGACGCGGGAACTGTCGGCCCCACGTTCTCCAGCCTCTCGTTTGCAGGCCTTCGCCAGGATGGTGGATTCGGCATCGCCTTGTCGCTCGGGGGCCATATCGCTGCCCAGGGATACCTGGCATTTGGCGCCGGCGGGGGTCCCACCTTCGGTTACAACTTCAGCAAATTGTTTTAAGACTCACGGGATTGGGGCGCGAACTTTGTCGCGCAGCGGTTCCTGTGTCACACTGGCTTGATTGTTTCCGGAGGACGAAACGGAATGGCTGCGAACCCGCTGTATGACCCTGCCCATCCCACGATCCAGCGCCTTGAAGACCAGATTCAGTGGTACGACCGGAAGAGCGGCCACAACCAGCGAATGTTCAAGTGGCTCAAGGGCGTCACCCTGGTCTCGGGCGTCCTGGTTCCCGCCGTCTCCTACGCGCATTGGGGCCGCGGCCTGGCCGGGGCACTCGGCGTCATCATCGTGATCGCGGAAGGTCTGCAGCAACTGAACCAATACCAGGCCAACTGGATCGCCTACCGTTCCACCGCGGAAGCTCTGAAGCACGAGAAATATCTCTACCTCGCCGGCGCAGGCCCATACGCCTCCGTAGAGGAACCGCTTGCTCTGCTGGCCGAGCGCGTGGAGAGCCAGGTTTCGCAGGAGCATGCCAAGTGGGTTGCCGCGCAGGAGCATCCCGCCCGCAAAAAGCAGGAACAGAGAGCATAGCCATTTTGCTTCCAGGTAAAAGCGAATGTCTTCGCTGGACCTTTCGCTCATAGGGAGTACCCTTGATTCTGACTCCCGGAGTCCTCACCTTTAATCCTCGGGAGAATCTCCCGGGAGGCTCGCCATGAGACTTCTTTTCAAATTCAACTTGATCCTGATCGCTGTGTTTCTAGTGGCCGGAACTGTGATTGCATGGGCGGCACACGACTATCTCCGGAATCAAGCGCGGCAGGAGGTCATCGACCAGGCGCAACTGATGCTGGCTATGACCGAGGCGGTGCGCGACTACACGTCGAACGATGTGGGACCCAAGCTGGAGAAGCACCAGGTGAACTTTCTCCCAGAAATTGTGCCCGCCTACAGCGCCATTACCATTTTCAGCACGGTACGCAAATCTTACCCGTACTCGGATTACATGTACCGCGAGCCAGCCCTGAATCCTACCAACCGGCAGGACCACGCCGAGGACTGGGAGACCGAAGTGATCCGTAAGTTCCAGGACAACCCCAATCTGCCTGAGCTCACCGACGATCGAGACACCGCCGTCGGCCGCACCCTTTGGATCGCCAGGCCAACGAAGTGCGAGGAAGCATGCCTGCTTTGCCATAGTACGCCGAGCAAAGCCCCACCAAGCCTGATCAAGGCGTACGGACGCGACAGGGGATTCGGCTGGGAACAGGGCAAGGTGGTGGCTGCGCGCATCATCAGCGTGCCTATGTCGATGCCGCTCCGCAAGGCCCATGAGGCTTTCATGGGCCTGCTGATTTTTCTCGGCATCTCCATGTTGGTCACCATCGCGGCGCTGGACGCGGGGGTCTACTTCTTCGTGATCCGGCCTCTCAAGCTGGTGTCTGCGACTGCCGACCGGGTGAGCCGTGGGGACAAGAATGTTCCGCCGGTGTCGTTGCGGGGCAATGACGAGATCGCCAGTGTGGCCGCGTCGTTTAACCGCATGCAGGTGAGCCTGGCCAAGGCGCTGCGCATGATCGACGAGGGGTAGGAGGTTCCATCAGAGGCCAAAAGTGCCTTCGAGAGAGCTGGATCCCGGGTTGGGCAAATTGAAAGGCCCGCGGCTGAAGCCGCTCGGGTTCCATCGGGCTTTTTCAGTGGCCAGAAGGCCACTGCTCCTTCCGGATTCCATTGGAAAGCTCGGCGACTGGTGGGACGCTGACTACGTCTTGATGGCGCGGAGGAAGCTTGCGCGATCGTGCGCGGACTCGATTTCCTCTGCCACGAGGCTGGCTAGCTGGCGAAGCGAGTTGGACCGCCTGGCTGCGCGCTTGACCACCACGGAGGCGATGGGGCCGATGTAGTGTGCTAGCTCCTTGGCCACGCGTTCCAGGGTGGCTGCGTCGAATTCTGCTCCTTCCGGATCCGGCACGGCCGATGTTGCAGGCGAAACAGCCGGCGGCGCGGAGGGCAGCCGCACGTAGATGGACAGGGCCTGAATCAGCACGCCGACATCGGATTTCCATCGCGCGTGGGTGATTTCCATCGCGTTTCGGTACACCAGATCTTTCAGGTCATCCGGCAGGCTGCCGGCCGGCGGCATTACCGCTCCGCGCACCAGGATCGGCACCACGGGGATATCGCGCGACAGGGCCGAGGCCAGCTCCATGCGCACAAAATCGTTGGGGTCATCCAGGCGCCGCTGGCCCTGGTTATTCTGTGCATCGAGCCAGCTATGGCCTATCAGCGCGAGCAAGACCGCGCACTTTGACACGTTTTCATCAATCGCCTTGCGGAAGTCCCGGCCGGCACTGATTCCGGCCACATCCATAAAGACCGAGTCGGGACCGAATTTGGCGGACAGGTCGTCAAAGAGACGCCCCGCTTCGCCCTCTGAGTCTTGCCGGCGATAGTTGATAAAGATCGAACCCAAAGAGTTGTTGACCCTCCAGCGGGCAGCGGCCCCAGCCCGCGCAGGTAACTGAGAAAAACGCCGGGCGGTTGAACAAGATGATAGAACAGGACTTCCACCCCGCATAGCTGTTTCCCGTCATAGAGTAACTGGATGTGAAACTCCAACAAGGCTCGCTCGATGCGATGCTACTGCCTTGCACCAGACGGAGCCTGGAGGCTAAGACGGCGCTGCCGTTGCGGAGTTGCTGCCGGTAGGTGAACTGGGGCCAGGGGCCAGGATGTAGATAAAGAACGAAGACTGTAAATGGCAAGGACTGTAAATATCCCACCGAAGCCGGTGCGCAGGAGACGCGCATCGGCTTGGATGGGCTGCAGGCCTTTCGGGACGCCGCTATCAGTGGAGGTGGAAGTCTACGTCGACGATGATCTGCACGGCGACAGGATGGCCCTGGTACATTGCGGGCTTGAACTTGTACTGGCGCACGGCTTCGACGGCTTTTTCGTCGAGCCCCATGCCGAGATGGCGGACGATGCGGATGTTCTGGGGGTTGCCCTGCTGATCGACGATGAGTTCAATGGAGGCGCTGCCCTGGAAGTTGGACTGGCGGGCTTCTGAGGTGAACTCAGGCTGGGCCAAGCGGATGACCTCAGGCGCGCTGACGCCGCCGACGACGCTCATGACACCGCCGCCGTAACCGCCGCCAGATCCGGGGCCTGCGCCGATGCCGTGCCCCATGCCGAGTCCGCCGCCGACGCCTTTACCAAAGCCGGAATTGGAGCCGCTGCCCTGCGAGGCGAGAGCGATCTGCGGCGAGTTGGAAAGGCCAAGGTTGGGGATGGCCGGGTTTTCCGGCATCTTTACCACTTCCGCCGGTTCGGCTGCGAGCTTGGGCTGCTGGAAGCGCAGAACCTGGGGAGCGTTGACGGGAGCCGGCGCCACGATGCGCGGAGGATTGCCGCGAGTGGGCTCGACGATTTGGTGAGCGCCGCCGCCACCGCCTCCGCCCGTTTTGGGTGCGACGGGGAGGACTTTAGGCGGAGGCGGAGGAGCGTAAAGCGTGATATTGACGGGCTCGGTGACCACGGGAACGACGGCATTGCGCGCCTTGACCCCGAGCCACAGGATGCCGGCGATGGCCACGGTATGAATGATGGCGGAGACGACCTTTGCGGCCGGATCGCGCTGCCTGGTGGCGATATCCAAGGCCGTGAAGGTGGGCGCGCCGTTCATGACGGCGGCCGATCTCGCGGCGGGCAACGGAACCAGTCGCGGCAGGGGTTGAAGGTCTTCAACAAAAGAATCGTCAACTTCTACCGCGAGGCTGGACCGGTTGTAGGCTGCCGCCGGCCGCGGCCTGGCGCTGGGATGTTCGACAACCAGCCTGCCGCGGGCTGAGCTTTCAGGGTTCCTCAATGTCCGATTCGTCATAATTTCGCCTGCGGGACCCCCGCATCCCCTCCCGAGTTCTCTAAGTTATTCGACGTGAAAGTGGCGTTCTTTGGTCGTTCAAGTTGGTTAGATGACAGGTTGGCCGATTAAAGCTGGCGCATGAGTGGAAAAAGTACGGCTGCGAACCAGCCGGCATCGATTACCAGATTCCCTTATCGGTGCCGGTGACCTTCTGGCCGACAACGGCGGCCGTGGCAAGCCAGGGAAGCAGGCTGAGCCGCGCGCCGGTTTGGAGTTGCCGTTTGCGCAGGGTGTCAGCCAGCTGCGCACCATAGAGCCGGGCGGACTGGGGCAGGATGGGCACGCGGAGGAATCCGCGGCCGTAGTAAACCGCCTCGCCGCCGAAACGCGCGCAGCCTGTGACCAGCTCCGGCAGGTCGAGACCGGCGCCTCGATACCGGGCGGTGTAATCGGAGACGATGGCCAGGTAAGTGGCGACGCCCTCCCAGATACCGGCCCTTTCCGCAGCTACGTGGAGGTCAGCGAAATCGACTCCCTCGTTTTCCACCAGCGCCGCGCTGTCGAGGATGTCACACAGGCGGAAGTAGAAATGGCGGTACATGCGCTGAAGGGTAGAGAGGAGAATGCGATCGGATTTGGAGGGAACGCGGAAAGAGCGCCCGGCAAGGGTGACAAGGCGGGTGCGGTGCAGCAGGGAGGATGCGATGGCAATCTGTTCGCCGGTCTGGCCGAGGCGGCCCACGTGGATTTCAACCAGCTCCGGCAAGCCGGCGAGCTGGAAGTTCCATTTGCAGGCGAGGCGGTCGCCCCAGCTTCTTGGTTCCACGGCAGCGCCGAAGCGGCGGGTCATCAGCGCGACCACCTCGCCGGGCGTGGCGCTCGAGTAGAGATCGATATCGCTGCCGAGGTCGGGCCAATGATCGAGGGACTTGATAACGCAGCAACCGCAGCCCGCGTCTTCAAAGGCCTTGCAGATCTCGGCCAGGAAGGAAAGGGCGTTGGCGATGCGGCGTTGTTCCACGGCGAGCGCCTCGATGGCCCATTGCGCGCGCATTTCGTCGCGCCGGCCGCGGGCGATGGCGAGGAAGACTTCCATGCCGCGCATCACGACGTGGTTGAGGCTGGCGAGGTGCAGCAGTTCGTCGAACTCGTCGCGGGTGAGCGAGACGAGGTCGCGCTGGAGTTCTTCACCCATCCAGGAATGCGCCGCGTCGTTCTGCGGAACCAGGAGCAGACTGGACAGCAAGGACATCGATTGGAGGGAAGGAAATCCGGAATGCGCGTTCATGGTGTCCTTTATCGGTAAGCTATTGCGGTGACGGCCGGTTCTCCGGCTGCGAGTTGGGGGACTGGTCAGGGCTGCCACCGCGCGGGGTGAGCTCGACCGGCGCCGACGGCTGCTTGCGTTCGCGGCTGTAGACTTCGAGCGCGTCATCCACTTTGCCGTTGCTTTGGCCGGCGACGGCGAGCAGCGGCTGCCCCCTGGCGACGAGGCTGGTGGCGATGCCGACCTTGGCAGCGGAGTCAGTGGCGCGCTGGGCACGCTGATAAAAGAACTGCGCGGTTTCGAGGTCTCCTTCGCGTTCGGCCACGTAGCCGCGATTGTTGATGGTGAAGGCGCTGGAGGGATCGAGTGCGTAGGCGCGGAGGAAGTCCTGGCGCGCGTCGGTCCAGTCGTTGGCGTTCTCCGCGTGGACGCCGCGCAGCGTGTACATCACGGCCTGGGCCTGGGCGGTATTGATGCTGCGCATCTGTTGCTGAAGCCGGCGGGCGCTTTCGCGGGCGATGGCGGACACGGAATGGCCGCGCCAGGAAGCATCGACGGTGACCAAGGCCGGCTCATTGGAGCCGGTGTCTGCGGCTTGCTGGTAATAGCGCAGGGCATTGTCGAGGTCGGCCACGGACTCGTAGGCGACGCCCAGATTGTTCAGCGTGAACGCATTGTGCGGATCGGCCGCCAGCGCGCGCTGGAGAGCGTCAATGGCTTCAAAGTTCTGATCCTGCTCCATCAGGCGCATGGCATCAAGGTTGAGGCGATTGACGCGCATGGTGGCATCTTTGAGCTGGACCAGGGCGGCTTTCATGGGCTGGCCTTCAAGGTGTTTCAAATTGCTCACGTCGATGTCAGCGTTGCTGCTTTGTTCGGCGGCAAGCTTGTAGAAGCGCTGCGCGCGATCGATCTGGCCCTGGAGCTCGGAGACGTAGCCGAGGTTGTTGAGGGTAAAGGGATCGGCGGGATCGTAGAGATAGGCGCGAAAGAAGAGCGTCTGGGCGCGATCAAATTCGTTGTTACGGATGGCCTCAACGCCCTCGCGGTTGAGCTTCTGCACCGGGCTCAGGTGGGACCGCATAGGGATGAGAATCCGCTCGCCGTCATGGGCCCAGCCATTCCTGCCTGCGCCGAGGATGGCAATGGCCAGGAGCGCGCCAAGCGTGATTGCGGTCTTTGACATGATGCGGTTTATCCCCTTCGGCCAGGCCCGATGATGGTTTTCACAAATATGGGCACTTTTTTTTAGATGCGCAGGGAACAGCAGTGTTGTCCGGGGCAACAGATCCTGAGACCACCGGAAAGCCGCGGGACTCATCCAACTGGTTGTCTAAACGTAACCAGGGGAACAGGCATGGGACGATTGTTTGCGGTAGTAATGGTGGCCGCGTTTGTGGCGGGCCGGGGAAGCATGGGCTGGGCGCAATCGTCATCGGCGGCCCTGATGGCCGCGAGCGGAGCGCGCAGCAATGCGGGCAATACGCCCGATTTGCCGCCGCTTCCCCAGGGAATAAGCACTATCCTGGGCGGTGAGATCTACCGCCTTGATCCGGTGATGGATGAATTCCAGCTGAAGGTGTACGGCGAGAAGCCGATGAAGATTTTCTTTGACGAACGCACGGAAGTGTACCGGGACGGAAAGCGAATTCCTCTTCACGATCTGGGACCGGCCACGCATGCCTCAGTGCAGACCATGCTGGACGGCACAAACGTTTTTGCCGCGAGCATCCATATTCTCTCCACGCAGCCGCAGGGTGAATACGAAGGCCGGGTGCTTTCGTACGATGCCGGAACTGGAGTGCTGAACCTGACCACGGAGCCGAATCGGCCGGCATTCCGGCTCGTGGTTTCGAGCCGGACCACTTTCAAGCGGGTGGGGCAAGGGGCGTTTTCCTCAGCGGCGTCGGGGCCTGCGGACCTGGCGCCTGGATCTCTGGTTCAAGTCAAATTCGACTCGAACAACCGCGGGCAGGGAGTGGTGACAGAGGTTTCGGTGCTGGCTGCCCCGGGCGCAAGCTTCGTCTTTAGCGGAACCATTGCGGAGCTTAACCTTGCGGCGGGAACGTTGGCGGTGGTGGACCCGCGCGATAACCAGAGCTATCAGATTTCGTTCGACGCGCACGCTGAGATCAGCCAGCGCCTGAGCATTGGGGAGCATGTGCGGATCGCGGCCGACTACAACGGCGAAAAATACGTGGCGACTGGGATCACAATCGAGTGAAGGAGTCGTGGGTTGTGAGCCTGCTGTTCAGGGGCGCAGCAGGCCAAAGAACCGTTTTGTTTTGTCCACGTCCTTGAGGATCTCGGCTTTGAGTTCCTCGATCGAATCGAATTTCTTTTCGTCGCGCAGACGCAGGAGAAACTCCAATTCGATCGGTGTGTTGTCGTCCAGCTCAATCGGCTCAAAGTCGAGGATGTAGGTTTCCACGCTGAATCCGGCTCCGGGGAAGGTGGGCCGGACGCCGACGCTGGTGGCCCCGTGGAAGCAGCGGTCGCCGATGGTCATTTGCGTGACGTAAATTCCGAAGGCAGGGAGCATGCCGTCGCCGGGCGCCAGGTTCACCGTGGGAACCAGCAGGCGCGCGCCCACGCCGCGGCCGCGCACCGGCGTTCCCCGAATCGCAAACGGCCGGCCCAGCATCCAGCGGGCGCGCTTCATGTCGCCCACGGCCACCAGTTCGCGCACCGCGGAGCTGGATACTTCAAGGCCATGCACGTCGACGGCCTGGTGCACGGTGAGGGTGAAGCCGAACTCGCGGCCGAATGCGGCCAGCTCCGCGACGCCGCACTGGGCCTTGTGGCCAAAGCGGAAGTTGCCGCCCTCATGCAGGGAGCGCACGCCGAGCGCGGCCACCAGGATTTGCTCAACGAATTGCCTGCCGGTAAGTTCGGCGAGAGCCGCGTCGAAGCGCAACACTACGATTGCATCCAGGCCGGTAGCCGAAAGCAGGCGGATGCGCTCGTCCATCGGCGTGAGCAGGGCGGGCGCCTGCTGGGGGCGGAGAAACTGCTCGGGATGCGGATCGAAAGTGATGGCGGCGGAGCGCAGGCCGCGCGCGCGGGCTTCCGCAATGACTGCGCGGAGGATCTCCCGGTGACCCAGGTGCACGCCGTCGAAGTTGCCAATAGCGGCCACCGAGGGCGCGAGGCCCGCGGGAATTTCGCCGAGCGAGCGGTAGACGGCGGTCATGCGGTTTCGCCTGCCGGGGTGAAATGGACGGGAACTTCGAGGCCGTCCCAGGCCAGACTGACGCCGGAAGGCAGCATACGGCAAGTCTGCTCATGGCCCAGATCGTGCGCAATGTGGGTAAGCCATGTTTGGCGCGCGCCGATGCGCCGGGCCCAGGCGATGGCCTGCTCCAGAGTGGCATGGCTGGGGTGAGGCTTGTGGCGCAGCGCGGGAAGCACCAGCGTCTCCAGGCCTTTCAGCAAGGCAAAACTCGACTCGGGAATGGCACTCACGTCAGTCAGATAAGCCGCGTCGCCGAAGCGAAAGCCGGAGACTTCCATATCGCCATGCAGCACCGGCACGCGGATGAATTCGGCCTCGTGAACGCGGGTGCAGTCGGCAAGGGGACGGATTTCGACGCGCGCGCGGGTCGAGTATGTGGCATCGGGAGAAAGGGTGTAGTCGTAGACGCGGCGCAGGACGGCAGCGGTTTCATCCGAAGCGTAGAGCGGGATGGGACCGCCGGCCCGCAGGGCTTCAAAGCTCAGCGGGCGCAGATCGTCCATGCCGAAGATGTGATCCGCGTGCGAGTGGGTGTAGAGGACTGCATCCAGATGGGTAAGATGCGCGGCGAGGGCTTGCTGGCGGAAATCGGGGCCGGTGTCAATGACCACGGCGCGGCGGCAGGATGGATCGGCCGGGGCGTTCCAGCGCACCAGGATGGAAGGCCGCAGGCGCTGGTCACGGCGGTCGGCGGAGGTGCAGACGGCGCAGGCGCAGCCCACGGTGGGCACTCCCATGGAGGTTCCGGTGCCGAGGAATGTGAGGGTGGCGTGCAAAGTGGACAGCGTTCAGTGGACAGTGATCAGTGAAAGAGTGAATGAGTGAAAAAGTGAAGGAATGACGAAGCGAAGCAGGCGCCGCGAGGGCGCGACCTAGGCGAACCTGTGCTGAATCACTTTCTTGGTGGCGGCGGTGCCGGAACGCCCTGGAGCGTGATCATGTTGGTGAGCTCGAGGAAAGCCATGCGCGCCTCAAAGAGCGCGGTCTGGAGCATGTGGTCCTCGGTGTCGGACAAATTGCCCTTGGTCTTTTCCGCCAGGATGCCGAGCAGGTCGATGGTCTGGCGCGCGCCCACGATATCGACGCGGCGCTGGCCTTCAGCCTGCGTGCCGCCCATCTGAATCATGGCGGAAAGGAAGAGTTGCTGGACCAGTTGCTCAAACGTGACCGGCGGCAGCGGACCGGCGCCCGGATTCTGCGCGCGAATCAGGTCTTCAAGGCGCTCGGAAGAGGCGTCATAAGCGGATTTCTGCTGGCGCGACTCCTCGGCGGTGGGCGGAGGCGGCAACTGCGGCTCGCCGGCGAACTCATCCTCTTCCGGTTGCGGCGGTTGCGGCGTAACCAGGCGCGGGCCGGCGGCGGGTGCGGGAGCAGGCTCGGTTTTGGGCGCGGGCGGCGGCGCGGCGTCAGCGGGCGTTTCCG
Source organism: uncultured Acidobacteriota bacterium (assembly GCA_963788435.1). Taxonomy (GTDB): domain Bacteria; phylum Acidobacteriota; class Terriglobia; order Terriglobales; family Acidobacteriaceae; genus Telmatobacter. Next base: position 1,197 of record CAWBIG010000152.1, on the reverse strand, counting down.
ATGCGGCTTCCCGCGCTTCTTCGTCGGCCTTGTACTTGCGGCGATCGATGACTTCGAATTTTGGATTGTCGCTCATGGTTCCTTGCGTATGCGGGGAGTTAAAGGGTTGGTGGAACGGCAAGCAGCCGCGCGGTTCCAGCGGTTTCCGCGGCGGTGTATTCCAGGGGAAGATTGCGGGCTTCGGCCTCGGCGCGCACCATGGCCAGCGCAAAACGGCGCATGCCGGCGGGCAGCGCCAGTTCGCAGGCGCTGGTAATGTGGCCGGCGTCGGCTCCGTCCAGCGTAAGCGCCGTACCGGCCGCGGGCAAGGGGCCGTCGAGCTCAAGGGGCAGCAGGTGGCGATGTACGTTGCCGCGGCTGCGAATGCGCTCCACGATCTCCTGGCCGAGATAACAGCCCTTGTTGAAATGGATGGCGCGAGTTTGCGAGGTCTCCTGGGGCAGGTCGCGCTCCGCAATGTCGATTCCGTAGGCCGGAATCCCTTCTGCGATGCGGAACGCCTCGACGGCGCCGGAACCGACCGGGGTGGCTCCGCCGGTCACAAGGTACTTCCACAGTTTGCCCACGGTCCCGGTGGTGGTCCAGAGCTCGTAGTGGTCGCCGAGCGTCCCCCAGGTGCGGCGAACGCGCAGGTGCAAGCCATTCCAGTCAGCGGCAACGTGAGTCATTGGCTCAGGGAGCGCGGGCAGTCCGAGGCGGGCAAGCACCTGGCCTGCGCGCGGACCGGTAATGCCAAGAGCAGTGGAATCGTCGCGAGGGACCAGTTCCACCTCGTCCATGATGATGAAGTGCTCAAGATGGGCGAGGAGACGCTCGGCCTGATCGGCGGAGAATTCGATTTCGAGCTTGTCGTGCTTGCGCCAGACAGTGAGGTCGCCCTGGATGCGGCCCTGCGCATTCAGCACCAGGTTCCACGCGCCGGCGGCGGGCGCCAGGTCGTTCACGGTATTGGTGACCATGCCGCTGAGCCAGCGGAACCGGTCCTCGCCGCGGACCTTGACGCGGCGCAGCCATCCCAGATCGTGCAGAGCGGCGTCAGAGGCCAGCGCCTCTAATTCAGCCCGGAATCCGTCCAACTGGACAGGCGTAAGGACGCCGTGCGCGGGAGCGACACGGATTTGGGTATCGCCCGATGCCATCCAGGCGGCAAGGGGAGTGGCTGTCAGCGGGGCGGCAAGGGCGGTATCAGTCATGGGC